>CADACE010000003.1 GCA_902786265.1 uncultured Chloroflexota bacterium | reverse complement strand
GCAGGGTACGGCCGTCGGTACTTACACGGGCTCCTTCGGGGATGACCTGAAGGTGATGTCCGGAGAGACGGACGTGACGGTCAACTATGTGCTGACGGAGAAGACCGCCGGAACGCTGACCATTGTCAATGCAGAAACCCTGACGGTGACAGCAGTCAGCTATGAAGGTGTTTATGACGGCACTGCGCACAGCGGCGGCGGTACACCTTCGATCAGTGAAGGCACGACCCTCACATATTCACTCGATGACGGGAAGACCTGGACAGCAGAAGCGCCTTCGATCACATACGCCGGAACGGTCACATATCTGGTAAAGGCATCGAATCCGAACTATGAAGACGCGGAAAGTACCGGTACGCTGAAAGTGACACCGGCAGCATTGACGATCACGGCGAAGGATCAGGAATATACCTATACCGGCAGTGCGCAGGGTGAGGACAATGCTGTATATACCTCTTCAGCGGAGATCAGTGAGAAGGTCTACGCGATAGGTCTTCTGGGCAGCGATGTCCTGACTTCAGTCACGCTAAACGGACAGGAGACCGAATCCGGTGAATATGCCGGTAAGATCAAGCCCTCTGCGGCTGAGGTTGGCAGCGCGACCGGCAGCTATGAGATCACATATGTGGCAGGGAAGCTGACGATCATCAAGGCAAAAAATCCGATGACGGTGCAGAAATCAGCGACCGTGAAGAAGGGAGGTTATACCGTCGACCTTTCCGAAAACGTCAGCAATGCGGCCGGCAGCGTGCTCTACAGTGTCACGTCAGGGACCTGTACGATCAACCCTGAAACGGGTGTCCTGACCTCCGGTGCGGACGCCGGTACCTGTACAGTGCAGGTCATCGCGGCGGGAGATCGTAATTATGAATCGGGAGCCGGCATAATCACGGTGACGGTCACCGATAAGTCTATCGTTGAAACTGAGGTGAGCCAGGAAGGCACCATCTACGGTGACGAGCTGCCGGATCCGGTTTATGACAAACCGGCAGAAGAAGGGACCGAAACGGTCATTTACAGCGGGACTACAGAGGACGGAACACCGTACGGTCCGATTTCCATCAAACCGGCTGATGCGGGAAGCTATGAGGTCAGCGTTTACTATGTGACGAGTGACACAATTTATCAGGGCACCGCTTCCTTCACGATCATCCCGAGATCCATAACGGTGAGTGTGGCGGACAAGACTGTGAACTATAACGGCTCCGAACAGACAGGTGCATCCGAACCTGTTTTCAACAACCTGCTGAGCGGACACACCGCCTGGATCAGCTATACACCGGCAATGGGTACGGAAGCAGGCACTTACACGGGTTCCTTCGGAAATGACCTGAAGGTCATTGGCGGCGGGACGGATGTGACGGTCAACTACGTGCTGACGGAAAAGACCGCCGGGAAGCTGACGATTACCGCTGGCGCGGTCACTGCTTCTGCCGAGGATGTTGAAAAGATATATGACGGTAATGCCTATGGCATCACCGTGACGGTGACAGACCCGGCAGAAGGGTATGTCATCCGCTACGGGACCGCTGAAGGGACTTATGACCTGGCAGAAAGCCCTGTTTATTCTGAAATCGGTGAGTATGTCGTCTATTATCAGGTGACAGCTGAGAATTATGAACCGTACACCGGTTTCGCGAAAGTGATCATTCGCGAAAATACCGGCACCTTTACGGTCAGATGGCTGAACTGGGACGGAAGTGTTCTGGAAACTGATGAAAATGTTCTGTATGGAGAGACGCCTTCCTATAACGGAAGTACCCCTGTCAGGGAAAGCACGGACGGTTTGGTCTATGCCTTTGTCGGCTGGACACCGGAAATCGTGCCGGTGACCGCGGACGCGGACTATACGGCCGTGTTCACGTCTGATACGGCCATCTACAAGGTCATCGTGACGACAGACGGCCACGGCAGGGCAATCGCCGAACCGGCTGAAGGCCCCGCGGGTACGGAAGTTACACTGTACGCCGTACCGGCAGAGAATTACGTATTCTCCGGATGGCAGGTGATCTCCGGCGATGTGAGGGTGGAAAATGATAAATTCATCCTCGGCACGTCCGATGTGGAGATCATGGCCATCTTCGAGGAAGTTACAGATCCCTTTGATGTGGATGTTACCATAAATTACATCCAGGGGAACGGCGTGAAGGGTGTCCCGAGCGACGTCAGAAAGATGCAGTTTACACTGTCGATTCTCCTCGTCGGGGATAATGAAAAGACCGGGTCAAATCAATTTACGGCAGATATTACGCCGGGATTGAAGCAGACCAGGACACGGGTGACGTTCGCGAATAAATTATCGCAATTCCCGAGCCCTGTGTATCGAGTGTACCTTATGGGATTGCCGGGAAGCGTATCCGGCAACAGGCCGTGGCTCGATGATCAGAAGTATGCACTGAGCTATAACGCGTGGATCAACAGAGACGGCGGCATTACCATCAACGTGATCTGGCATGATGTGATCTTTGTGCCGGTCTACCCGCTGCCGGAAGATGAGATCGGGGCGTACTATCAGGATCCGTTCGGGAACAAGACCTACCTGCTGTACGAGCTGTGTTCCGGATACGAACGCTGCTTCCACAAGGAGATCCCCTACATCTACGACGGCAACAAGGTCTGGGGAAAGTAAATTGACCCGATAACGGAGACGGAAACGATTCACTTTTCAGAAACGGGGACGGTTCACCTGAGGCGAATGCCGAGGGGAACCGTCCTCTCGTCTTTAAGGTATGTGCGCCAATCCGGTGGAGATGGTAAGAAGGTTACCCCGCGTCTCGGGAAGAGCGCCTGGCCCTTGGGGACCGGAACGAAGGTCTTATTTCCTGCGACTCAACACCTGAAGGCGGGAGACAAAGAAAAATGAAAAGGCTTCATTCCCTTTTTCAACACGGAATGAAGCCTGAAGTTTATCTTCTGTTCAGACGATTACAGTGTTTCTGCGAACCAGTTGATCGTTTCCTGCGTCAGTTTTTCCAGCATGGATGTATCACCTGTGAAAACGAGGAAAGTATGATCGGCGCCATCCAGAATAAGGACACGTGAGTCGGGATTCGTCGCGGCATCGATGATCTTCTGTGCGGTTTCCGGAACGACAGTGGTATCTTCAGAACCGTTGATCGCAAGGATCGGAGCCTTGATCGCTGCCACTTCCGCCGGATAATCGATCGCCATGGCGACTTCATAATATTCCGGTGACTGCTTCAGCGGATCGCGCCAGGAATAGGTGACTTCGTAATAACCATTCTCTTTGGCGATCTTGTATTGCTCCTCATCTCCGCCTCTCTGATCATAGGCACCTGCCCAGGTCAGTACAGACTTGAAGACATCCGTACGCCCGGCTGTCAGCAGGGTGATCCGTCCTCCCTGGCTCCAGCCCATGATGCCGGCCCGTTCCGCATCAATAGAATCGAGTGCTGCCATATAGTCATAGCATGCCATGGCATCTGCCACACCCTTATCATAGGTAAAATCGATATAATCGGAGGTGCTGTCTCCGTTGCCGATATAATCGAATCTGATCGTGGCAATGCCGGCTTTGGCCATTTCTGGTGCGGTATAGTCATAGGCATTTCCGGCTTCATGCCTGGTGGATCCGTTTCCGTGGAGCATCACAACAAATGGGAATTTTCCTTCTCCCACAGGGATGGTGACGGTCGCGGGGATCTGGTGATCGCCGGCATCAATGAAGATATCTTCTTCGGTATACTCAAAAGCGTCAGCTGAAACCAGGCTGCTGACGATCATGAGAACAGCAAAAATAACGACAAGCAGTAAACTCTTTTTCATAAATAATCCTTTCTATTTACTACAGATCACTATATTACCTGATAAATGAATTATATCATTACATGCCGGAAATATGTCGGAATACAATGCGGGCAATTAAGGAAGATCAATTACAGAAGCACCTGCTGAACGGGATCTGATCAGGGCAAAAAGCAAAGTTATCTTGACACATGCAGTCGAAATGGCTGATGCCATCTGATACCGGGTTCTTTCAAATATGGTCCGGCTTTGTATGCCGCGCAGCATTCTGACGGGAAAATGATCTTTTATGAAAATTTGACACCTTTTGACAGTCTCTTTTTTCTCTTGCGTGACTGATTGGGTATAATTACAAATATTATTGAGTACTGCGTTTGAATTCTGAAAGCAGATAGTTGGTTTTTGAATCTTATTTTTTCATAGGAGGAAAATAATGAAAAAACTTTTGGTATTGCTTCTTGTCGTTGCTGTGCTCCTTCCCTGTTTTGCATCCGCTTTGGCAGATGATGTTTTGAAGGTCGCGCTGGTTCTCCCGGGGAAGAAGGATGATGTCTCCTTCAACCAGGCAATGTACCGCGGAATGATGGAGTATTACGAAGCCCATTCGGATGAGATCGAGCTCCAGGTTGTTGAAAACGTCTATGATGTTTCCGACATTGAACCGACCCTGATCGAATTTGCTGAAGAAGGCTATGATGTCGTCATTGGTCATGGCTATCAGTTCTCCGAACCTGTTATTACGGTTGCCGGGATGTATCCGGATGTCGCATTCCTTCTGGGGTGCGGTGTCGGCGATGCTGTCAACGTTATGAAATATGATGTCCAGCTGGAGGCCGGCGGTTATCTGATGGGTGTTGTTGCTGCGCTGACCACCCAGACCGGTAAGATCGGCGTCATTGGCGGCGGTATGGGCTCTGAGATCACACGCGGCCACGAAGGCTACAAGGCCGGCGCGCTCTCTATCAATCCGGATCTTGAGATCCAGGAAGTTTACACCGGAGACTGGAATGATACCACCGGCGCTTATGAAGCTGCTGTCGGCATGTACGATTCCGGTGTTGATGTGATCTGGCACTCCGGCGACGGTATCGGTCTCGGAACCGTCCAGGCTGCTGTCGATAAGGACCAGTATGTCCTCGGCAATGTTGAAGATCAGCTCGCACTGGGTGAAAAGGATGTACTCTCCGGCCTGCAGTATGAATGGGGCAAATCCCTTGAAACCATCTTTGCCGCCATTAAGGACGGATCTTTCTTCTCTGAAGGGAAAGAAACAGTCATGATCAATGTCGCTAACGGCGGTCTCTCCATGACCCAGATCAACGATGTCAAGGGATATCTGACCGATGAAGACCTTTCGATCATCAATGATGTCTATCAGAAGCTTGGCGAAGATGCCATTGAACTTCCTGAAGTTTAATTCTCTGTTCTAATTTGTTTTGTGTGTAAGCGCTTACTTTATTAAGTAAGCGCTTACGTTTCATCTCCCGAACTGTTCGGAAAGGAGCTTTATGGATAATTACGCAGTTGAGATGCTGGGTATAACCAAGATATTCAACGGTGTGAAAGCAAACGATGCTATCGATTTCCGGCTGCGTCCCGGTTCAATTCACGGACTGTTGGGAGAAAATGGTGCCGGCAAAACTACGCTGATGAATATCCTGTACGGACTTTACCGTCAGGAAGAAGGTATTATCAAAATAAACGGAAAGCAGGAGAATATCGATTCTCCGACAAAGGCGATTTCTCTCGGGATCGGGATGGTCCATCAGCATTTCATGCTGGCACGTCCGCTCACTGTCGTCGAGAATGTTATGCTGGGGCATAAATCCCGCCGGGGAATACTGCTTGACACAAAGGAAACGGCTGAAGAATTAAAGGATCTGTCCGATCATTACCACATGGGGATCGATCCTTATACCAAAATCTATCAATTATCCGTCGGGGAACAGCAGCGTGTTGAGATCCTCACCGCGATCTATATGGGCGCTGAGATCCTGATCCTCGATGAACCGACCGCAGTCCTGACACCGCAGGAGACTGAAGAGTTTTTCCACACGCTTCGGGAAATGCGGAAGGACGGAAAATCAATCGTACTGATTACGCATAAACTTGAAGAAATCGCGGCACTGGTGGATGAAGTAACCGTGCTGCGCGACGGAAAAATGATCGGCACCCGCAGGGCGGAAGGGATCACAAAGGAAGAACTGACCCGTATGATGGTCGGACGTGATGTAATGTTCAATTTTCCCCCGCTTGCCGAAATGAATCTCGGTGTGAAACTTTCCATCCGGGATCTTACTGCGGTCAATGACAGAGGTGTGCCTTCACTCAACGGGTTTTCGCTGGATATCCATGGAGGGGAGATCGTAGGACTTGCAGGTGTTGACGGAAACGGTCAGAATGAGTTATGCGAGGTCCTGACCGGTCTGCGGAAAGAGACCGGCGGATCGATCTTTCTGGACGGTGAGGATGTCTCCGGGAAGACACCACGGTTTTATATCGACAAAAAAGTTTCCTATATTCCGGAAGACCGTCATACGACCGGACTGGCTATGAACTGGAATCTGAAGAAAAATATGATCCTCAAGGCGATTGGCAGCAAACGGTTCATGAAAGGCGGGCTGATGAATGAAAAGCTCATTACTCAGAACTGGGACACGGCACGGGATGAATATCAGATCAAGGCAATCGACGGGGATGAAAAGGCGCGTGCGCTGTCCGGAGGCAACCAGCAGAAACTGATCCTTGCCAGGGAGCTTAATGCGGATCCTGATGTACTGATTGCCAATCAACCGACCCGCGGACTTGATATCGGCGCTTCTGAATACGTAAGGCAGAAGCTGATAGAGTCCCGCAACGGCGGAGCTGCTGTACTGGTCGTTTCCGCGGATCTGGAAGAGATCATGCAGGTTTCAGACCGCATTGCTGTCATATACGGCGGTCGTCTGATGGGGATCCTTCCCCGCGGCGCGGATGTTTATGAAATCGGCAGTCTCATGATGGGAAAGAGGCAGGAGGAATTGGCGCATGAATAAGAAGTTCAGAGATTCTCTAATCAATCTTGGTGAGACCCTCGCAATGCTGGTGCTTGCGCTGCTGGTCGGTGCGCTGATGGTGAAGATTTCCGGAAATGATCCGCTGGAAGCTTATTCCGCGATGCTTACCGGTGCATTCGGAAAAAATCCGCTGAAAAGTCAGATGAAGATCTATGAACTGCTTGTCAAAGTGATCCCGCTGATGATGGTCGCCTTTGCAATGTCCATCGCGTTTAAAGCGCAGCTCTGGAATATCGGGGCGGGCGGCCAGTTTGTGATGGGGTCTATCGCATCAACGGCAGTTGCGCTGTACGTACCGGTACCGATCCCGTTTCGGATCGCTCTTTCGCTGGCAGCGGCAATTGCCGCGGGTGCTTTCTGGGGCTGGCTTGCAGGATGGCTGAAAGTCCGCTTTAATGCCAATGAAGTCATCACCACGCTGATGCTCAGTTATATCGCGAACTGTATCCTGCTCTGGCTGATCAACGGCCCGATGCAGGACCCTTACAGCGACCTGACACAATCGGATGTCATTCCGGAGGCAATGTTCCTTCCCCGTCTGATCGGGAATTACCGGCTTCATTCCGGGATCTTTATCCTGGTATTCGTCGCGGTGGTCATGTGTTTTTTCTGGAAAACACCGCTCGGTTATCAGATCGAACTGGTCGGGCAGGGACGAAAAGTCGCCACCTATTCCGGTGCCAACGTTGACAGGACTATTCAGACAGCGATGCTCATTTCAGGCGGTCTTGCCGGTTTGGCCGGATGGATCGAAATGTTCGGTATCCTGCACCGGCTTTTCCCGGATATTGCCTCTAATTATGGGGATATCTCAAACATTATTGCCCTGCTGGGCGGATTGAATCCTTACGGGATCATAGCTTCATCGTTCTTCTTCGCTGTCCTGATCAACGGAGGTTCAAGCATGAACCGTATGACGAATGTCCCTTATTCCATCGTTGATGTTATTCAGGGTCTGATCATCATCTTTGTCATTGCGAAAGTGATCCTCCATCGGAAAAACTCTTCCGCGGCTGTCAAAAAAAGTAAATAAAGGAGGGGGAATATGGCAAGCAGTATTTTTACACTAAGCTTTTTCGTCAGTTTGATTGCCAGTACGATCCGTTTGGCGACCCCGATCCTGATTCCCGCACTGGGACAAATCTATACACAGCGAGCCGGGATCCTCAATCTTGGCGTTGAGGGAACCATGCTGATGGGTTCCATCGCTGCATTTTCAACCGCGGCTGCGACCGGCAGCCTCTGGCTCGGCATTTTAGCCGGTATCCTGGCCGGGATTCTTTTCAGTCTGATCTTTGCATGGCTCACGATCACGGTCCGGGCTAATCAGGTTATTTCGGGTATCGGTCTGAATATCCTTGCATCCGGTCTGGCGGCTTTTATTTACCGTGTGATTTTCGGGATCCGCGCTCTGCCGGCTCAGGTGGAATCCTTCAAACCGATCAATTTCGGCTCTTTGTCACAAATGCCGGTTTTGGGACCGATTCTTTTCCAGCATAACTGGCTGGTCTATTTTGCCTTTTTGATCGTTCCGCTGAGCTGGTTCATTATGGAAAAGACAACCTACGGGCTGAAGATCAAAGCGGTTGGGGAGAATCCGCGTGCTGCGGATTCAAAAGGCATCAGCGTGGCTAAGATCCGTTATTCCGCGGTTCTGCTGGGCGGTGCCTACGCGGGGCTTGGCGGCGCGTTCATGACGATTGCTTATCTGAACCAATTTACCGAATCGGTGATCGGGGGGCGTGGTTATATTGCGGTTTCCGTTGTGATTTTTGCCCGATTCCTGCCGTCCCGCGCGGCTCTGGGTGCTTTGATTTTTGGCTTCTTTACCGCGCTGCAGCTGCGTATGCAGGCATTGGGAGTCAGTATTCCCAGCCAGCTGTTGCTGGCACTGCCTTATGCAGCGACTATCGTTGCATTGATCTTTGCCTCAAAAAACGCCGCAATGCCAAGCGCTTATACAGTCCCCTATTCCAGGATGGAGCGATGAAAAGGTCCGTTACGGTTTTACTTTCAGTTCTGCTTTTTTTCACTGTTCTGGTCAGTGCCGCGGCTGAGGATCAGGCCCCTGCCTTACATACGGCTGAGGCTGCTTTGGAACGGGCCAAGGAATATGCGCATGCAGTGAATTATGATTTCAGGACGCCTGAAAAGATCTATGCTTTTCTCTGGAGCGGTTTTCGGGAATTGATGACGGAAGATGAGTTCATCGAAGCGTTTAACAAGGAACGATCTTACCCCTATATTACTCCGTTGTATATCTTTTTCCCGGAGGTAACGAAAGAAACCGAAAACGGTTCTTATATCATTACCTTTCTCCGGGCAGCGCGCATTGAGGGGATGACATATGACGTGGAGATGGTCTTTGAAGACGGTAACTGGTATGTAAAAGATTGGGAACAGTTCCCGGATGGCAGTTATCTGGAAAAATTTGAAAATATTCCTTATTCGCTTGATTGGTACTATGATTTCAGCGAAACGGAATGAGGAAGGAGTGTAAGGAATGGGAATTCGGCAGAATGCCAAACGAGTGGATGCATTTCAGAAGGTGACCGGAGAAGCAAAGTACGTCGAAGATCTGATCCCGCGTGATGCTTTGTATGTCAAAATTGTACACAGCACGATCGCAAATGGATTTGTCAAAAGCATCGATACCAGCGAAGCCGAAAAAGCACCCGGTGTTGAGATGGTCCTGACATGTTTTGATGTTCCGAAGCACTGTTATATCACAGCCGGACACCCGCTTTCACTGGACCCCGCACATGAGGATGTGAAGGATAAACATATTCTCACATCCCATGTCCGCTACTATGGAGATGATGTTGCGGCAGTGGTCGCGGATACGCCGCTTCATGCACAGCTGGCAGCGGAACTTGTCCGTGTGGAATATGAAGAACATAAACCGCTGCTGACACCGGGTGACGCAATCAATGCTCCGGACGTGCTGCATGATATCCGTCCCAATAATGAGCTTTCCCGTATGGATTTCACGATCAAGGACGGTAAACCGACCTTCGGTACCGCAGAATTCAGCACTGCGCCCGAGATCGCCGGAAGAGCTGACCTTGTCGGAGAACAGTTTCATACACCGCCGGTCAACGCGGTCCATCTTGAAAACCACAGTTGTTTCGCTTACATGGACGGACGGAAGATCGTAGTTTACACATGCAATCAGGCTCCGCATACCGTGCGGAGAAATACGGCCAATGCGCTGGGAATACCGGTGGGAGATGTCCGTGTGGTGAAACCTTATTTGGGCGGCGGATTCGGCAACAAACAGGATACAGTTTATGAACCGCTGGTCGCCCTGCTGACACAGCGTCTTGGCGGCCGTTGTGTAGCACATATCTGCACACGAGAGGAAACATTCATCAATACCAGGACACGGCATGCGTTCGATATGAATATCGTTTCCCAACCGGATAAGGACGGTAAACTGCTGAAAAAAGCTGTCCGCATCAATTCCAACGGCGGTTCCTATGCGGCTCATGGACATGCCATTACGGCTTTCGCGGTCACAACCTATTTTCAGACCTATATCGCACAGGATGAACAGATCGGAGAATCATCCTGTGCTTACACCAACCTGCCTACAGCTGCCGCGATGCGGGGCTATGGGATCCCTCAGATCGTTTATGCGATGGAATGCCAGATGGATGACGTTGCGCGGGAACACGGATGGGACCCCATCGAATTCCGGCGCAAAAACATGCACAGGGAAGGTTTTGTTGATCCTTTCAGCGGTTTTGTTGTGAAAAGCTTCGGCCTCGATGATTGTATTCAAAAGGGTTGTGAACTGAGTAACTGGAAACAAAAAAGGGCTGAATATGACGCATTCAACAAGACCTCGAAGGACCTCAAGAAGGGCCTTGGCATGGGGCTTTTCGCTTATAAGATCAGCGTCTGGCCGCTAAGCATTGAAAACGCGGCATGCCGGATTATTATGAATGAGGATGGTACCGCCCAGATCCATATCGGAGCTATTGAGCTTGGCCAGGGGGCGGATACCGCGTGGGCACAGATCGCATCGGAGATCCTTACGATCCCGGAAAACCGGCTTACGGTTATCTCAACACAGGATACCGATATTGCTCCTTATGACAACGGTGCTTATGCTTCCCGTCAGACATATGTTTGCGGAGGTGCTGTGCGGAAAGCCGCGGAGCAAATGCGTGACAAGCTGCTGGACCGCGCTTCAAAACTGAAGAATGTTCCCGCTGACGATCTTTGTCTGGATAGTGAAAAGATCGTGACGAAGAGCACCGGGGCAACTGTGGCTTCGATCGCGGAAATCTGTGCACATTATAACTTTTTCAATGACGGTTTTACGGACACGGAGCACCTGACATCTGAAGCGACTTACACCCTTCATGACGCAAGTTTTGCCTATGGCGTCAGCTTTGTTGATCTGGAAGTGGATGTGCCTTTGGGAAAGGTCAATCTGAAGAAGGTTTGGGCGGTCCATGACAGCGGAACACTCATTAACCCGCAATTGGCGGAGGCGCAGGTTCATGGTGGTCTGGTGATGGGTTTAGGGTATGCGCTGTCAGAACAGATGCTCTTTGACCCGAAGACCGGAAAACCTCTGAATAACAACCTGTTGGATTATAAGATCCCGACCGCGATGGATGTTCCGGAAATCGAAGTACATTTTATCGAAACCTACGAACCCAGCGGACCTTTCGGGAACAAAGGTCTTGCTGAACCTCCGATCCTGGCTCAGGCGCCTGCGGTCCGCAACGCGATCCTGCATGCTACCGGAGTTCCGCTTTACGAAATACCGATGACACCGCAGCGTCTGGTTCACGCTTTCCGCGCGGCAGGATTGATCGAAGATTGAAGGGAGGATCTGTATGTATGATATCCGTGAGTCTTTAACTGCGCATACCGTTGAAGAAGCGCTCAGCCTTCTGTCAACCCACGAGGGTATGATCCCTGCAGCGGGAGGAACAGATATACTGATCAAAGTGCGGGAACGCAAATTGAAAGCGGTCTCCCTTGTCAGTATTCTCGGAATTCCGGAATTGAATACGATCTCGATGGGAGAAGACGGATCGATCTGCATCGGGCCCGTCTGCTGCTTTACCCGCATCACAGAGGATCCGCTTATTATGGAAAATGTTCCGATGTTGGGAGAAGCCTGCCGGCAAATCGGAAGCCCGCAGATCCGGAATGTCGCAACTATAGGGGGGAATATCTGTAATGGAGCGGTAAGCGCAGACAGCGTAACACCGTTATATGCGCTGGATGCGATTCTGACACTCCGTTCTGTGAAAGGGGAGCGCTGTATCCCGATTCGTGAATTCCATACCGGGCCGGGGAAAACAGTCCGAAATCCGGATGAGCTGCTGACAATGATACGGATCCCGAAGGAGAGCTTTGCGAAACATGGTTCCTGCTATATCAAATTCGGGCAGCGCAAGGCAATGGAGATCGCAACGCTGGGCTGTGCGGTCAATGTTTCTTTGAGTGAAGACAAAACAAAGATCTGCTCCGCAGCAATTGCATATGGCGTGGCCGCACCGACGCCGGTCCGCTGTACTGAAACGGAAACGCTCCTGACCGGAATGACGATTGGACCGGAACTCTTTAAAACAGCACGTGAACATGTGACTGCGGAGCTTCAGCCGCGCGACAGCTGGCGGGCATCGAAGGAACTGCGTATTCAGCTTATAAAAGAACTTGTTGTACGCGCGCTGAAAAGCGCTGTCATACGTGCCGGAGGGGAGGTTGATTGATTATGCAAGTCGTTCATTTTTATGTCAATGGAAAACCGAAAGAGCTCGCTGTTCAGGATGGTGAAGTACTGACAGATACACTGCGGAATCAGCTGGGGCTGACCAGCGTAAAAAAGGGGTGTGAAGTCGGTGAATGCGGTGCCTGCACGGTTTTGATCGACGGTCATGCGCAGAACAGCTGTCTCTTCCTGACTACATGGGCAGAAGGAAAGCATATTCTGACCGTTGAAGGGCTGCGTTCAGGGTGCGGTGAGCTGCATCCGGTGCAGCAGGCGTTTATCGATGAGGCGGCAGTTCAGTGCGGTTTCTGCACCCCGGGGTTTATCATGACCGGTGTTGAACTGGTCAACTCGGGGAAAAAATATACACGCGAAGAATTGCGGGAAGCTATTTCCGGGCATCTCTGCCGATGTACCGGATATGAAAATATCCTGCGTGCATTGGAAAAGGTTGTCGGAATAAAAAGCTGACCACTGCATTTAATGGATGAGGCAGAAAAAGAGCCCAAAACACAGCGGGGGTATGGGGCCGCAGGCCCCGGAAATCAGGCGCGGGCTGCGGTTTTCGCAAACACATAAACTTTCGATCCCGCGCCTTGCGAAGCATACCCTCCGGAATGCGAAGCGGGCTCTTACAGTAGTGAATGAAGAGGAGAAAACCGGATGAACAATATTGAAGCTTTGCGGCGGGCAAATGAAATTGCCCGGCAATCACGTGAAACGGGCAATACACCCTTTGGAGCAGTGCTGGTCAACAAAGAGGGTGAGATCGTTATGGAGCAAGGCAATGCAGAAAAAGACCTCGGAGATGCAACTGCGCATGCGGAATTGACACTTGCTTCCCGTGCCAGCCGGACATTTTCAAAAGAATATCTGAAAGACTGCACACTGGTCACAACCGTTGAGCCATGTCCGATGTGTACAGGCGGGATCTATTGGGCAAATATCGGCCATATTGTCTTCGGCATCACCGAAAGGCAGCTGCTGGAGATGACCGGCAGCGATGAAAAGAACCCGACATTTAATATGGGTGCCGAAAAGGTCATTGCAGCCGGACAGAAAGACATCACTCTTGAAGGGCCATTTGATGAGGTGGCCGATGAGATCGTCGAAGTTCACCGCGGTTTTTGGACAAAGTGAGAGAATATGCGTACTTTTGAAGAAATAAAAGATACGATTCGTGCCGGTCTGGGAGAGATTCCCTGCGATCTGAAGCTCACAAATGTGCAGCTGGTGAACGTATGGTCATGTGAGGTCTATCCGACAAATATATATATCCACGCGGGGCGGATCGTTTCAATTGACCCGAATGCGGATCTTCCGGTGAAGGAAACGATTGACTGCGGCGGACAGTATGCTGTTCCGGGTTTGATCGACACTCATATGCATTTTGAGACAACAATGCTTTCTCCGGAAGCCCTTGCATCCGTTGTTGTTCCTGCAGGAACAACGACCCTTTGCGCTGACCTGATGGAGATAGCCAATGTGTCCGGCGGAGAAGGCCTGCGGGCGATGCTCGCTTCCATTGACCGTCTTCCTTACCGTATGCTGATCGAGGTTTCCTCCCGTGTTCCGACGGCACCGGGTCTGGAAACGAACGGTGCGTATATGGGTGCTGAAGAAGTCGCAGAGATCATGAACTGGGAAGAATCCGTCAGCCTCGGTGAACTTGATCCTTCAAAGATCCTTTTTGTCAAAGATGAATATATTCACAAAATTGCCGATACGCTTGCCAAACGCAAGATCGTCAACGGGCATGCCATCGGCCGGCTGGATCAGGAACTGAACGTATATGCTTCAGCAGGTATCTCGGATGACCATGAGACTGTCACCCCTGAAGAAATGCTTGCCCGTCTGCGTGTCGGCTTGAGCGTTTTGATTCGCGAGGGCTCAACAGAACGCAATGTTGATGAACTGATCCGCGGCGCTGTGGCAGAAAAGCTGCCGCTGGACAACATGATGTTCTGTACCGATGATAAACATGCTGTCGAGATCCGTGAGGAAGGCCATATTAATTACAATGTCCGCCGGGCGATTGAGCTGGGAGTCCCGCCGGTTGAGGCTGTCAAGATGGCGACGCTGAACGCCGCACGGCATTTCCGGATCGAGGATGAGATCGGTTCCATTACTCCCGGCAGGAAGGCAGACATTCTTCTGATCCCGGATCTGAAAGAGATGAAACCGTCCACGGTCATTTTTGAAGGAAAAATCGTCGCGAAGAATAATACTTTGCTTGAAGAATGCCCTGTTTCAGATTATCCGGATTGGATCAGGAAGACTGTCCGTCTGAAGAATCCCATTACAGCGGCTTCCTTCAGGAAGGAGACTTCTGCGAAGGATTCGGTAAGAGTCCGCGTGATCGACCTGATCGATCGTCAGATCATTAATAACTGTCTGATCACCGATCTCCCTGTGAAGGATGGTCTGATCCTGCCGGATATTTCCCGGGATATTGCCAAACTCGCGGTTGTTGAGCGTTATGGGAAAACCGGCGGAATCGGCATCGGATTTGTAAAAGGTTTTGGACTCAGGGAAGGTGCTTTGGCATTTTCGACGTCGCATGACCACCATAATATCGTAGTGGTCGGAGCAAGCGATACAGATATGGCCGCGGCTGTAAACGCAGTAGCAGCCATGCAGGGCGGTCTGTCTGTTGCGCTTAATGGGGAAATCCTGGCTCAGATGGCGCTTCCGCTTGGAGGTTTGATGAGCATTGAGCCCGCCGATGTCGTGATGTCGGAACAGAACCGGATGAATGAGGCGGCCCGAAAGCTTGGTTGTGTGGGATCTGCGCCGTTTATGACGCTCAGTTTTATCTCACTGCCTACGGTTCCGGAACTCGGCCTGACCGATATGGGACTGATCGATGTCCTGGCACATAAACTCATCCCGCTGGAGGTATAAAACCATCCGGAGTCGGAAGACAATTGGATATGTAAAATTCGGGAAGGAGCGGGCGCTCCTTCCTTTTTCGTTCTGTCAGAGAGAAATCTCCTGCCAAACCCGGAAAGTCGAAAAACGATAAATGAAAAATGGTACCCGCCATGTCAGTTGCGGATACCATTTTATTATTGTAAAAATCAATATTTATTCTACTATAAGAGCTCACTTTGCATTCCGGAGGGAATGCTTCGCAAGGCGCGGGAACGAAAGTTCGTGCGTTTGAGGAAGCCGCAGCCCGCGCCTGATTTCCGGAAGCCTGCGGCCCCATACCTCAGCTGTGTATTTGGGCTTTTTTTCTGACTCACCCGTAAAATATAGTGGATACCTTTTTTTATTTTAATTTAATCTACTTTTCTTTCCCGAACAATAGTCCCGTGATCCCGCTTACCACATCTTTAACGGTCTGGCTGCCTGTGCCGAAGCCTTCCCTGAAAATATAATCCATTGCCTCATAGAAGGCTGCCAGCGCTTGTTTTGAAAACTCTGCTTTTATGTCCGTGGCCGTGCTTCCTTTTCTGAACTCCTGATAGACGCGGAAAAGATAATCGTGCCAATCAGGCCCAAGCAGGTTGGCACTGTACTTGTTCTCGAATTCTTTGATCCCCTCGCAGATATCCTGCGGAATGTCCATGTAATAATACCTTACAAGGCTTCCGGTTTCTTCATGGTACTTTCTCAACTCGGCGATCTTAGCATTGTTGAGCGCATCTATGTCTGCAAAGTATTTCTCATACAGACGCATATATCTGGTATAAATACCGCGGAGAATCGTTGTTAATTCTTCCGTTTTTGCAGTCTCTTCGTGCAGGATCTGACCTATTCTTTCATTGCTCAATTCAACCATAACAACCTCCTCATAAGTATATATAAGAGTATATCATATTCCAAACATGCAGCGTTCGTTTTGTATTCCCTATCTGCTATATCCTATTCCCAATGAAAATTTCGATTTGTCTTATAGAAAATATGTTATTTTATTATTTCCTGACCGTAATAAAGGAAAACTTTCGATGGAGGACTCACACCTGCCGAAAGCTTGGTTTGGTCCTTTAAAATCTGATCCAACTGCTTATCCCTTGTCTGTCAGCGGAATAACTTTTAGATAACATATATGTATTATCAAAACGCTGAAAAGGTATCCGCTGCAATTGTGACGGTAATTTGAGATGACGAATAAATTGCGTGAGAGTCTTATTCAAAACCTGAACCGGTAAACAGAAGTCATCAAACGCAAAAATATCTTCAATATGATCTTATACCGAAGATTGAACGATACGTGAGAAAACGGCGGCAACAGCTGGAAATAACAAAACAGTTTGCATTACGCAGTGTTGCAATTTGCTCTGATAATGACGAGTAAAAGACAAATCTGCTAAAGTCTAAGTCTGAGATGAAATTCCGGTATTACCGGAATTTCATCTCAGACAAAGGAGATTTCGGAAACTGCATTTTTTGCTCAGTTTTATATCTTTACGATTCTATAATTGTCGGTGTGTTTTGGCCGGTACTGTCTCCATTTGGTTTATTCTGTTCTGCTGCTGCCCGGGTCCTGGTGCTTCTGCGTCCGGATTTGAGCGTTTCGTGTCTCCGTTCGGTCGGCTCTGCGGGTGCATCATCAGGCCTCACTTTGCGGGACGAGAAATAATGGTACAAGGCCTCCTGAGAGCCGGTACCTTTTCCACCTTTTTCGCGAACGTAGCTTCCGTCGGATTTCATAATGCGGGATTTTTCCCGATCCTTTCTGAGTGCATCAAGCAGCGTGTTGATCTGTTCACGGGTATCGGGCGTCACGACCTCGATAAAGGCCTCTACACGCCGCTCCAGATTGCGGCTCAGCAAGTCGCCCGAGCCGATGAAGAGACGCTGATCCTCTCCATCGCCGAAACTATAGACGCGCGAGTGCTCCAGCCAGCGATCTACGATGCCCCTGATGGTGATGTTTTCTGTCTGGCCTTTCACGCCTGGCCGCAGACAGCAGATTCCCCGGATAAAGAGCTCGATCTTCACGCCTGCGCGGGAACATTCGATCAGTTTTTCCATAACGTCAAAGTTATTCATCGCATTGCACTTAATGGCGATGTGTCCGGCCGAACCTTTTGCCATCTCCCGATCGAAAAATTCCAGTAAACGGGATTTGAAACTAAGCGGAGCAAACCATAGGGAATGTGTTACCGGCGGGACTTCCCCGCTGCGCAGGGCAGCGAAGGCTGCCTCGGCATCATGTCCCTCTGCTTCTCTGGCAGTGATAAGGGAAAGATCGGTGTATTGTTCGCTCGTGACCTCGTTATAGTTTCCGGTTCCAACCTGGGTAATGTAGCTGATTTTGCCCTCGTGCATGCGTGTGATAACGCAGATCTTGGAATGGACCTTGTAACCCGGAATCCCGTAGATCACACGGCAGCCTGCCTCTTCCAGCATCTCGGAATAGTCGATATTGTTCTGCTCGTCAAAACGTGCCCGGAGCTCGAGAAGGCACAGCACGTCTTTCCCTTTATCGGCGGCATAGGCCAGGGCTGCGGCGATTTTGCTGCTGGCTGACATTCGATAGAGCGTGATCTTGATGGAAAGGACTTCAGGATCGTCTGCCGCTTCATAGATGAGATCCACAAAAGGCACCATGCTTTTGAACGGAAAGCTCATCAGAAGATCGTGTTTATCGATATAGGAGAAAAATTCACCCTTCTTCAGTCCGATATCCCGGGAGGGGCGGCGTTCCGGATATTTAAAGTTTTCGTGTTCACCAATGCAGGACCGAAAGGAGAGGTCAAAGGGAATGCTCTGATTGAAGACATTGTCCTCCGGTGCCCGAAGCTTCTTGATGAGCAGGGCACGATTCGCATTTGAGAGCTTGCCGAAAATGCAGACCCGCACAGGCATTTCCCGCTTGCGCTTGGTGATCATGGTAGATACCTTGAGCCGCAGATCATCGTTGGCCCGTTCGGCTACATCCTCGAGAAACACATCCGCATTGCGGGTGACCTCAACGATGGCAGACTGCCGTATATCCTCCTTTTTCAGAAGCAGCGGCAGAAAATGACGGATCAGCTGAGCTGTGATCACGATCTTCTGACAGCCGTTGATCTCAAAACTCAGGTAGGAGGGGACCCGGTGCAGCGGGATCACCGCCATTTTTTCCGAATCTTCCCGGCCAAGAAAGGCAATCACGCTGGACTCCCCTGTCCACAGAAAGGGGAAAGGATGGTTTGAGTCGATGATATTCGGAGAGAGCGAACCCTTGATATCACCAAAGAGTTTTTTGCTCATCAGCTCGTCCACCTTACTGATCTTCTTAAAATCCAGCACCTCCACACCGTTGTAAGCCAGCTCTTTCAGTATCTCTTTCCAGATACTCTCCGCCACAATTTGTTGTTCGCGTGTGATGCGCAGGACCTCCCGGATCGTCGATTCCGGCAGCATGCCGGAGAGCGGATCCCGCTTATCCGGTGTCAGCATAACACGATGCGTCAGGATACCGATGCGCACCCGATAGAATTCAGTCAGATTGGACTGGTAAATCATCAGGAACTTAAGTCTTTCCAGCAGAGGAACATTATGATCTGCTGCTTCCAACAGTACACGCTCGTTAAATGCCATCCAGCTCAGTTCGCGGTTGATGTAAATACTGTCTGCCGCGTTCCTGCGCTCGGCCTCTATCTGCTTGTCCGTCAGGACAAGCTTCTTTTCCGCTGACTGCTTTTTTGAGGAGGCAGTCTTCTTTTCATTCGCTGAATTTTTTAGAGGCGCTGCTTTTTCAGCAGCGCCTTTTTTTTCCTTACGATCCATAGTTTGTGAAAATAAACCCTTATAGCTGTACTTATGAAAGCCGTCCGGCACACGCCTTTTCCAGCGCGTCGATCACGATGCGCAGTGCTTTGATGCGCGCGTATTTCTTATCGTTGGATTCGATGATAAACCAGGGGGCATTCTTTGTGCTGGTTTTCGCAAGCATTTCATCAATAGCCTCCTCATATTGAGGCCATTTTTCACGGTTGCGCCAGTCCTCTTCGGTCAGTTTCCAGGCTTTCTCCGGGGTATTCTGCCGGTCGTTGAAGCGCTGGAGCTGTGTGTCCTGGTCGATATGGATCCAGAACTTAAGCACCACGGCACCCCAGTCGGTCAGCTGGCGCTCAAACTCGTTGATCTCATTGTAGGCTCGCTTCCAGTCATCTTCAGCGCAGAAACCCTCCAGCCGTTCCACCATCACACGGCCATACCAGGTGCGGTCAAAGATGCAGACATGGCCGCTGCGGGGAAGGCGTGTCCAGAAGCGCCAGAGGTATTGGCGGTTCTTTTCATGCGGTTCCGGGGAGGCAATGGGAATCACATCACAGCCGCGGGGATCCAACGGCCTGGCGATGCGGCGGATATTACCGCCCTTGCCTGCAGCGTCCCAGCCTTCATAGCAGAGGATGACAGGGATCTTCTTGCGGTAGATCACATTGTGCAGCTCGCCCAGGCGTTTTTGCAGCTTCTTGAGCTGCTTATCATATTCCTCGTCCGTGAGAGCGGGGGAAAGATCCACGTCACTGAGCTTTGGCATATCAAGAAGCGGGAACTTTTCCTTGAAGGGCTTACCTATATAGCGGCCTTTTGCAAGTGCCTTGTCGATCAGTCCAAGTAGCAGTTTCAGCGCATCCCGGGTAGCCTCTTTGCGTTTGCTGCCATCCAAAACATGCCAGGGGATGGGATCGCTGGTCTTTTCCATGAATGCCTTGTAGGTCTGTTCGAAGGTCTTGTGCTCTTCATATTGCCACATATCTTCGGGACTCACACGCCATTCGGTCGAGAAATTCTCACGCAAGGCGAAGATGCGATCGTGCTGCTCTGATTCACTGATGTCCAGGAAAAGCTTCAGGACCAGATAGCCGCCGTCTCGAAGCTGCCGCTCAAACTCTGTAACAGAACGCAGACGATTCTTGTAATCATCCATCGTGATTTCACGGTGCAGGACCTTGCGGACACAGTTCTCCATCCAGCCGGAATCATAAAACATGATCTTGCCGTTTTCCGGGATGGCTTTTGCATAGGTGTAAAGGAAAGGATAGCGTACTTCCGTCTCAGGAAGAATTATCGGGGAAACCACATTGTAGTTGCGCGGATCGATCTCCTGGATCAGCTCGTTGATGAGGCTGCCCTTGCCTGCGGCAGCCCAGCCTTCAACCAGTACAATGATCGGAAGACCCTGCTCCTTAACCGTCTGCTGCAGAGCAGCCAGACGGGTGCGCATTTCTTTGATTTCCGCTTTGACCGGATCTCGTTTTTCTTCTTCCTTCGCAGCTTTCTCTTCAGCTTTTTTCTCGGCTTTCTGCCTGGCTTCCGCTATAACCTCACGCACGGCCGTTTCTGCAGCTTCTCTTGCGGCTTCTATTGCAGCTCCCTTAGCAGCTTCTTTCGCAGCTTTTTTATCAGCTTTTATTGCAGCTTTATCTTCGGCTCCTGAGATTTCTTCCATCGCCGTTATCCATGCAAATGCTTTTGAAGCTTTTTTGTCAGCTTTCTTTGCTGCTTTTTTCCCGGCTTTCAAAGATAATGCCTTTACAGCCTTTTTTTCAGCTTTTTTCGCTGGTTTCAGCGCAGCAGCAGCTGCAGCTTCCTGTGCGACTTCCATGAAAGCTTCAATCGCGGATTCCGCTTCTGCTTTCATCCCGTCATCTGCTGTGGCCATTATCATTTCTTTCAGACCGGCAATCTTTGCGGATTTCTGCGCTGATTTCTTTGCGGCTTTCATCATGGCTGCCATCACCGGGTCCGGCTCATCTTCTTGGCCGGTTAATGGCTCAGCGTCGGCTTCCGGCTCATCTTCTTGGCCGGTTAATGGCTCAGCGTCGGCTTCCGGTTCAGCTTCTGTTTCGGCCTCCGCATCGGCTTCCGGAAATGTATCAGTCTCAGTTTCAGGCACAGCTTCCGCGTCGGCTTCTGTTGTGACTTCTGTTGAGGTATCCATCACGGCATCCGACTCGGCTTCCGTCTTGACCTCCACTCCGTTCATGGCGTTGTCGCCTCTTTCCTCGTTTTCCATGGTAATAACTCCCCTTTTCTCTTGCACATCGGCTTTGCTCTTCCAAATTCTGAACATCAGGGCTTAAGCCTTCAACAGTCCGGCAATAACACTTGAATTTTGCTCCGGCGCCGTGTGTTTCAGTCCCGGAAGCTGCAATTGCATATGTGAAAAAAATCCGCTGCCTGTAATCGAAAGCCAATATGTTCTTATTATTATATACCATTTATTATTGAAAATCGGTGTATCTTCTCTGTTAAAATATTTTTGTTTGTCAATGATGTGTGAAAAAAAATTGTAAACAAAACAGGAAAAACCCGGCCTAAAGTACGCAAATGGAAGCTGTTATGCCATCGATTAAAAACCTTCAGATGATTTTGAATTTTTTTGAGAGAAAAGAATTTGTGAGAAGCAAAAGTGAATTATGGTTTTACATGCAGGAGAATGTTATAATTCGATCTCCTGATGGTTATTTTGAATTCACTGAAAAACTGAACAATTTGAAGAAATCTGCTGAGGTGAATGCATCCGGGGCAGGTTTCTTCTTTTCGCCCTCATTTCTGATCCGGATTTGCAGATCTATCATCCGAAAGGGAAAATGCCATATAATTTTTCTGAATTAATAATGCATAACATCACTTATGGTTTAATTGGCTGCAAGTGGAAAAATGTGAGGACAGGCATTTCAGTATGAGATATGCGGGCATACGAAAATGGATGTCCTGAATCCGGAAGGATTTACGGCTGAATTAGTAAAGTCCCGATCCTATTTCCTTGGTGCGGACAGCAGCTGAACGCAGGATCCCGTTCCGGAATTTTATCCGGGATAAAAAATGAGGGAATTATCACGACTCAAATTTCTGAACTTAATACCTTTGAAAAAAATATGGCAGTCGCAGAAGCTGCGATCGCTTAATAACACCAATAATTAAAACAGAAAAAATCATAACAAATTTTTCCTTTCTGATTTTTATGAATTCCGATTTGTTATATGTTGATACAAGTTTTGTTTTTACATTACAGTTCACATCAATTCATATGAAACAAATCAGAGTTTTCTCTGTGGATTTACTTCATGAATCGTGTCAGGCTGACGTTCCTTCCGATGTAATAACTCATGATGGCCTGTGCCTCGTCTTTGCTGATCGGTGTGGCACTTTCGGAATCCATATCGCTGGTATAAGAGAGGAACCACGGTGCTGAAGAATTCCGGTTCCAGTCATAGATCACCGAACGCATCAGCCGCAGGTTCCCGTTCCCGTAAGCATAATATGACGTGAAAGAATGGAATGCGCTGTCTGATCCCTGCCGGATGAAGACCCCGCTCTGAGAAAGATAGTAGCGGTTCCGGTCCCAGCCGTCAAATACATGGACGAGTTCTCCGTTTTGGATGGTGTACATGTCATAAAGCGGCGTCCCGGTCACATCTTCGATCATCTCGCCGAACAGCAGTTCATCAACGTTGTTGCCGTCAACGTCCCGAAATGTGTATCCCAGCGTTTTCCCTTCCTGCCATGCGGACTGGACGTCAAACATGATGCTGTAATCCTCATAAGGCGCATACCGCTCATCGGGTTCCCCGTTCAGGATCCCGGTGATGGCTCTGATGAAATCCCGATAAACGGGTGACATCTGATAGCGGCTCCAGGTGATCTCAAGATCCGCCCCGTCGTCCATGGTGGGTGTCCGCAGGCAGACACGCTGATCCTCTTCAAGAATGACTTTTTGTACCTCTGCACTCACCCCGTCAGCAACCATTTCAAGCGGTTTGTCAAAACTGAAAGCCAGATTCTGCCCATATTCCTCGGCTGTGACCTTGACATCCATGACCCGCAGATCCAGGATGATCTGATCCCCTGAAACCATCCTGCCATACTTGTAATCGGGCATCGGCGCGCCGTTCAATTTGCCGGCAAACGGTGCCACCATAAATACCACGTTATAGATATCCTGTGCAAACACAGTCTGCGTCAGGAACAGAAAAACCAGAAGGATGAGTGGAAAGTACTTTTTCATAGGGTCTCCTTATAACTTCATTACTTGTATTATAACAATTTTTGAAAAGGAAAAGTTTCTGCCGTTTTTGGAACAATTTTCATTCAATAAAGCATTGTTATGAAGAGGTAAGAATGTAATAATTCTATGTCTGATCCATCCGTTAAATTTTTTTCAATGGAATGCATCATGCAGGCTGCACTATAAAAAATAATATTGCAAAACGCTCTTGTATGTTTTATAATGAATGAAGAAAAGCATCCATGACGATCACGAAGTCGAATATCTCGTACCGGAACAGTTTTGTCTGCTTCTGAAAGATGAGCGCCATCTGCACGAAGGGAACGGCAATTGGATCACCGGTCCGCCGCGCTGCCTGACAGAGAAGAGTTTAAGGTATCTCGGCGGGCTTCATACGATGAGAACGATCGACCTGCGGCATTTTTTCCCCTTTTCGAATCTTGCTCATTATGTTAGGCTTCGGTTCGGTTTTCTGCCGCGGATTGATATACCTGCGGTTTCTTGATATAATACATCCATAACCGACTCCTTCATCGGACAACAGCGATTATGGACCCTTCAGCCTGCAAACCGCGTAAGCTTACAGGCGTCAGTACATCATTCGGAGGAAGACCCGCATGAACGATATGCTTGTTGGGATACTTGGGCTGGCCGCCATCGCAGCTACCGTTATCTCGCTCATCAGGGGCAGGATGCTGCCGGCCATGGCGTTCATACTTTGGCCATCTGTGCTGGCTTTGGCGATGGTGGTTTTCGGGCGCTGCGGCTTTGCGGACATCGAAGCGATGATCAGGGCCGGCTTTGGAATCACTGCCCCCACCGCCGCACTTTTTGTTTTCTCGGTTCTTTTCTTCGGCATTATGACGGACGCGGGCATGTTTGATGTCCTGATAAAAAAACTCATGACGCTGATGGGGGATAACGTGGTCGGCGTAGCTATGATCACCGCCATCATCGCGCTGGCCGGTCATTTAGACGGCGAAGGCGCATCCACCTTCTGCATAGTAATTCCCGCGATGTTCCCTGTGTATATGCGTATGCACATGCGAAAGACAACGCTTTTGCGAATCGCAATACTGCCCATGGGCATTATGAACCTGCTGCCCTGGTCCGGTTCAACCGTGCGCACGGCTGCTGTTCTGGGTATTGAAGTAAGCTCCATGTGGCGGATCCTTTTGCCTATACAAATCTTGGGCATCCTGCTTTCCCTTGTCCACGCTCTTCTGGCCGGTCTTCAGGAAAAGGCTCGCGGCGCGGGGCTGCATGGCAGACTGGCGGAAACCGAGGGCGATATTGAGATCGGTGACGGAGATTATATTTTTGAAATCAGGCAGCTGACACGCCCGAAGATGTTTTGGTTTAACCTCTGTCTCACAGCTGCGGTTATCGTCCTGCTGATTTGGGGCGTATTTCCCGGTTACTTTCCCTTTATGCTCGGCACCGCCATAGCTCTTTTTGTAAATTACGGCTCTACCTCGGCTATGCACAAAAAGATCATCAAGCGACACGCAAACTCCGCGCTTTTGATGTGCTCTGCTATGATGGGCACGGCGGTGTTTATTGGAATCCTGACATCTTCTATCGGCGCGGATGGAAAAGTGCTTTCCGCCAGGGTGATAGAACTGCCGCCCGATGCCATTCCTTCCGTGGTGCGCTGTATTGCCGCTCAGATCAGCCTGATACTGCCGCCCGTTCTGGGAAGGCATCTTCCGCTGGTCATCAGCCTGGCAGCCGTGTTTATCGGGATTATTTTCGACACTGACAGCTATTTCTATGGCCTGCTGCCAATCATGCTGAGCATCGGTCATGCCTTTGGTACGGACCCTATGTCAATTGCCGTAGCTATGGTGCTTTGCCGCATGACCGGCTGCTTTATCAGTCTTATGGCGCCTGAGACGCTTCTGGGTGCAGGTCTCGCAGAGGTGGATATCAGGGATCACATCAGGACATGCGTCCCATATGTCTGGGTGTTTTCGTTTCTGTGCATACTATTTGCCGCTGCTATCGGAAAAACGACCTTTTAGCCCATTGTTCGTTATTTTTTGAGGCAGACAGTTGTTGGAGGAATTTCTGTATGAATGAGAGCCTGGTCGGTATACTCGGTTTATTATGTATTGCTGCCATTGTTATAACCCTGCTCAAGGGCAGGACACAGCCCGCCATCACATTTATACTGTATCCCACAGCACTTGCGGTCATATTGATCATCGGAAAATGGTACAGCTTCGATGATATTGCCGCCATGATCCGTTCAGGCTTCAGCAGCACCGCCCCCACCGCAGCGCTGTTTGTGTTCTCCATTCTGTTCTTTGGCATCATGAATGACACGGGCATGTTTGATGTCATTATCCGAAAGCTGATGGCAATGGTGGGAGACAGCGTGGTTGGCGTGGCGATGGTCACGGCCATCATCACGCTGGTGTGCCATCTGGACTGCAGCGGTGCTTCGACCTTCTGCATCCTGATACCCGCCATGCTGCCGGTGTACAGGCGCATGCGCATGCGGGAAACGACGCTGCTGCGCATAGGCGTCGTGTGTATGGGCGCGATGAACCTGCTGCCCTGGTCCGGTGCAAGCCTGCGCACTGCAACGGTTCTGGCCATGGAAGGAAGTAAGCTGTGGCGTACGGTACTGCCAATACAGATTTTTTCGGTCGCGCTGTCCCTTGGGCATGCTTTCCTTGCGGGAATCCAGGAAAAAGCCAGAGGTGCAGGTGCGAAAGACAGGCCGACAAATATCGGGGAAAGGGAGACACTTGCGGAGGTAAAAACTGACGGCAAAGACCTGACCCGGCCGGATCGGTTCCTCGTTAATATTCTCCTGACGATCGCCGTGATCGCCATGCTGGCATGGAACAGGTTCCCCGGCTATTACCCCACCATGCTGGGTGCTGTCGCCGCGATTTTCATAAATTATGGGTTTAACGCCGTATTTCAAAAAAAGCTCATCAATCGGCACGCGGCGCCGGCGCTGACGATGTGTATAACCATGATGGGCGCGGCGGTTTTGATGGGCATACTGACATCCTCCATAGGTGCTGACGGTAGGGTACTTCCTTCCAGCATGATTGAACTGCCGCACGATTCCACGCCCTCGGTGATGCGCTGTCTGGCAAATCTGATCACTGCCGCGCTGCCTGCCGCACTGGGAAAACATCTGCATTTATTGCTCTGTGCGCTGGCCGTACCTCTTGCATTATCCTTCGATACAGACAGCTATTTCTACGGAATGCTGCCCGTAATGCTCGGCATCGGACAGGCTTTCGGTCTGGAAGCCCTGCCCATCGCAATTACCATGCTGATCCTGCGATTAAGCGCCACCTTCATCTGCCCCATGACGTCCGCATTGCTGCTGGCCACGAGCATGGCGGATGTACCGATCAGGAACCACATCAAGGCCAGCGCACTTTATGTCTGGAGCTTCTCGTTCCTGTGCCTGTTGTTCGCCGTTTTCATTGAACTTGTTCCGGTTTGAGTAAAATAGCCCGGTTCATATCAATTATGACTTTCATTATTTCGTCCGGCTGTTATCAGAAGAGCGTCCTCTTGAAACTTTACCCCTCTGATATAAGGCAGTCATCAATCAGGCACTCCTTCGGAGTAGCATTTTTTTGGGAGGAGCGGGAATTTTTGGCTTTGGAAGATGGAAAAATGAGATGTTTAGTGCTATTATTATAAAATAGATAATATATTTCTTACAACCTATAAGAATGAGAAAAAAAAGTTATCACTACTCTGTCAATGGTATCAGGCAGGAATAAGATAAGCAAACTTGGACGAAGGGAGCTCTTTATGGACATGAAAAGCGATGAAAAGAATAAGGCCATTATAGAAGAACAGGCTGCAACGATCCGTCTGCTTACCGATTTGACAGAGGCGGGAAGCTGGGTTATCAACTATGCGTCAAACGGCTCAGTGGCCTCTGTACAATGGGGTGATGGCTTCCGCAGGTTGATGGGCTACTCAGACCAGAGTGATTTTCCGAATGAATTGGAGTCCTTCATGCGGGGAATTCATCCGGAAGACAGGGGCTTTTTTATTGATGCTATTACTGCCGGAAATTTTGATGAAAACATCATGAGGACTGCGGGGTATGATTTCCGATTTTTCAAAAAGGACGGTTCTGTCCGGTGGTTTCGCAGCAAGGGGATGCTGAGCCGGGATCCTGAAGGCAGACCATTGCAGTATAGAGGCGTGACGATCGATATAACCCAGATAAAGGAACATGATGCTCTGTACATCGAACTGCAAAACGAAACAGCGTTTCTCAATACCATTCATGAAATGCTGGGATCCGGCAAATGGACAATGGATTTTGATGAAGCAGGCACGATGGTCCGGGTCAATTGGAGCGATGAATTTCGAAGGATGATCGGTTATCAGGGCATGGCTGACTTTCCGGATGTATTGGAATCCTGGTCCCACCTGCTGCATCCTGATGATAAAGAACGCGTGCTGAAGGAGTATCAAGAAACGATCTCCGACTATACCGGGCAAAAGACCTATGATGTGGAGTATCGTCTGCGGACAAAAAACAGAGGGTATCGTTGGTATCGGGCTGTCGGCAAACCTACCCGTCGTCCTGATGGGTCACCTGTCACATACGTAGGTGTTTTTATAGATATCACCGAACGAAAGAAAATGATGCAGGAACTGGCAGAACAGCGTGAATCTTTGAGTATTGCGCTGGAAGATGCCAATCAGGCCAACAAGGCAAAGACGGCTTTCCTGTCAAACATGAGCCATGAAATTCGTACGCCAATGAATGCGATCATCGGTCTGGACCGGATCGCATTGAATGATCCTGACATTTCTGAAAAGACACGAGAGAACCTCGAGAAAATAGGGCTGTCAGCTCAGCATCTGCTCAGTATAATCAATGACATTCTTGATATGAGCCGCATCGAATCCGGCCGCATGTCCGTGAAGAACGAAGAGTTTTCTTTCGCAAAGCTGTTGGCTCAGGTCAATACGATTATAAGCGGCCAGTGCAGAGACAAGGGCATTGAGTATGAATGTCGTATGAAAGGCTCGATCGACGATTACTATATTGGCGATGACATGAAATTGCGGCAGATTATGATCAATATTCTTGGGAACGCTGTCAAGTTTACACCGTCAGGCGGTACCGTCACATTTGTTGTGGAATCAATTGCGCGATACAATGGAAAATCTACGCTGCGCTTTTTAATCAGTGATTCAGGTATTGGGATGAGCCGGGATTTTCTTCCTAAGCTGTTCGATGCGTTCAGTCAGGAAGACTCATCCAGAACAAGCCGCCTCGGAAGCACAGGATTGGGTATGGCCATTACCAAGAGCATCGTTGAGCTGATGAATGGCACAATCTCAGTAGAGAGCGAAAAAAATAAAGGAACCATATTTACTGTCACGATTACTTTGATCGACTGCGATCGAAAAAACGTTGAAGAAGAGGAAGATATTATAAATCCTCATGACCTGTCTGTTTTGGTAATCGATGATGATCCGATCGCCTGTAAACATGCCCAGATCGTGCTGGGGCAGGTGGGCGTAAGTTGTGAAACAGTATTGTCCGGAGCGGAAGGTATACAGATGGCGAAAGTACGCCATGCCAGGCGTGATCCTTATAAGTTGATCCTGGTGGACTGGCGCATGCCTGATATGGACGGTGTGGAGACGACCCGCCAAATTCGGGATGCCGTGGGCACCGGCACTCCGGTGATTATTCTGACCTCGTATAACTGGGATGAAATTGAAGATGAGGCCAAGTCTGCAGGCGTTGATACATTTGTAGCCAAGCCACTCTTTGCCGGGACAGTTCTTGATGAATTTAAAGATGTTTTCAAAAAGAAGAACGCGAAACTCGTTCGAAAGGCGGTGGATCTCAAAAACCGCAGAGTATTGTTGGCGGAAGATGTGGAAGTTAATGCCGAAATCATGATGATGGTGCTATCCATGCGGGAAATACAAGTGGACCATGCGGAAAACGGTCGTATTGCTGTTGAAAAGTTTGAGGAACACGAAGAAGGCTATTATGATGCTATTCTGATGGACATGCGGATGCCCGAGATGGATGGACTGGAAGCGACCCGGAGGATCAGGGCTATGAACAGATTTGACGCAAAGAATATCCCTATTATAGCGTTAACGGCAAATGCCTTTGATGAGGATGTTCAGCAAAGCATGCAGGCAGGTCTGAATGCTCACTTGAGCAAACCGGTAGAACCGGACGTATTATTTGAAACATTGGAAGGTATATTGCGCGATTAGGCAAGAGGGTAATCACTTTTGATCCATCGATACCCTCCCGGTTACATTATTTATGATATATTGTGGAACATCCCACAATAGATCACAAAAGACACATATATCATATTGTAAGGTGTGGGCATACAGCAGCACCGGGCGGTGTTTACACCGGATGTTGAAGAATGATAATAATGAGAAAAGGATCTGACTGATGAGTTTTACTAACGCACCGCGGAAAAAACGAGAAAGTAAAAGAGACGGGGCGGAGCCGTTCGTCAGCAGCGGGAAGGAATGCTCCATCCCCAACAGCGCGCAGTTAACGGAATTGGGACATCAGGTCGATATGCCGGTAGTGATGCGCGAGAAGATGGAAGGGGCCTTTGGCATGGACTTCTCTGCCGTGAAGCTCTATGAGAACCGGGCTGTGAGCGATGCAGGAGCCGAAGCCGTCACCCGGGGCAGCCGCATTGCCTTTGCGCCGGGCAAGCTGGACTTTTCCAGCACCCGCGGTCAGGCGCTGCTGGGACATGAGATGTCCCACGTCGCTTCACAGGCAAGGGGTGAGGTAAGAGGCAGCGGTTTCGTGAATGATTCCGCCCTCGAAGCCCGCGCCGATCAGGAAGGCCTCAAGGCAGCCCGCGGGGAGAGCATCGCGGCGGGCTACGGCGGTGCAGCTGCGCCGCTGTCGAACGCGTCCGCTGCATCCGCGGCCGGGCCCATGCAGGCAAAAAGTGGAAAACGCGACGTGGACGCCGAAAACGTCAAGCGAATGAAGAAATCCGGGCTGAATTACAACAGCAAATACGCCACCTCCGACATGGAGGGTTACAATGATCTTCCTGCGAATCAGTGGGAGGAAAAGATGCACAGTCCCGGCCTTTTTTCGTACCTGTTTGGCAGCAGGGCCATCCGTTATAAAAAGCGGCGCAGCCGGTTACCTTTCCGCCAGATGCCGGTAGACGCGCAATCTGAGGAGAGCTACAACCTCCTGAATACGCAGCAGGGGACCGCCGATGAGCGCCTTGACGCATACAGGAACCTGGCAGATCAGGTGGAGCAGAACACCACCCCGGATGAGCAGGCTGAGCTGGGGAATTATGTAAATGCTTCCGAACCCACCAACCTGCTTCTGCGCGGACAAAAAGAAAAGACCTCGTATCCGTCGAAACAGAATCTCAAGGACGAAGCCCTTCGTACCAGCAGGTTTGTCAGCAGCGCTATTGAAAAGAACCGAATTCAGAAGAAGATGAACGTCTTCCGGGGTATTCCCGACAGCAAACTCGGCGAAATTCTCACGCAAAAGGGGCTGACCCGGGCAGTATAAAGGAACGGAGGGCTGGATCACAAATGGATACGGGATAATCTGCAGAAAGTGCAGAATGCCCTGATCAATACGACCTTCGCCGATAACGGCTTTACCAGTACCACGACGGAAAAAAACTTCGCAAGATACTGGGCTCAGCACAAAAATCATACTGAAAACCTAGACCGACTGTATAGGATCCAAAACAGGACTCCGGAAGAAGATGAAGAAGTAGATCGGTATGAGCTTTCCGATCCCAAAAATAACAACGTCCCCGGCGGGCATATCATCCATATGTCCCTGCCCGCCGGCAGCCGCTCCGCGGCCATCGGCGGTGCGGCAAAGGTTCCGGGAAAGAAGGGTACCAGCATAAAAATGCATGAGGTGCTGGTGGACAAGGGTTCCCTGTTCAGGATCACGGGCTTTAATGTGAACAATGACAAGGACGCGGGGCCGGATTCCTTCAACCTGATGATGGAACTGCTCAGCGACGGGGAGGGCATGGAGCCGGCCGGAAACGCCGGGGAAAACCTGATTCAGCCGAACGGCGCCGGCAATAACTTCCTCAATTACGGCGGCAATGACCTCCCAAATTATGGCGGTGATGATCTCCTCATTGACGACGATGAGGCGGACAACCGGGCGGTGATGGGCGATGAGGACGCCGAACGGCTCAAAAGAATTATGAAAAAGGGGAAGAAGAAAAAGAAGCATTGAACTCCGGCATACAGGTTGCTTATGCAGCTGACGTCTTTTGTGAACTCATACGCGTCTGCGGCGCTGAAAATGATTTCGTAAATGGAATATGGGTTCAGTATGACACAGAAGGGGGAGACAGCATGGAGAAGGAAAGGCTTGACATAAGCCTGTGCACATTCGACCCGGCAAGGCCGGGGCCATATGAACAGTATATTCTGCCGCATATCCCCCCGGAGATGCGGCGGGAGCCGGAGCGTTTCGCGGCGCTGGGCGCGGCGTGGAATGGCTGTGCCGTTGGTGTGGCTGTAATCACGGAAGACCCGGACGTCCCGGGTGCCGCCACGCTGGCAAGCCTGTTCGTGGACCCGCAGGTGCGCCGCCGTGGCGTCGGCACGTCGCTGCTCCGCGCTTCCGTGAAAACCGCCGCGGCGGCGGGCGCGGAGAGGCTGACGCTTTTCTACACCCTTTCCGGAGAAGATCTGGAAGCGATGGACCGTGCCGTCCGCACGCTGGGCGGGAATCCCGAGTTCCGTCTCCCGGTTTATACCCTGGACAGCACCGATTTCCATACATCCCGATTACTTGGCCGGGCATTCCGTCCGGATTACAGGATTCCGGTGAACGTTGTCCGCTTCACCGACCTGACGTCGGAGCAGCTCAAAGCGCTCCATGCCGACCCGGAGGCGCCATGGTACTCCCCGGGGATGCAGCCGGAGCTCTCCCTCGCCTATCTCAATGACGGATACGTTGCGGCTTTCTGGCTCGGCCGCATGAGCACGCCGGGTAACTATGCGGTGCAGGGTATATGGAGTTCCATCGCCGCGCCTTTCAATACCTTCCATGTGCTGCTCACAGCGCATGTGAACCTGTGCTATTCCCACAGCGGCGGGGATTTTCTCTACCATTGCTCCACCGGTGTGGAGTTTGCCGAAAGGATCCTCCGTACCTATACTGGGGGCAAATACCGTCGGCTGGAGCAGCACCGTGCAGTGCTGGTTCCGGATGTTGAAGAATGACAATAGAATCTGACTATGTGCGGTGCCTATATATCGATCTGATTCAAACCATTTTTTTTAGTAGTATATACAGTGTTTTCCGGGCTATTGGACATCTATACTAAATGCTTTTTGCCTGCGGTAATTCCGGCGTGTTAAAATATTATTTGTCTGCTGATAAATACACAGTTTCGCAAATAGTGGCTGCTTCATATTATCCATCTCCTGCGGAATGGATTCACAACCGCTTTGATTCTTACAGCATGTCAAAAAAGCTCAGTTCGTCAATACCCGCGATCAGTTTCTCCCGGAGTTCTTCCAAATTCAAATCAACAGGGTCCGCGTAATAGAGGCAGATGGCGGTATCCTCTCCCTCTCCAAAGCTGCGGGCTACGACCTGCTCCAGTCCGGATACGCGCCTGACCGCAGCCTCGATCTCCGCGGGCTCCACGCGGTTGCCGCTGATCTTGATCATGTCATCAATGCGTCCGATGACCTCATACTGCCCGTCCGGCAGCTTCCTGGCCAGGTCCCGGGTATGGAACTCCCCGTTCACAAAAGCCTTTTCGGTCTGCTCCGGATGATTGATATAGCCGCGGACAAAAGGATCCTCAACACAGAGCTCTCCCGCTTCGCCGTCAGGCACGGGATTTCCCTCTTCATCCCGAATCGTTATCTTCATTTCTGTGAGCGGTTTGCCTACAGGCGCTATCTCATTGGGCTTATCCAGAAAACCGATCGCAGCGCTGAATGCGGTTTCGCTCATATTGTAACTGTTGATCACCTTTATTTCCGGGTCATCGGACCAGATCCCGTTGGCCGGTTCCGATCCCACAAAGAATATCTTCAGTACAGGAATTTTCCGGAACAGACGATAGATCGACGGCGCGCAGAATACGGTATCAACACCTGCCTCTGTAAAGGCCCGTACCAACGCCGGCGGATTCTTTACAATGCTGTAGGGAACAATGCTCATATTCAAGCCGATATCCAAAACGCAGATAAAAGCCTGAACCGCCGCGACAAAATTTAACGGGGCAATCATGGCAAAATGATTGCGGGGGCTCGCCAGAGGCTTCTCATTGCAGCGCAGGCTTTGCGAGATCAGGTCCAGATTTCCGTATTCATGCAGCACGCCTTTAGGTGTACCGGTGGCTCCGGAAGTATATACCGCAAATGCGGCGTCATGCTCATTCACCTCCGCAAATCCGTCAAGGGGTTCACACTGAAGAACTTTCTCCCAAGCGGCCCGATCCAGGATCAGTTTGGCCCCGCAGTCTTTTTGAATAAACGCGGTACGTTCTGCAGGATAGCCTTCCTCCAGAAGGACAAATGCTGCCCCTGCCTTCCATACGCCGAGCATGGCGATAAAGGGCTCCACACCCCTGGGAAGCAGTATGTTGACGAAATCCTCACGCCCGATCCCATGATCATGAAGGTACCGGTAAACTTTTCATGAAATCCGGTCCAGTTCCCGAAAGGAAATTTCTTTATCATCTCCCAATGCGGAAAGGACAATCATTTCCGGGGAGGATATTACATGTGCCTTGATTTGACTGAAAAGTTCCATTATTTACCTTACTCTGATACAAAAAGTGTTCAGCCCTTATTAGTCAGCGAAAACAGATAAAAGTATGAACATAAAAATTCATAAAATATACAGACACTCTGCGATCAAGGCTCGAAATGCAGGTAGGGTTCGAGTCCCGTCAGTTCCAGCAGGGTCATGATGTTCTCGTTTACATTTCGGAGCGTCAGTGCTCCTTTCAACCGTTTATATGCCACCACGATCTGGCGAATCCCGGCGGAAGAACAGTATTCAAGACCGGTCATATCCAGTGTCAGATGTTCTGTATCGCACTCAAGTGTCTTCAGCGCTTCCTCAAGAAGCGGTGCGTTCTGGGTGTCCAACCAGCCATTCAGGATCAATTCCACATTGCTGCCGTTTTTCTTTTTCTCTACCGTCATTTACAGGCAACTCCTTTTCGGGGAAAGAACTCACTTTAATGATAACATGAAGAAAGCATTTAGTCAAAAGACATATGCTGTCAGGCTGCGCCTGTTATAAGCGGGATCCTGTCCGCTCCGGTTTACGGTTGTTCTATCGAGTCCTGTTCTCATTATCCGGTGTTTATATCATAATCAAAGACAGAATCTTCCGCAAAAAACCGCACGCCTTCAGTTTTGATGCTGAGGAAAAATAACAGTACATCAGGCATTTTCACAGTGTTTGATGTACTGTTTCAATTTCAGGCAGGCGTCAGCTGCTTTTCTTGTGTATGGGAAAATTATACTGATGTAAAATGCATCAGAACGCTTTCACCGTCTTTGCGAATAACATTGGTGAGATCGATCCCCGCGTTCATCAATAAAGCACCGGAATAAATTTCACCGTTTTCTTCGTTCCGATAGTATCTGTTCTTCTCAAGTCCCGCCAGTTTCAATACAAATCTGGTCTTGTGGTTTTCGCGCATGATCACAGCCGCGGCAAGTATCTCGGACTTGTCGGATGCCACGAAACTCCAGGCACATTTATACGGATCGTCGTTGGGATCGATCAAACGGTACAGATCACCGGATTGGATCAGATGATAGTATTGATGATATTGCTTTACCTGCTCTCTGATGATCTCCCGGTCCGTATTACTGAGCTCCGTGGGATCCAGTTCATAGCCGAAATCTCCCCAAAGCGCTACATTTCCCTTAGTCACATAACCGGTTCTGCTGCTTGCGGACACATGGGAGCCCATCGCGGACGCCGGATAGCACAGGGAAGTCCCGAACTGGATCGTCAGTCTTTCGATCGGGTCTGTGTTGTCGCTGGTCTGGATCTGAGGTGAATAGTAAAGCATTCCCCCGTCAAAACGTCCGCCGCCGCCTGAGCAGCTTTCCAGAAGGATCCCGGGAAAAGCACGCGTCAATCTGTCCATCAGGTCATAGGTGCCGAGAACATAACGGTGGAAGAATTCCTTCTGTCTTTCCGGGGGAAGAAGCGCGGAGGCGGCATCAGAGAGGTTGCGGTTGAAATCCCATTTGATATAATCTACAGGATTTTCCAAAAGAAACGCGTACATCGTCCCGAACAGATGATCCCGGACATCCGCTCTGGACATATTCAAAACGTATTGACTCCTTGCGATAGAAGGCTCCCGGTTCGGACAATGTACGATCCAGTCCGGATGAGCCCTGAAGAGATCGGAATCAGGCGATACCATCTCGGGTTCAAACCAGATCCCAAATTTCATTCCCAAAGCATGGATCTTTTTGATCAGGTTGTCAAGCCCATCCGGAAATTTTTCCGGATTCGGATACCAGTCCCCCAGAGACGTGGTAGGATCATTCCTTTTGCCGAACCATCCGTCATCCATTACCAGCATTTCGATGCCCAGCTCCCGGGCGCACTGCGCGATGGAGAACAGCTTTTCGCCGTCAAAATCACAGTGCGTTGCTTCCCAGTTATTGATATGCAGCGGACGCTTTTCGGTCTTGTATCTGCCGCGGATCAGGTTGTTGTTGATCAGCCTGTGAAAGATGCGGCTCATTTCCCCGAGGCCTTTGTCTGTATAGACCATGACCGCTTCCGGAGTCTGAAAAGATTCTCCGGGCTCCAGATGCCAGCCGAAATCGGTGGGATTGATGCCGGCGATGATGCGGGTGGTATCCTGGAAACTGCATTCCGCGGAGATCTCAAAGTTGCCGCTGTAGATAAGGCTGAAGCCGTATGCGTCTCCCTGTTCTTCTCCGGCTCCGTGCCGGAGAAAGGCTGCGAATGGATTATGCATGTGGCTGGAAGAGCCGCGCTTGCTGGCGATGGTCTGGATACCGTGGACCAGTCTCCGCTTTTCACAGGTCCGTTCCTTGTTCCAGGTGCCGTACAAAGTGATCAGGTCAAAGTCCATGGACGGCAGTTCCACATTCATGCTGAACGCCCGCTCGATATCCATCGGTTCTTTGCTGTTATTCACGACCTTCACGCTTCTGGTGATGACATCCAGCTTCCTGAATGCTGTATAGTAAAGTACCGCCTGTGCTCCCGTTGCGATGTCTTCCGTAAGGATCTCAAGCGTATCTGCTTCCTCATCACTGTTCAGGTAGATGTGCGGAAGCGGGAAAAGATCCGGTTTACCGGCATAGATCCGATGACTGACATAGCGGACATCCGTTGTCGTATTGCCAAAACAGTTCCGGACGGACAGCGCGGAGATCCGCATATCGCCGCTGCCGTTGCAGCCGTATTCCATTGGCGCTGTATCGGGAGAGAAAGAATCATTATGCGGATTTCGCGGACTGAATGACGCAAAGGGGGCCCGCACTGCGTTTCCCCACAGATTGTTATCCGGCAGATATGCTCCGTAATAGAGATTGAGCAGATATTTTTCCTCGTGAATTCCGATGATATAACTGGAATTCGGCGAGTCAAGTTTCAGTGTCTTTTGTACAGGGTCAAAGGTTATCATGGATCCTTCCCTTCCTTCGTGCTATATGTTCTTCTGTTTACAAGTTTATCTTGTTTGCATGCTGTAAACAAGATAGATTTCATTCAGGAACGTTTATATTTTATGCAAAATTGATTTACGAAATAACAGTTCATTAATTATAATAATATTGTAATTGATACCGTTTCTGAATTAAAAGCAGCTTTTAGAGGAGAAAAACGATATGTTATGTCCGAAATACAAGGAATTTCTGAAATGGGTCGTGTACCAGGTCTATCCTCGCAGTTTTTATGATTCAAACGGGGATGGGATCGGTGATTTGAAAGGCGTTACGGAAAAGCTGGATCATCTGAAGGACCTGGGCGTAAACGCGATCTGGCTTTGTCCCTGCTATAAAAGTCCGAATGATGACAACGGCTATGATATATCGGACTACATGGATATCATGGATGAGTTCGGTACAATGGCTGATATTGAAACACTGATCGCGGAATTGCATCGAAGGGACATGAAGCTGATCATGGATCTGGTGCCCAATCATACATCAACCGCTCATAAATGGTTTCAGGAGTCACGTAAAGGGAAGGACAATCCGTACAGCGATTTCTATTATTGGTACGACGAAAAGCCTAATGAATGGAAATCTGTTTTTCGCGGCAGCGCCTGGGAATTTGATCCTGTCCGGGGGCAATACTATCTGCATTCCTTTGCCGTCAGCCAGGCAGATCTGAACTGGGAGAATCCCGCGGTGAGAAAAGCCATGCAGGATGTGGTCGATTTCTGGATCGGCAAGGGTGTTGACGGTTTCAGGATCGATGTGATCGACAGGATATCCAAGGATATCGAGCATGGACGGAACAGTTTTGGACCCCGGCTGCACGAATTTATCCGGGAGCTGATCGGAAGGGAAAACGTAAACGCGCTGTTTACTGTCGGAGAATCCAGTGTCAATGATATCGATGAAATGATCCGGCACTGCGCATCAGAGCGGAATGAATTAAGCACATTATTTCTGTTTGACCATATGGAATGCGGGCGGAGTGATAAATTTACTCCCAAAAAAGACTCATTGAAATCACTGCGGGATATTCTGGTGTATTGGCAGATGGAGTCCGGGAAGCATGATCTGCTTCATACGCTGTTTTCCGATAATCATGACCAGCCGCCTTTGATTTCAAGGATCGCTGATGACCGGAAGCTTCGGTATGAATCGGCAACGGATATGGCGGCTATGATGTATCTGCTCAAAGGAATCCCTTTCATCTATCAGGGACAGGAGATCGGCATGACCGCAGCGCATTATGACAGCATCAGCTTCTTCAACGATGTTGAAAGCGTCAATACCTACCGCGAGTTCTGTGAGATCATGCCCGAAGAGGAAGCCCTGGCAAAGATCAATTTCGGCAGCCGGGACAATGCCCGGCATCCGATGGCCTGGGACAGCAGCAAAAACGGCGGCTTCACCACAGGAGAGCCCTGGATCGCGCTGCATTCCCGATGGCAGGAGATCAATCTGGAAAGGGATCTTGCCGGTGAGCATTCCGTGTACCGGTTTTATCAGGCATTATTGAAACTGCGGCGGTCTGAAGAAGCTTTTATCACCGGAGAACTTCAGATCATTTCATCCCCCGAAGATCCGTATTTCATTTTCACCCGGTCTGAGAGCGGTAAGCAATGGGTAGTCGTCTGCAATTTTGAAACAAAGCAGGAAATCAGTCTGCCCTTTGCTTGTGAAGCGCCCGTATTGTCAAATCTGGACCGGACTGAAATAAATGGGACCTATTCCCCTTATGAGTGCGCTGCCGCATTGGTAAAAGATGCCTGCTGACCCTTAAATGCAAACACATACGCAAATGTTTTTGATAAGACAAAGCTGAAAATTGCAGATAAAACAGGGACGATGCCGCTGATTATTACCTTTAAGTAAAAAAACACCTGAATAACAGGTGACTTTACAATCAGTGGGCGGGACAGGACTCGAACCTGCGACCCCATCCTTGTAAGGGATGTGCTCTAACCAACTGAGCTACCCGCCCGAACGAATAGATATTATAACACCTTTTTTGACCGCGTAATAAAATACTGACTTTTTCGTGTTTTTTTCATAGTATGGAAAATGATGATAGAAAATAATAAATGTCCTTGACAAAATAGAAAAACAATACTACAATAATGAAAGATTGATAAAAATACTATATCAATCGAAATTTTAGAAAGGGAATGAAAAAACGTGATGGAAAGCACGGCGGTGAAAACCGGACTTACGGATCAGGAATTGGACGCGATGGCCGAGCGGGTGCTGTCAGAGGGACAGTTTGATTTGCCCGCGGATGGTGAAGGCGCGGAAGAGATCCTGACGGATGAATACGGGCTGCCGTTTGAGCCGGAGGGCTGCTATAACAGCGCTCCGCTCGCGTTTGAAGAAATGGTGCAGGCATTATGGATCGTGACGAACAACGCGCATTATGCCGCCACCCGTTACAACCGTCATTCCCCGACTTATATGCTGCTGAGCGACTATCTGGAAAAGAACATCCGCCAGCTGGGCAGCTGCTGCATCACCAAAGCGGTTCTGGAAAAATCCGGAGAAGAATTTACATTACTCGATAACGTTTCCCTTCATGAGCTGTATTGCATGGTTTCCCTGCATTTCCGCAAATGTATCAGTGCCTATAATGAAGTGATGGGCAGAGGAGATGCGCTGGATATGAACATCATCAGCCGTATGTTCCGCTGGGCGGCATTGGCTGAACGGCTGAAAGCCACAGAGGATAAGATACAAAAGATCCGGGAAGGGAAAATCAATATTGATTCCATGCTGGAGCGCGCCAGGGTTTATAAAAATGAGCCGGGCACACGCCGGGACAAAAGCGCGGACACCGTGAATCCCAGATTGAGAGCCTCTTCGCTGCCGGTAATGAGATCCTTCGCGAATGAGATCAAACGGCAGAATAAGGAAGCTGAATGGGCGACAAAACGGGAACAGTTGGAAGCTGAAAGAGCGAGAAAACGGCTTGAGCGGGGCGGCATTATTGAACCGGGGAGCCTGATCAGTCCCGGCCGGACCATCAATCCAGGGCGGTTCATTCCTCCCATGAAGATCCCGGAAATCAGAATGGAGCCGGGGCAGCTCAGAAAGCTCCTGGCGGATGAAGCCAAAAGCAGAGGGGACTTTTCGGAAGCGGAAATAATCGCACACGAAGATTTTGACCTTTTGATGGAGCGTTTCAGAAAACTTCGGGATGAAGGACGGATCATCGATAAAAAGCCGGGAACATGCAACATGACGCAGGCGGACCGGTCACGGATGGGACCTTCTGATGAGACCCGGAAGAAATTGCGCGAGAAGAGAAAGAAGAAAAAATAGCAGCCAGATAATAGTGGTCAGCCGTCAGTGGTCAGATAAAAGATAGCCGAGATCCGGTGGGTTTCGGCTGTGTTTGGTTCAAAAAAGACAGTGATTTTCGATGAGTCTCTTTCTGTTTCGCTCTGAATGCAACTCTTTTGGGGAAACATATATATTGAGAAAGTCGTATATAAAATATCATAAGGAAGTGTTTAAACGAGAAAAAGAAAAGCTTCTGTTGCGTGTATTATAAAAACTTTAGTTGTGTATAATGGCTGGTATAAAGCTTTAAACGTGGATGGTGTATGATGGACAGGACTCGGGCCGCAAGATTGATCGTTTATATATTTTTAGCTCTCGGCAGTGCCGTATTGTTGCTTTATAAAGTGACTCCAAATCAAAACAAATCAGCCTCAGCACCGGTTCTGCTGCCTGCGGAAACTCCCACGATAAGTTTTGATGTCACTATACTGTGTAAGATGGAATTTGACGGGATCAAAAAAAAGTCCGAGAAAACCGGTGCCTCAGGTATGTTTTTCATTGACAGAAGCAGCCTTGAAATCGGAGTCTGCCAATTTTATGTAAAAAAAATAGCTCCTTCCGGAGGAACGGGAACTATTCGGACGATGAATGATCATGAGGGCAAAGATTATGGGATCAAATTGAGCTTTGACGAGAGTGACGAAAAGCAGCTGTTTGACTGGAGTAAAACCGCTTTGCTGTATTTTAATAAAGATATTGACGAGCAAACGGCTGAAAACGCAATCCGGTCAGCGATCAATGAAGGAAGTACGGAATCAAATCTGTATAAAATCCGCAGCTATAACGATTTCGATATCAACCGAGTAACTCCGCTGAAAATAATTGAGATCCGTACACCCTGATGATCCGGATTCATGGCAGTCATAGAAAAACGGATAAAAAAACAAAAATGAATGTATAATATAAAATGTCAATTGGGGATGTTCCGGTCTCGACGGGGGAGGCTGGTCCCGAATTGCGAGCCGAGAGGTGCCGACCTCGTAAAATCAGTACAAAAAATCAAGTGCCAACAATCGCACTTCCTACGCTGCAATGCCTCTCGCTGCCTAATCGGCGGAGCGGCAAAGCCGCATTGACCTTTTCAGGTCACGTTCACCCGCATCGTACTGCTGACCGATCGCGGAGTGGGCGTCACAAAGTCAGCATGCTGCCCGCGGAGTCACGACGCGAAGCAAAAGAGGACTTTCGGGTCTGAGTGGATCGCCTCAAAAGGTTTTGTCTGTTTCTCCTTTGAGAGGTTAAACCAATAAACTGACTACGCTCGTAGTATATTCGAGGGTCGAATCTTTCGGACGCGGGTTCGACTCCCGCCATCTCCACAAAATCCGCAGAAATTTCTGCGGATTTTTTATATTAAATACAACTGATGTAAAAATTATTGAGAAATATGACAAATGTCTTAACTTCGGGAAAAACGCCTTGACAAAATAGAAATAATATTCTATAATATCCTATTATGGCACAAGTTAATTGTTTATTAAAGTATACCACAATTTTTGAGAACGGGTGCAAAATTCTGTATGGTTCTCATGCTGCAGCCGGATATTTGCTCCGTATCTGTGCGGAAATCGCGGTGAGGCAGCCGCTGCATGTACTTGATTTCGGCAACCGCTGCGATATGTATTATACAGCCCGTCAGCTGCGGTATCTTACCCGTGATCCGGCTGCCGCTATGCAGAACATCCGGCTGCAGCGGGCTTTCACCTGTTACCAGGCGGTGACCCTTCTGCGCCAGATCAGCGGCATGGAAGCCGGCCTGCCGGTAATTATTCTGGATCTGCTCTCTCCGTTTCTGGATGAGAACATCAAAACCGCTGAGGTTTACCGTTTATTCAATGAATCTGTGGAGCTGCTTCGATGTGCCATGAAAAACCGGTCTTTGCTGATCGGGGTGAAACCTGTGCCGGTCAATCTTGCCCCGGACCGGGTGGGAATGGTGGACTGTCTGGCACGGCGTTTCGGTTTGATCGCCATCCGGCCGGCAGCGCTGAAAGAAGGCTCCTCCGGTGGGTATGAAGCAGTTTCAGGTTATCAGCTCCGCCCGGCTTCACAGGTCTTTCATATGGAACACGATGGCGGGGCAAAAAGGGATCAGACAGCTTTGCCGGATGGACAGCCGAGTTTATTTGATTTATTGTAAGCAGTTATTCACAATACACAGATCTGCCGGATATGAGGAGGAAATTATGGGACGGACGATACAATCAGCGACACAAACCTGGATCGAGGAAGAAAAAGCCCTGCAGCGTTTCACACGCGCGCTGCGGCGGGAAGATCAGGCTGTAATGAAAGACCTGATCCATCTTTCACGCCTGCATATCGCGGAAACTTCCTATGCCGGGAACCTTTATCCGATGGATGCCTATATCATCAGCATGCTGCTGGAGGTAGCCAAACGCAGTGAACGAATCGAGTCGAAGGTGAATGAACTGTGTAAGCAGTGCGGGATCGAAGATGTGCCCGATGCCGCTGTTCCGAACCTGCCCGGTCTGCGCAGGCTGCTCTATCCGGATGAGGAGGATCTGTAAAACTTTACAAACCGGACACGGTAGAGCAGCGTAACAGGCGGAATGATGGATGAGACCGGGTTGAGTACGGAAATCAGCGGAAAAGGGTGGCTGCTGGACCTTTATGAGGATGCGGCGGATGCCATCCGTCTCTGGTTTATTATGGACAGCGGTGAAAGGATCTGCCTCCGTCAGGATCTGCCTGCCTGTTTTTATATTTACGGTCCCTGCAAACGGCTGCATGAGTGCTGTTTGTTTTTGCGGAATCAGCCCGGGGTTCAGCGCCTGAGCAAAGAGATGAAAAAGGATGTGTTCCTGCCTGAACCAATCTGCGTTTTGCGTGTAGATATGAACGGGCCGGTTTCCCAGAAAGCCTGCTTTCAGAATGTACAGCGTTCATTTCCCGATCTGACCTGTTATAACGCGGACCTTTCCGTACAGGTGCGCCATGCCGCGCAGTATGAAAGTTTTCCGATGGCTTATTGTTCGCTGACATATCAGGAGGACGGTTCACTGCAGTCGCTGCAGGTGCTGAATTCCCGCTGGGATCTGGCTGTGCTGCTGCCGGTTTTGCGGAAAATGGAACTGATCCCGGATCAGGATCCTTCCAAAGCGGAGCCGTCCGCGGTGGATGTTCATTATGACGGGAAAAAACAGCGTATTCTGCTGGGTGATCCGGAGGAAGTTCTGACAAAGCTGAATGAACTGATCGACAGTGTGGATCCGGATATTATCCTGACTGACTGGGGGGATAACTGGCTGATCCCGAAGCTGCTTGAGATGCGGGATGCGGCCGGTATTCCTTTGAAGCTCAACCGGGATCCGGAAAAGGATGTTTTGTGGAAGAAGGAAACGTCTTATTTCTCTTACGGCCAGATCGTATATCGGGCGCAGGAAGCCCATCTGTTCGGACGCTGTCATATTGATAAACGAAACGCCATGATGTGGAAGGATTATGGTTTCGACGGCGCTTTGGAGATGGCGCGTGTCACGGCGATGCCCATTGAATACGCTTCCCGGGTTTCACCGGGATCCGGTATTTCCGCCATGCAGATGATCACCGCCATGCAGCATGATGTTCTGGTTCCGGAACAGAAGCAGCAGTCGGAACAGATCAAGAACGGTCTGGATCTGATCCAATTTGACCGCGGCGGAATGATCTACCAGCCCAGGCCCGGGCTTTATACCGATATCGCGGAAATCGATTTCGTCTCCATGTATCCGGCGATCATCATCAACGGGAATATCTCTCCGGAGGTTCCGTTGCCGGATGGTCTGGAACCCGCGCAAAAGGAGCTTGGGATCGTCCCGCTGACATTGAAGCCTCTTTATGAAAAGCGTGTGAAGATCAAGCAGAAATTACTGCACTATCCGGATAAAGATGTCCCTCTCGCGAAAAGCTATTCAGCCAGAGCCTCCGCGTTAAAATGGCTTCTGGTGGTTTGTTTTGGCTTTTTGGGGTACAAGAATGCCCGGTTTGGGCGGATCGAGTCACATGAAGCGGTCACGCGCGGAGGACGTGAGGCTCTTCTGATCGCGAAGGAAGCTGCCGAGGATATGGGCTTCGAAGTGCTCCATATGTTTGTTGACGCGCTTTGGCTGCGGAAGCGCGGCTGTGTGAGCGTGGCGGATTTCCAGCCGGTCCTGGATGAGATTTCACGCCGGACGAATATGATGATCGCGCTGGACGGGATCTATAACTGGCTTGCTTTTCTTCCTTCCCGCTCTGATGAGGATGTTCCCGTCCCGAACCGTTATTTCGGTACTTTCCGCAGCGGGGAGCTGAAGATGCGCGGAATTGAGGCCCGCCGCCGTGATATGCCGCCGTGGATCATCGAAACGCAGCGGAAAGCTTTGAAATGTCTGTCTCTGGCTTATGATGCGCGTGACCTGCCTGAATATCTCCGCAAAGCTTTCGGAATTTTGAAGCAGGCACTGGATGATCTGAATAACGGTCGTGTCCCGCTGAAGGAGCTGGTCCTGACCATGCGCATCAGCCGGGAACTGGAGGCATATCGTGCCCCGACTCCTTCGGTGAGAGCAGCCCGGCAGCTGCTGGAGCGGACCGGCAAACGGCTGGCTCCGGGGCAGAAAGTGCGCTTTCTTTATACCGTCGGGAAAGAAGACGTTCATGCGTGGGAACTGCCGGATCCGATTTCGCCGGAAGCTGTGGATAAAGCGAAATACCGTCTGCTTTTCGGAAGAGCTGCCGCGACCATTCTTTATCCTTTCGGCATTGACGCAAAAGAAGTGGAAGACTGGGCGTGCGGCGGTCTGCAGTTTAAATTGATCTGAGAGGAAAAGCGGATATTGTCTTTTCAGGGTTTTCAGATATGGAATCTTCACCTTTCCTGTTTCAGTTTCGCTCTTTTTTTGTACATCGTTTATACTTGTTGACAGAAGATCATTATTTACGGAAAGGATCTTGGTATGAAAAAATCTGATATCGGTTTGCTGGGTTTGGCTGTGATGGGCGAAAATCTTGCCATCAATATGGAAAGCAAAGGATTCACTGTCAGCGTATATAACCGTACAACCGAAAAAGTTACCAAATTTATAAACGGACGCGCAAAATGTAAAAATATTCAGGGCGCTTATTCTTTGGAAGAACTGGTTTCGCAGCTGGAAAAACCGCGGAAAGTGATGATCATGGTCAAGGCCGGGAACCCGGTGGATGAGATGATCGAGAAGCTCATCCCTTTGATGGAACCCGGCGATGTTATCATCGACGGCGGAAATTCCCATTTTCCGGATACGATGCGCCGGACTGCTTATGTCGAAAGCAAAGGTTTGCTTTATGTGGGAACCGGGGTCTCCGGCGGTGAAGAAGGAGCCTTGAAGGGACCTTCGATGATGCCGGGCGGTTCTGACGCGGCATGGCCGGTGGTCAGGCCAATCTTTCAGGCAATTTGCGCGAAAGTAGAAGACGGATCACCCTGCTGTGAATGGGTCGGTTCCGGCGGCGCGGGACATTACGTGAAAATGGTGCATAACGGCATTGAATATGGGGATATGCAGTTGATCTGCGAAGCGTACCAGCTGATGCGTGATCTGCTGGGAATGTCCGCCGATGAGATGCATGAGGTCTTTGCGGAGTGGAATAAAGGAGAGCTGGACAGTTACCTGATCAAGATCACCGCGGATATTCTGGCTTACAAAGATGAAGACGGTGCTCCTCTGGTGGATAAGATCCTCGATACTGCCGGTCAAAAGGGAACCGGAAAATGGACTTCCATTGCCGCGCTGGATGAGGGAATTCCGCTGACATTGATCGGTGAAGCTGTTTTTGCCCGCTGTCTGAGCGCTATGAAGGCAGAGCGTACCGAAGCTTCCCATATTTTGCACGGTCCGGATCGTGCCTGTTCCGTGGACCGGTCCGCATTTCTCTCCGCGATCCGGGATGCGTTATACGCGTCCAAGATCATTTCCTATGCTCAGGGATTTGCCCTGATGCGGGACGCGGCGAAAACTTATGGCTGGAACCTGCATTATGGGAACATCGCCCTGATGTGGCGCGGCGGGTGTATTATCCGTTCCGTTTTTCTCGGCGATATCAAAAAGGCATTTGACTCGGATCCCGATCTGCCGAACCTGCTGCTGAATGATACCTTCCGTGAAATCGTGGAAAAAGCCCAGAGCGGCTGGCGTGAAGTTTGTGCGGAAGCGATCCGCTGCGGAGTACCGGTTCCGGCGATGTGCAGCGCTTTGAACTATTATGATGCCTACCGGACGGAACGTCTTTCCGCAAATCTGCTGCAGGCACAGCGGGATTATTTCGGGGCACATACTTATGAAAGACTCGACCATCCCCGCGGAGAATTCTTCCATACCAATTGGACCGGGGAGGGCGGTGATACGGCTGCTTCGACGTATAACGCGTAGTGATCCGGTTTCAATCAGAATGAAAAACAGGGAGTCCAAAAACGGGCTCCCTGTTTTCATTTGCATTTTTTGATCACTCCCAGATAAATCTGCTGACCGAGTTGTCGGATGTGATCTGGTTGTATATACCGGCAAAGGGATTTACCAGCCAGATGTTCCCGTCGATCAGGAATGCGATCCATGCGGATGACTCTGAATTTCCGGGCGACCATACAAGATGCTGCGGGGTAATATATCCGCTGCTGCCCTGCGAAGGATAGATGATCCGGGGATTCTCTCCGTCCTCATCACTGATCATAATGCGGTATCGTTCGGATTCTACCTGCTGAGGCAGTTCTGTCTGCAGCCAGGTAAGATAGGATTTCCCGTTGGAAAATTTTTGGGAAACCATTGGGTAAGAGAAAAGACCGGCGTTATCGATGACCGTATGCATTTCACCGGAACTCAAATCATAAAATGCGATGTGGTAGTCCGTCGGGTCGTAAGTCTGCGTATCTCCGGTGGTTTTTCCGTGGAAGGTGAAATAGAAACCGGTGCTTTCAACGTTCCAGCAGGTGCCGGGGATCCATGCCCAGTCGCTGCGTGTTTTTTCATAGGGGGTGAAGCGGATCAATTCCTGCTTTTCACCGCTCAGTCTGTCGATCAGACCGACACTTTCCGGGGTGGCAAATATCAGCTGCCGGGCATCTTCGGATAGGGAAAATTCTGTCCCCCACCAGTGATAAGTGCCGCTGTCATCCGGTTCGAGTATCTCTTCCTGGGTCAGAAGCATCCCGGTATCACTGACGAACTGCATTCGCAGATCGTTGAGCGCTTTCCATCCGGGTGCCTGGTCGGATGGCTCTACTGTGGAATAAATGATCCGGCGTGTATCGCCCGGGAGCCAGGACGCAAAGTGCAGTACATTGGAAACACGCATGGATATCGGTTCGGTGTTCCAGTCGCTGAGGTTCAGCATCCATAAACCGTTGATTTCCGTAGAACGTCCGGTACGGGAAAACAGCAGCCATTGTCCGTCAGAGGACAGGTCGAGGATCCTTCCGTCGAGGTCTCCGGTAGATACCAATGGCGTACGGTTTTCAGTTGAGCCTTCCATCATCCAGGCGTTTCCGCCGGAGATATAAATCAGCCGTCCGTTGATTTTTATCGGAGCGTATTCGGCTTTTGCACCACGCATGAGGATCTCCGGGACAGCTTCTTTTATCGTGAGTACGGAGACAATGGATTTTGCCGTTTGTATTCCGTCTTCATAGGTGTAACGGGTGATCGTCTGGCGTGTTCCGTTTTGTCCCTGTTGGATGATACGGGTCTCTCCGTCAGGCAGCGACTCATTGCGGACTGTCTGGCTTTGAAAAGGGATGACTTGTTCTGTCGTGACGTCTTCGGTCGTGACACGTGTGACACGGATGTTTCCGTCAGCCGGGATCGGCATCGGCAATGCAGGCGTTACGATATCCTTTTCACCTACCTGTATCCCGACTGTCCGGAGCGCTTCTGATACGATGGCTGAGGCGGATACTTTACTGATGTACTGCATATTGTCACAGTAAATATTTACATCACGCAGCTGTGTTTCGTCATGAGAATAGAAATTCCGGATCTCTGAACAGCCGCATAATATCAGACCGGCCAGAATTATGAGGAAAATACAGCGGTTTTTCAAAAGCATTTTCGGAAACGATCCATTTTGCTTCATGGTTTATTTTTTTACCGCGTCAATTGTAACCGAACCTGCTTCGACAGTGAATGACAGGATGTTGAAATCCTGCTGGAGCTGCCCGACGAAATCTTCGATCGGTTTCTGGATAAGGCTGTTCGCCTTTGATGCGTCAAGGGTTATGATCGGAAGCTCGAGCGTTTTGATATTGACTTCAGCGCGGCTGCCTGTCCAATAAACGGATGCGGTCAGTCTGGCGTTCGCTTTCATGAATCGTATCCCGACTTTCGCGGAAAGTCGGATCTCATCCTGGTCAAACTGGATTTGCGGTTCAGTGATGTCGGGATTGAATTTGAGCTTTTGCTGGATTAGTTCTTTGATTTCCTTATTATGTTCAGCTAAATATTTCACGGCAAAAGCGGTTGCGTCTCTGTCTGTGAGAGACAATCTGATGGTTAATCCTGAGGGTAAATCTGAGAAATTCATGAATATCTCCCTTTCTTATTTTTTCATAGCTTCCAAAACAGCAAAACCATCGTACACCTTGAATGAAATTACTTCATAGCCTTCCATCATTCCATGGATAAAATCATTCATGGGAGCCTGAATGTAGGCATTGATCGTTGCGGGGTCCACGGAAATGATGGGAATATCAACAGAATCAACGTTTACGATCAGCTGCTGTGACTGTTCATCCCACAACACGGTTCCGCCGGCTGACGCTGTTACCTTCAGAAATCCCAATCCTCCGCGGATCGAAACGACCAGCCGGTCTTCATCAAAGTCAATTTTGGGGTCAGAAAAATCAAGCTTGATCCCGGCTGCCTGCTGGATCATATTTTGGATCTCTTCCTCATATTGTATTAAATATTCAGAAGCGGCTTCAGTGGCATCTTCATCCGTGAGAGTGATCTGAAAAACGGATCCTGACGGGAGATTTTCCACTTCTTGCAGCTGATTCATGATTCTTTCTGACGTCTGTGCAAAAGTTGTACTCCAAACAAAAAACAAGCTGAAAAATACAGCAAAAATTGGTAAAATAGAATAATGGGTTTTATGCATAATTACCTCCCTGGGATTTATACGAGACCCGGTACAGATTAGTTTCCGATTGTTGAAACATACGGAAACTAATGAGATTATAGCATGACAAAATGGAAGAAACTGTATATAATTTACAAGAATCATTAACTGCATTGGAAGCGGTCCTTTTCGCGGCTGCCGCTCCTGTTTCGTATACGCGGCTTTCGGAAACGATGGGGCTGAAAGTTGGCGTTATACATGAAATGTGTCAGACCCTTTCTAACGGATATGAGAAGAGAGGCTCGGGTATCCGGATGCAGTTCATGGATGGACAGGTACAGCTGACCACAGCACCGGAAGCGTCTTCGGCAGTGGAGACTTTCCTGGGGTTGGAAGCGACGCAGAAGCTCAGCCGTGCGGCTTTGGAAACCCTGACGATCGTTGCGTATCGTCAGCCGGTGTCCCGTCCGGCAATTGACAGCATCCGCGGGGTAAACAGTGAATATATCCTGCGGGGTTTGCTTTCCCGCGGGCTGATAGAAGAAACAGGACGGGCAGAAACACCGGGACGTCCGATCCTGTATGGGACAACGCAGGAATTCCTGCTCTATTTCGGGCTCTCGTCATTGAGTGATTTACCGCCGTTTGAAACGAATAACGGGGATGAAATAGAAACAGAAATGAGTATCCTGAAGGAATAAAAGTCATTCAGATATATAAAGAGGAGTAGTAATAATTATGGAAGAACGGGTACAAAAAATATTATCGCGATGCGGATTTGGGTCGAGACGGGCATGTGAAGAGTTAATAACGATGGGAAGGGTCTCCGTAAACGGAAATGTGGCGGAATTAGGTTCCAAAGCGGATCCTGCGAAAGATACGATCCGTGTAGACGGATCAGTTATTCAGTATACGGAACCGGAAAAATTATATATCATGCTGAATAAACCGAGATTTGTCCTTTCCGATCGTGACAGCTCCGACCCGAGACGAAGCGTATTTTCTATCGTTGAGAATTCCGACGGGCTGTTTGTTGTCGGACGTCTGGATTTCGAAAGCGAAGGCCTGATCCTGCTGACAAATGACGGTGATCTGGCGAATAAGCTTTCCCATCCGCGTTACGGGAAAGAAAAAGAATATCAGGTCCTGGTCGCCAAGCGGCCAGATGACAAGCAGCTGAAAGCCTGGCGTCACGGGGTCATATTGGAAGACGGCGAGAAAACCGGACCGGCTCACGTGCAGGTCAGCGGACTTTCCGGGAAAGGCGCATGGCTGCGGGTCGTCATGACCGAGGGCAGAAAGCGCCAGATCCGGGAAATCGGGAAGACGATCGGACTTCCGATCGTACGTCTGATCCGTGTCAGAATCGGGACACTGGAATTAGGCGACCTGAAATCCGGTGAATACAAGCAGCTGAACGAGAACCAGGTAAAATCACTGCGGGCACTGGTCTCCGGAAAGCCTCGTGCGGAAAAGCAGGCTGTTGCTTATGCAAAGCTGGGAGAACAGCAGAAATTCCGAAAGCCGGGTGAGCAGAAACCGCTGCATAAAACAAGCCGGGCGGACCGGAAGAAGGAAAATGAAAAGCGCAGCACAAAACCGGTGAAAAAGAAGGTAATGTAAGCGAAAGATTACGCATATTATTAAATTCTGGCTCCCGCCGCATATTTCGATTATAATGGAACGGTGTTGGGTAAAACAACCGCTTTGGAGGAAAAGATATGAAAATAACAATGGTCATCCCGACTTATAATGAATCGGAAAATTTACCGAAGCTGGTGAAGGATGTTCTTGCGCTTCCACTGGAAGATATTCATATTCTGATCGTTGATGACAACAGCCCGGACGGTACCGGCGATTTAGCGGAAAAGCTGCGCAAAGAGTATAATGACCGGGTCCATTGCCTGCATCGTGCCGGCAAAATGGGGCTGGGCTCTGCCTACAGAGAAGGCTTCAAAATGGCCATGGATGAAGGCGCGGATTATATCGGGCAAATGGACGCGGACTTTTCCCATCCGATCGACAAAATTCCGCTCATGGTCAAAGAGCTTGCCAATGCGGATCTGGTGATCGGTTCGCGGTATGTCAAGGGCGGAAAGCTGGATGAGAACTGGCCGTTTTACCGCAAATGGCTCTCCGGGTTCGGCAACGCCTATGCGCGCGTGATCCTCGGACTGCCGAACCGCGATGTGACCGGCGGCTACAAGCTCTGGAAAAAAGGAACACTGGCTGCCATGCCGATGGACACGATCAAATCGAACGGGTATGTGTTCCAGGTTGAAATGAACTATGTGGCGTCAAAGATGGGCTTCAAGATCGTGGAGATCCCGATTTATTTTCAGGAGCGCACGATGGGCAAATCCAAGATGAACCTGAAGATCTCACTGGAAGCAGCATGGCGTACGATCGCGCTGCGTTTCCAGCACAGAGATTTATAAACACAACAAATTGCTGAGATTATAGGATAAAGGTATTCAGAGTAATGAGCATGAATATTTATGATGAATTGAAATGGCGTGGGATGATCCACGATCAAATTGACGGTGTGGAAAAGCTTTTGGGTGAAAAGAGCGTCACACTGTATAACGGCTTTGATCCGACGGCTGACAGTCTTCATGTGGGGCATATGGTCCCGCTGATCGCTCTGGCGCGTTTCCAGCGCTACGGGCATCATGTTCTGGCGCTTGCCGGCGGCGGCACCTGCATGATTGGTGATCCTTCAGGCCGTTCCGCTGAACGGAACCTGCTCTCCCGTGAGGAAGTGCTCCACAATGTGGACTGCATCAAAAAGCAGCTGGCGCATTTCCTTGATTTCGACGTCAAGGCCAATCCGGCGAAGATCGTCAACAACATGGACTGGCTCGGCCAGCTTTCCATGTTGGATTTTCTGCGTGATACGGGCAAATATTTCACCATCAATTACATGCTCAGCAAGGACTCCGTGAAGAACCGCATGGACCGCGAATCGGGTCTTTCTTTCACGGAATTCAGCTACATGCTGCTGCAGAGTTTTGACTTCCTGCATCTGCACAAAGAGATGGGCTGCGAACTGCAGTGCGGCGGATCTGACCAGTGGGGGAACATCACTGCCGGCTCAGACCTGATCCGCAAGGTGACAGGCGATTCCGTTTACGGCCTCACCTACCCGCTCATCAAGAAATCCGACGGCACGAAATTCGGCAAGACAGCCGGCGGCGCGGTCTGGCTTGATCCCAAGCGGACTTCTCCGTATAAGTTCTACCAGTTCTGGCTCAACACGGACGACAACGACGTGATCCATTACCTGAAATTCTTCACTTTCTTTGATGAAGAAACCATCAACGGATTGGAAGCGGAAACCCGCGAACATCCGGAAGCGCGTGCCGCGCAGAAGGCGCTCGCTCTCGAAATGACCCGGATGATGCACGGCGAAACCGCGGTCGCCAACGCGCAGCAGGCCAGCCAGGCTCTGTTCGGCGGCGATATCATCGGACTGACGGCGGAAGATATCCACGACATCTTCTCGGAGGTTCCGTCCTTCGATATGCCGGCGGATCAATTCGGCGGTGACGGCATCAATGTGGTGGACGTCCTGACGGGGACCGGCTTCCTGAAATCCAAGGGAGAAGCACGGCGCGGGATCCAGGAAGGCGGGATCTATGTCAACAACAACCGTGTTACCGATGCCGCGATGAACGTGAGCATTTCCAACTTCATCGACGGAAAATATCTAGTATTACGCCGCGGCAAGAAGAATTACTTCCTCGTGAAGGCCATATAATACAAGTCAATAATAAAGGATACGGGGCTGATACCAATCAGCCCCGTTTTTCATATAAGTTCTGTGGGACTGTCCCTTCATGGGACTGTCCTGATTGACGTCCAAACAACCAGCCGCCAGTCACCGGCCGCTAATTCTTCTCAAGCCAGGAGCGGAGCAGCTGATAGAGCTCCTGCAGCTGACCGGTGCGGATCTCATTCTGCTGGGCAGCTTCGTCGTAGGTATTGACGGCCGTATCCTCCAGCTTGTTCAGCCGTTCCATGATCATCTCGACCGAGCGTTTATAATCGGACTGGATCTCATCCTGTCCCAGCGAATAATTCATCCAGCGCTTCTGATCTTCCGCCTTGAAGTTCGCCCATTCCTGATGGAACCTTTCTTCCGTGAGGCGCTGCATTTCGGTCAGTTCATTCGTGCGCCGGTCAAAGCGGGCGGAGGCTTCATCGAGAATATCCTGGGACCGTTTGATGGAGCGCTTGGTCGCTTCCAGCGTCTGGACCTGCCCTTCGAGGGAGGAAGCCCGCTCCACGACTTCGGCGAAGGATTCCTTCCACTCGGCCCATTCCTTCTCCCGGTTGACATCCGCGATATTGATCTTTTCCTGAAAAGCGAGCCACTGCTGACGGCGTTCATTTTCGCCGCTCAGAACGTCATTGATGCGGGTCTCCATGCGTTTGATGGAATCGGAGGAAATATCGACCTTGGTGCGCATTTCTTCGTTGCGTTTCCGGTAGGCGTTCAATTCCGTCTGCATGTCGGTGAGGCGTTTGATGTCCTGCTTCCGGCTTTCTTCGTTGGTCTTCTGGATACGCAGGAAGTCATCCCGCTCCAGCGCGACTTTTTCGATGCGGTGGGCCAGTTCTTCGACGTTCCGGTTGACGGTGAAGATGTCATCCATACGGGCCTGCACGGCCTTCTTGATATCGCCGATCGGCTCGACCTGTTTGCGCAGCTCGAGAATAGCCCGGCTGAGGGATTCCTGAACGGTCCGCTGATTGCCTTCCAGCTCCGCTTCCTTGAGCGTATGCGCTTTGTTGTTCTCCTCGATCATGATCTGCAGCTCGCCGCGGTTTTGGGAAATCGTCCCTTCGAGATGATCCAGACGCGGGAACACACTCGGATAAACGCTGATTTCCTTCTGCAAATCTTTGATGTCGTTTTTCAGCGCGAGATTTTCACTTTTCAGCTGGGTGATCTGCTCCTGCAGCAGGTATATCGCATCCTTATCCTTGCGCCTTTCGGCATCAAGCCAGTCAAGACGTTTGAGGATCTGGGGAATATCATAATAATCATCGCCGGCGTTCGGCTGCCATGTCTGTGCCATAATAACTCTCTCCTGATACCTATTATAACAGGTATCAGGAATCAGAGAACAGGTTTCAGTTTTTTAATCAAAACAAAAAACACGACAGATATGGAGGGAAAATAACGTGCCTTGACAAATCGGAAAAAGCCGGCCAGATAGAGTGCTTCGCAGGGACGCGGAATCAGCGATACCTTGCGCGCCGGAGGGCTTCCCGCGTCCTTATTTTATTAGCCGGGGCGCACGAGCTGAGCAAGCTCACTCGTGCGCCCCGGCACCCCCGAGCACATTACAAATGTAAGGACTAAGAGCACAGTACAATTCTGCAGAAAGCAGAGGATTATCCCGCGCCTGCTGCGAAGCAGCATAAACGCTGGATGGCAAATTTTTTGTCAGAATTTCTTTTTCTTTCGAAGAACAATTCGTAATATCAACTGTCAGGGATAAAAAAAGATCCACCGACGGCGTTTTTTATGCCGTTTGGGTGAGTCCTGATTTGGAAGATAACAATGAAAAACAAATAACGAAGATTATCGCTTTCGCAGCTTCGCCAGGGCTTCGTATTTGCCGATGATGACCAGGACGTCTCCGTTGCGGACGATGTAATCGCCGCCGGGGGCGATGTTGATATCCTTGCCGTTTTTCACCGCGATGATGTTGATCCCCAGGCGGGCGCGGACGGAGAGGTCCTTGATGCTCTTATTGATCCAGGCGTCCGGTGCCTGTTCCTCGACGAGGCTGTATTCATCGGAGATCTCGATGAAATCAAGGATGTTCGGCTCGACCAGTTTATGGGCGACACGGTCCGCCATTTCCTGTTCGGGGATGATGACGGAATTGGCGCCGAGTTTTTCCAGGATCCGCTTGTGCATGGGGCTCTGGGCTTTGGCGACGATATAAGGAACGTCAAGCTCCTTGAGGTTCATGGTGATGAAAATGGATGAACTCAGATCACTGGCGATGGCGACGATGGCGCAGTCGCAGTTGCGGACGCCCAATGCCCGCAGGACATCGATATCCCGCGCGTCCCCGGAGACTGCCTGCGTGACATTATCCGCGATCTGCTGGACTTTTTCATTATCAATGTCCACTGCCAAAACTTCGCTGTTCATATCGTAAAGCTTTTCAGCGATACGTGTGCCAAATCTGCCAAGACCGATAACCACAAATGATTTCATGATATTACCCTGAACCTTTCGCTATTATTGTATCATAATTCGTTATCGTCTTATATCAAATATGCCTGAGAAAGGATACTTTCCTGCTGCTTTTCCTGACCGCTACCCGATGATGAGCTTGGTTTCCGCCCGCTGGATCCGCTCTTCCGCCGGGTCCGAGATCATGAAGCTCAGGCTGATGGAAAGAACGCCGACCCTGCCGAAAAACATGAAGAAGATGAGCAGGATCTGCGAGGGCAGATGCAGGCTTGCGGTTTCGGCGATGGAAAGGCCGCAGGTCGCGATGGCGGATATGCTGGAAAAGACGGACGGGCCGATGTTGATGCCGGAATCGACGCTGATGAATACGCCGCCGGCGACGGCGAGCCCCGTCATCAGACCGGTGATGGTCATGGCATCCAGCACCTGGGTGTTGGAGATCGCCCGGTTATAGATCGTAATTGTGCGTTTTCCCCGGAGCCTTGCCCAGGTATACAGGCCGAGCACCGCAAGAGTAACGGTCTTGATACCGCCGGAGGTGGAGCTGGCTGAACCGCCGAGCAGCATGAGCACACAGGTTATTGTTTTGCTGATCTCCGTCAAACCGTCCTGGTTGATGCCCGCGAATCCTGCGGTACGGGTGTTCGCGGACTGGAAAAAGGCTGCCATTATTTTCTGGAAGAAATTCATGGGGCCAAAGGTCGCCGGATTGTCCCATTCGGCAAACAGAAACGCGAATGTGCCGACAACCAGGAGGACACCTGTCGTTATCATCACAAGTTTCGCGTAGACGTTGATTTTCTGAAAGGATTTGAGCCGGTAGATCTGCTCCAGGACGATAAACCCCAGTCCGCCGTAAACGATCAGGAAGATCATCGGCAGGACAATGAGCGGTTCGGTCATGTGATTGGTGAAGCCAATCCCCGGTCCGCTGAACCCCATGATGTCCAGACCGCAGTTGCAGAAAGCGGAAATCGCGTGGAAAACGCCCATCTGCAAGCCGCGCAAAAAGCCGTAGTGAGGGGTAAAGCCGATGGTCAGCAGAACGATGCCGATCCCCTGGATGATCAGGCTGTTGATGATGATCCATTTTTCCATCCGGACGATCCCGCCGACTTCGATTCCGAGACCCTGGGCCATGGCCATGCGCTGCCGCATGCCGATGCGCCGGTTGGCGAGCAGCAGGAAAAAAATGACCGTGGACATGAATCCGAGTCCGCCGATCTCGATCATGACCAGGATGACCGCCTGCCCGAAGGGACCCCACTGGGTCCAGACATCCGCAAGTGAGAAGCCTGCGACGCAGGTGGCTGATGTGGCGGTGAATAGGGCGTGGAAAAATCCGGCTGATTTATGGGTGCGGGACGCGATCGGCAGGTTCAGCAGCATTGCTCCGACGAAAATCACCATCAAAAAGAATAATACAATGATTTGCGTAGACGTCAGCGTACGCCATTTTTCATCAATAAACTCTTTTATTTTCATTTCGATCCTCACCTGCCTGATGGGCGGTTTCATCAGGTACCTGCCTGAATGAAACTGCGAAAGACCCCGTTCCGTGAAGCGCGGACTTCGTCCGGTATGATCCGGAGCGGGAGCTCTGCCCTGCCGTTTTTACAGGAAAAGCGTTTCCTTTAGGTTTGCCTGAAGACGCGGCACCCGCTGCGGATCCGATCCGACGAATATCATGCTTTACAAAACAGAGCTTTTCGCTGTTCTGCTGCTGTATGATCGTTTGGCGGCGGTTGTGTGCTGTATCCTTCAATCAAGCCAAATTATACCGCCGTTTGTGTCTCTTTGATACGGAATAGGAAGGTACGGAAGAAAAATTCTTCTCTATGGCGAAGGTCTTTTGGTTTTATGGGGGTCCTCTGAAGAGAGAATCATCGGAATTCCGGCTGCGTGTATCCGGGGCGTCCGCCGGTCCTGTTTCTGCCCCGGCGGAACAGACTGTTTTGACCGGACCTCTCATGTTTTGTTCGTTTGGGCTGTGGTCTTCCGCCTCAGGTTTTGCGCTCATTTCGGTTTCGTTCTTCTCATTCTCAGGATCCGCCGATGAGATATGGAAATCAGGATCACTGATCCCCGGATCCTGAATCCTGAACTCTTTTTCAAACCCGGAATTCTCTGTTTCCCGGATGTTTTCGTCTTCTGAAGCTTGCTGCTGTTCCCGGGAGCTTGTGATCTCCTCATTTCCGCTGTCCGCTGCATCTGTCCGGGTGGCTTCTGTTTGGATGGCCTTTTCCTGATTTGCCTCGTCTTTTTCGCTTTCGGATTTGTGATCCTGTCCATCAGAAAGCAGCATGTTTTTCTGCTCCGCTTTGCTTCCGGCGGAGCGGGAGGAAAGGGCCTTTTGGCCTATGCCCCTGCCGGAAATCTGGCTGTCGCTGCCGGAGAGGGCGCGGTACGCGCGGATGGCACCGTAGCTGTGCGGTTCGGAAAGCGCGGAAAGCTCTGAAATTCCCTGTTCCCTGATTTCGGGGAAGGGATTGAACGCGTTGAGATCATTCAGGCAGCTGTTTCCGGAGCCGGCTTCGGCATCCGGAAGGGCAGCTCCCGCAGCACCCTGCGGACAGTCTCCCGCGGTGATTTGTGGTACGCGGTCAATGATCCGCGGTTTTTTCGCGAGTTTTTCTCTGGTTTTGAAGAGCTTCATCAGGGTATTGGACCAGCCGAGCTGGTTGATGAGCAGGCGCTCGCTGATTTCCGGATGGGACCTCATCGTCTGAAAGACACCGAGGTGGCTCTTGCGGAATTGATAAGACGCGGCGCTGATCAGGTCCCCGATCGACATCGGTGCCTTCTCGAGGGGTTCTCCGTTTTGATTCAGGGTGACTAGTCCGCGTCCCATGGTGGCAACGCCGTTCATGATCATCCGGCTCAGCTGTACGAAGTGTTTGGTGAAATAGCTGGCCTTATGGGATTCTTCGATCCAGGTACATAAGGTGTTGTGCGTGATCTTCATGGTTTCCATGGCATCAACATTTTGGGATATGTACGGGTCGATGATATCGGAAGGCAGCGGCGAAAAAGCCAGTACTTCGCGGTCAAATCCATCAATATGACCTGCGTAAAGATTCTGTAATGTATCTGTCATCATTGACTGCATCAGTATGGCTCCTTTCAGTCGCAGGGGTTAGGGTTTGGGGTTTAGGGTTTGTAGGGTGTAGGGTTTGTAGGGTATAGGGTTTAGGGTGAAGGGTATAGGGAAAATAGGAAGCGGCTTCGCCGCATTTCTATTTCGATTAACATCCACCGATCACCACCAGCCACCGGCTGCTGACCACTAACAACCAGCCACCAGTCACCAGTCACCAAAACCTTTTCACCTTTCACCATTCACCTTACACTTTAATTCCTTCCTTTCACCTTAATTCCTGCCTCCAATTTCTTATTTCTTACTTCTTATTTCTTATTTATCCTGAGTCTACATCAAAACTTCAAAAAAGAAAACCGGCAATGTTGTCCGTTGACAAAACGCAAAAAATGTGGTAGCGATATAGAACAAAGGTGCCGCGGGATCATTTCTCAACATGGACGGGGACGGTTCTCCTGAGGCGCTTGCGCCGAGGGGAACTGTCCTCCAGCTTCAAAGGGAAGAGCGCCTGTACCTGGCGATTTGATGTCAGAGCCTTGCTGTGAAAAAAGATGGGCGCTCAATCCATGAAGACGGGGCGAAGCTCCCCTCGGAATTCGCTTTGGGCGAACCATCCCCATCCTTACGCGGATTATGGCGCCGTGACCCCGGGGGACAGTTCCTGACGCCCGAAGGGGCCGAGGGATCGTTTCTCCCCGGCGCACGCAGTGTGTCCGGGAGAAATGATCCCACCGGCGCCGCCGCTGCCATTAGGCGTCACGAACCGACCCCCTGTCTGATCTCCTGTGCTTTACCCGGACACAGCGGAAGGAGAACCCTGCTGATTGTACGGGCAGATCAGCACCTGCTTTTCCGACAAGCGTCAGGGACATCCCGCAGCGTTCATCTCTGAGCACAGGAGACAGATCCGCGTACGCGTCGTGGCCTTTCGGTGATATGGTAAAGCACGCGGACCAGTCACCTGCGCGCGCCTGATTTTCCGACGCAAAGGGGGCCGGTTCACATCAGGCGGCGGGGACGGTTACACGTCAGCGGAACTGTCCTCCAGCTTCAAAGGGAAGAGCGCCTGTCCTTGACGATTTGGTGTAAGAGCCTTGCTGTGAAAAAAGATGGGCGCTCAATCCATGAAAACGGGGCGTGGCTCCCCTCGGCATTCGCCTCGGGCGAACCATCCCCATCCTACCGCGGGATATGGCGCCGTGACCCCGGGGGACAGTTCCTGACGCCCGAAGGTGCTGAGGGATCGTTTCTCGCCGGCGCGCGTCAGGGTGTCCGGGAGAAATGATCCCACCGGCGCCGCCGCTGCTATTAGGCGTCACGAACCGACCCTCTGTCTGATCTCCTGTGCTTACCCCGGACACAGCGGAAGGAGAATCCTGCTCATTGTACGGGCAGATCAGCACCTGCTTTTCCGACAAGCGTCAGGGACATCCCGCAGCGTTCATCTCTGAGCACAGGAGACAGATTCGCGTGCGCGTCGTGGCCTTTCGGTGATATGGTAAAGCACGCGGATCAGTCTCCTGCGCGCGCCGACGGAGGCTGATGTTTGTAAGGGAATCGGGGTGACATTTGTACTGACAGCCGCTGATTTCAGATATGGTCCGATTTATTACCCCGCCCGAAGAAAATTTTCTGATATGATTGCCTTTGGCGTATTACGGGCATGATTACGGTGCTTTTCTCATCTGTCCGTAAACGGATCAATAGATGAAATGTATTGAAAAAGCCTGCAGCCGTCAGCAAATCCCAGGATAAATTTTTATACCGGAATTGACAGATTTATTAACTTGAACAGGGCAGAAGGTGGCTCCTGACACCAGAATTAAGCTGACAATAAAAAAAATTCGTGTATCATTGGTATGACTGATCTTTATCATAAATTTACATGACATTTATCAAAAAATCGAAATCAGACAAATACCGTCCAAATTATTGGACCAGTGATATGACCGTTATATGTATAATAAATTAGAAATTTTGAACTGAAAAGATCTGATGAGATGATATCACAGGAACGAAACGAATTACTCAAATACTTACCGGGAAAAACGGATCGAGATGATTCCGGAAAATGGCTGCCAGTCTGGATGCATCTGGAAGACACAGCCGGAATTATGGAAAAACTTGTTGTCTATTGGTTGTCTCCGAATATCTTGAATTTTTTTGAATGTCAGATAGAAACGGGTGATGCGATATCTGTTTGCAAATTAGCAGCATATCTTCATGATATTGGCAAATTTACTCCTGTTTTTGCGGCGAGGATACTCGAAAATCTCCCGGAAATCAGAAAATTGTTGGATTGTAAAGAGATAGATATTCCGGATAATTCCTTTTTCCTATATAACAGTCCTCATGCTTTGGCTGGTCAATGTATATTAAGGGAAAGAAAATTTCCTGTCGGATTATCTGTTGTTATTGGGGCTCACCATGGAGCTCCGCAGGAAACATTAAACAGTGATGATATGGATTGTCATCCGGAAAACTATTATGGGAGAATGGGAGCAATTGAACCATATAAAACTATTTGGAGTAATGTCTGGGATCAGTGGATCGATTATTCTCTTCAGCAATGCGGCTATCATTCTGTTAGTGAACTTCCTGTGTTCAACCAATCTTCCCAAATGCTGTTGACAGGATTACTGATTATGGCTGACTGGATCGCATCCAATCCATATTATTTCCCACTTATAGATATAGATTCAGCAGGATCTTTCGATATTTATCCTGAGCGAATTGAAATAGCATGGGAAAAATTCAATAAGCAAAATATGCAGCCATGGGCTCCAGACTGTTATGTTGCAAATTCTGATAGTTTTTCAAAGCGGTTTAAATATATTGCCAAAGATATAAAGCCCAATGATGTCCAGAAACAGTTTATGGACATCATTAATCACACTGATGGAAAAGGGGTTTATATTCTTGAGGCTCCGATGGGATATGGAAAAACAGAGGCTGCATTATACGCAGCTGAAGCATTGGCAACCAAAACAGGGGCCTCAGGCATTTTCTTTGGACTGCCTACACAAGCAACAACAAATGGAATATTCACCCGTTTGATCCCTTGGGCGAGAAGTCAGTCTGAAGAGACAGTTCAGACTATTAATTTAGCTCATGGGATGGCTGAGTTAAATGATGATTACCGTGATCTTTTTGAAGGTAATGCGGAAATCAGCAGTGATGAGGACCAAAACCTGATCGTCCATGAATGGTTCAGAGGTCGAAAGCAGAAACTGCTGGCTGATTTTGTGATTGGAACGGTCGATCAATTGCTGCTTGCAGGGCTTTCCCGAAAACATGTCATGCTGCGGCATCTCGGACTTGCAGGAAAAGTAGTTATTCTTGATGAATGTCATGCCTATGATGCCTATATGAATCATTACATGGATTGTGTTTTACGCTGGCTTGGCAGTTATGGCGTGCCTGTTATTATTCTTTCTGCGACACTTCCGGCGAAAAGAAGAACTGAAATCGTCACTGCTTATATCGGTGAAAAAAATCTGAAAAGTGAAGATGAAAAATGGAAAACCAGCCGGGGATATCCGCTCCTGACCTGGACTGATGGTAATGAGCCTAATTCACTGGAAATTCCCTATACAGGAAAGAAGACTCCTGTCACGATCAAAAAAATCTCTGATGATTCTGTCATTGAAAATCTTTCCGAAGCTTTAGCTGATGGAGGATGTGCGGGCGTGATCGTGAATACAGTCAAAAGAGCCCAGGAACTCTCACAGATAATTGAAGAGAGCATTCCGGGTGTAACAGTACTGTTATTTCATTCTCAGTTTATCGCTCCGGATCGAGCTGAACGCGAAAAAGATCTTTTGGAACGGATCGGTAAAAATTCTACTCCGGAACAACGAAATAAATTGGTTATCGTTGGAACACAGGTGTTGGAGCAGTCTCTGGATATCGATTTCGATTTTTTGATAACTGACCTATGTCCGATGGATCTACTTTTGCAAAGGATCGGACGCCTGCATCGTCATGAACGAATTCGTCCGGAAAAACTGAAACAGGCTCAGTGTGTTGTTCTTGGCGCATCGGATGAAGACCTTGTGGAACAAAGCGTGCTGATTTATGGCCGCTGGATACTTGCGCAGACAAAGGCTCTCCTGCCTGATGAGATTATTCTTCCTAATGATATTCCTGACCTTGTTCAGGAGACTTACAAGGATTCGGACCAGCATGAAAATGACTGGAATGCTTATCGGATGCAAATCCTCAAACAGCAAAACAAAGCGGATCAGTTCTGTATTTCGAAACCGAGAGAGAAAAGAAAAGAAACAATAAAAGGATTGCTGAATACACCTCATCCGGGTAATACAGAAACCGCAGAAGCCAGTGTTCGCGACGGTATTCAATCAATTTCGATATTGATCATGAGACAGTATCCGGATGGATCGGTTGGTTTTCTGCCCTGGTCAGAAGGCGGAGCGAAAGTCAGCCGTGATCGCCAGCCTTCACCCGAAGAAGCCCGGAAAATTGCCCGTCAAAAAATGAATTTACCGTTTATATTTAATATTGGTATGAATTCAGTGAAGGCCATAAATGAGTTGGAAGCGAAAAATATAATCATGTTTCCCGAGTGGCAGCGGGCAGGGTTGTTGAAAGGAGAATTGATTCTCCTGTTGGATGAGAATAATCAGACCGAGCTTTGTGATTTTCTTTTGACCTATACCAGGGATAAAGGTCTGATCGTGACAAAAGGAAAGGAGGAAAATGAAAGATATTGAATTCAATTTATTGGATGAGCCCTGGATCCGTGTCATGAAACCGGATTGCACTGTTGAAGAAGTCTCACTGACAGATGCTCTGCTTCACGCACATGAATATGAAGATCTGGCAGGCGAACTTCCGACACAGGATATAGCGATCATGCGTGTCCTGTTGGCGGTCTTGCATACTGTTTTCAGCCGGGTGGATGTGGAAGGAAACCCGGAACCGTTGGATGAAGACAATGCCCTTGAACGTTGGGGAGAACTTTGGGAGCTTGGCGCCTTTCCAGAAAAGTCGATTCGGGATTACCTGAAACAATGGCATGAGCGTTTCTGGCTCTTTCATCCGGAACGACCATTTTATCAGGTGCCGGAACTTAATATTGGTACAGAATACAGTGCAAAAAAACTAAATGGCACAATTTCTGAGAGTGATAACAAAGTTCGATTATTCAGCTCAAGAGATGGAAATTATAAAGAAACTTTATCTTTTTCTGAATCAGCCAGGTGGTTAATCAATTTAAATGCCTATGATGACAATTCTGGAAAACCAGTGCCTCGAGGAGCTAATTTGCCTTCTTGCGGTGTTGGTTGGTTAGGACAATTAGGTCTAATTATGGCTGTAGGTAATAATTTATTTGAAACACTTTTATTAAATTTAGTTTTCTTACATAATGGAAAAAAATTATGGGAAAAGGATATCCCTGTTTGGGAATATAGCAGTGTACATACAGATCAACGAAAAGAAATAGCTGTTCCAAATAATCTTGCAGAATTATTCACTTTACAGTCCAGACGTATTTTGTTGGTCAGAAAGGATAATCTTGTAACAGGATTTCGATCCTTAGGCGGTGTTTTTTTTGATAGAAAAAATTGTTATCCATATGAACCTATGACTTTATGGTGCTATGACAAAGATAACAAAGGAAACAATATTGGTTATAAACCTTATTTACACAACTTTTCAAAACAGATATGGAGGGATTTTCCCGCTATAGTAGGGAATGAAGATAATTCCGAAATATCGGGTATAGCTTTATGGATTAAAGCAGTTATTGATGAATATCCTCAAATTCGTAAAAGAATGATGAGGTTTAAAATGGCTGGTGTTGTGTATGGAGGTGGAAGCCAGAAATCAAACATTGAAAATGTTTTCAGTGACTTTCTTTCATTTCATGCCGGTTTGCTTACTGAATCCGGCAGACAGTGGCAGGAAAGGATAAAAAGTGAACTGGTTTCTATTGATGATATAGCCAAATTGGTATGGAAGCTTGCATCTGATTTAGTGAAAGCAGCAGGCGGAGAAAATCAGGAATTTGCGAACCGGGCAAAAGAGCAATATTATTTCCGTGTTAATCAACCGTTTCGTACATGGCTTGAAAATCTTACATCAGGTCAAAATCCTGAAGAAATGAATTATATACAATTGAAATGGCGAGACAAAGCTAAAACGATAGCAAAAGATCTCGGTCGTGAGCTTGTGGAAGAATCCGGGCCGGAAGCATTCAGCGGCAGAAAGATCGTCGATAAAAATAATAAAGAATATTTTTATTCCGCGCCTGAAGCGTTTAACGCATTTATAAACAGACTAACCCACATTTATGATTCCAAAGGAGCATAACATATGGCAGAAATATATAATCAGGTTTTTTATTATACCGAAAGGCAAATTGACAAAATCCTGAAATCCGGAAATGAAGGTTCCCGGAAAGCGAATCTTGCTAATTTACGAAAAGGCGTAGGGTATGCACCGGGTGAAATTCCGGAATTATGGGGGATTTTTCTCCAAAACATGCCGGAAGAGTTTTATAGCCCTTCAGGAAAACCATCCTTCGCCGAATGGGCTGTTTATACAGCATTAACATTGTTTGCATTGCATCAGCAAGGGCATGATCCAGTAAAAGATCCCATGAGTAAGAGTGATGTTCCTTTTGGGAGTGCGGTAGCAAGGTTAGTTCATTCAGACGATGAGAAGGAAAGAGTTTTGCGGAGGTTCAATACTGTTGCTACATCAACCGATATAACTGAAGTGTCTTATCACTTGCGGACGCTAATTCAACTCTTGCGGGGAGAAGGTATTCCGCTTGATTATCCGGCTCTTGCGAAGGATCTTTATTTTTATCAGAATACAGAGTTTTCTCCATCGGTTCGTTTGCGATGGGGACAGGATTTTTACAGAGAATTGAACAAAAAATATAATACCAATAATGGAGAGGAAGAAAACCATGACTAAAAATCGTTTGTATATCGACATCCATGTTTTGCAGACTGTTCCGCCCAGTTGTGTCAACCGGGATGATACCGGCAGTCCGAAAACCGCTCAATACGGTGGTGTGACCCGTGCCCGTGTTTCCAGCCAATCCTGGAAGCATGCGATGAGGGAAATGTTCCGTGCAGATTATGAAGAATCCTGGTCCGGTGACCGAACAAAGGCAATCGTTCAAAAGGTCGCTGCGAAGATTTCAGAAGTGAATCAGCTTGCTGATGCTGAAAAGCTTGCGACAGATGCTCTGGTAAATGCAGGATTAAAAATAAAAAGTGCTGAAAAAGGAACTGACGCACTGTTTTTTATGAGTGATGCACAGGCTAAAGGACTGGCTGAACTGGTCCTTTCCGGAGAAAAAGATAAAAAGTTATTTAAGGAAAAACTCAGTTCCGATCCATCTGTGGACATGGCACTTTTTGGTCGAATGGTTGCTGACGACCCATCTTTGAATTATGATGCTGCTGCTCAGGTTGCTCACAGTATTTCGACACATGCCATTCATAATGAATATGATTACTTTACTGCTGTTGATGACTGCTCCCCGGAAGATAATGCCGGTGCCGGGCATTTAGGCACAAACGAATTCAATGCCGCTACACTTTATCGCTATGCCACGGTTAATGCGGTGGAACTGCAGAAAACACTTGGAAAAGATGTTTCGGAAGTTGTGAAGGGTTTCGCGGAATCATTTATTTTTTCCATGCCAACCGGGAAACAGAATTCTTATGCCAACCGTACCTTGCCGGATATGGTTTATATAACGGTGCGCTGTGATCAGCCGGTCAATATGGCAGGAGCTTTTGAAAAACCGGTACCTGCCTGTGCCAATGGTTACATGGAAAAATCGGAAGAATGTTTTATTAAATACGCTCAGGAAACATACAAAATGTTTGTTTCAGAACCGGTTTGTGCACTTGGTACGGATCGTACAGGAAAATTGGAAGCGATCGCGGATGTCATGCCTATCAATGATCTATTAGACAAATTAGCTGAAACCGTTTCCGCATCCTTTTAGAAAGAGGTGCAGAAATGAGTACATTATTACTCAGACTGGCTGCTCCGTTTCAATCCTGGGGCTCTGAATCAAAATTTGAAATTCGTCATACTTTCAATGAACCGACGAAGAGCGGAGTAATTGGATTGCTTGCGGCTGCCTTAGGAAGAAAACGGGATGCCGATTTGTCAGATTTAATTGCGTTGCATTTCGGAGTCAGAACAGATCAGCAGGGAGCTTTGCAGCAGGATTTTCACATGGTGCGAAAGGATGCCAAGGTATCCTATGTTACCCGCCGTTATTATCTGTCCGATGCGATATTTCTTGTTGGGCTGGAAAGTCCGGATAAAAAATTTTTACTTGAATTGGAAGAAGCGCTTAATAATCCGGCTTTTCCGTTGTTCCTTGGACGGCGATCCTGCCCTCCAACGCTGCCTCTTTGTCTTGGTATCCGAAATAAAGATTTACCGACTGCTCTTCGGGATGAACCATGGCTGGTTCCGGACTGGAGACAAATACGCTGGCGGCGCCGGAATCATAATGAAAATCCTCGTCTGAGGATAACTATCGATACATTGCCCGGAGAAAAACGGGACGCAATTCAAAAAGATGTACCGATTACTTTTGATCCGCGCCATCGGCAATATGGATATCGCGGTTATTCTGTAATGAAAGATGCTGAAATTGAGATCGGAACACATGATCCCATGCAGGAATTGTGAGGAAGCTATGTATCTATCAAGACTGAAACTTGACATAACAAATCGCAAAACCATGATAGCGATGGCATCTCCCAATCTTTTTCACGGAGCGATAGAGCGGTCTTTTTCAGGAGAACGTCAGCGTAATTTATGGCGGATCGATACACTTCGGGGATGTCCTTACTTGTTGATCCTGAGTCCTGAAAAACCTGATCTGACGGAGGCCGCAAAACAATTCGGTTTCATCGCTCCGGAAGTAAACGCTGAGATCAAAGATTACACACCATTGCTGAACAGAGTTGAAAATAACAGTCATTGGCACTTCCGCCTGACAGCGAATCCCGTTAAAAGTGTGGCTAATAAGGAACGTGGTGATATCCATGCTCATATTACTCCGCATTACCAAAAGCAATGGCTGTTGGAGCGTGCAGAAAAACATGGGTTTCTGCTTCGGGAAGATGAATTTGATGTGGTTCATTCGCAATGGTATTCTTTCTCAAAAGGGAAGAATAAAGCCGTATTATTTGCGGCAACCTATGAAGGTGGCCTTACAGTCACAAATGCAGATTCGTTCAAAGAGATGCTCGTGAATGGGATCGGCCGCGGAAAAGCATATGGAATGGGCTTGATGACGATCGTCCGATGATATGAAGGAAAAGGGAATGTGAATGAGTACATCGTCCGGAATGGTACGTCCTGATCTGCAGGCTCTTCCAAGGGTTCAGGACAGGATGACTTTCATTTATCTTGAACACTGTCAATTGAATCGCGAAGACAGCGCAATAACTGTTCGGGATGAGCGTGGTATCATTCACATTCCTGCCGCAGCGATATCCGTTTTGTTGTTAGGTCCGGGCACTACCGTAACGCACCGGGCTATGGAACTGATTGGTGATTCAGGGGTCTGTGTGGTCTGGATCGGAGAACAGGGTGTCCGCTATTATGCCGGCGGACGCCCTCTTACACATAATTCATCATTGCTGATGAAGCAGGCTGAACTGGTCTCTAATCAGCGTTCTCATCTGAATGTCGCTCGTAAAATGTATCAGCTTCGCTTTCCGGATGAGGATGTGGACGGTTTCACGATGCAGCAGCTGCGGGGCAGGGAAGGAAGCCGGATACGAGCTGTTTATCGAGAGGCTTCGAAAAAGTATGGCATTCTTTGGAATGGGAGAGAATACAAACCGGATGACTTTGTCAGCGGAGATCCGGTCAATCAGGCATTATCAGCTGCCCATGCCTGCCTTTATGGGCTCGCCCATGCTGTGATCGTTGCTCTGGGATGTTCACCCGGTCTTGGATTTGTCCATGTTGGGCACGAGCGTTCTTTTGTATATGATATTGCAGATTTATATAAAGCAGAAATCACGATTCCGCTGGCTTTTGAAGTCGCGGCGGAAAATCCTCCGGATTTGCCTTCGGTAGTACGAAAGGCGGACCCGGGATGCTATGTCAAAAAACAAAATTTTGAAAAAGATGGTAAGGGATATCAACTGGTTATTCTCTGATAAAGAAGAACTTCCCACATCAGATGAAAGCATTGTTTATTTATGGGACGATGTATTTGGAACTGTTCCTAACGGCATTTCCTATACAATGAACCGGTACTAGAAAAGATGACAATTATTGTTCTTACGAATTGCCCTCCGAAACTTCGCGGTGATATGACCAAATGGATGGCAGAAATAAATACAGGTGTCTATGTAGGGAAGCTGAGCGCAAGGGTTCGGGAAGAATTATGGAAACGAATCTGTGAAAATGTTAAATCGGGACAGGCTACAATGGTTTTTCCTTCGGATGGGGAACAACGCATGGATTTCCGTGTTCACAATACAACATGGGAGATTGTTGATTTTGATGGAATCAAGTTGATGCGCAAGCCCTCTCCGGAAGCTTTTGAGGAAAGTGGAAAAATATCCTTAGAATCAGGATTCAGTAATGCTGCAAAACAAAAAAAGATATCCATTATTCGGCGAGCTTCTTGTAAAAATAAAAATGTACCATTAACTTATATTGTTCTGGATATAGAAACCACCGGTCTGAATTTCAAAAATGATCAAATTATCGAAATTGCTGCGTTAAAAGTGGATAATGGAGATATAACGGATAATTTTTCAAGATTGATCTTTGTTGATAAACTGCTTCCTGATAAAATAACAGGACTCACAGGAATTACAAATGTTATGCTTCAGCAAAATGGTTCGCCGTTAGAAAACGTGTTGAAGGAATTTTTGACATTTATTGAAGATAATCCTGTCGTTTGCCATAATGCAGCGTTTGATATTAATTTTCTTCAGGAAAAATTGAGGAAATGTCAATATCCATTATTAAAAAACAAAGTAATTGATACTCTGCCTCTTGCAAGAAAGAAAATCAATTGTTTGAAAGGTTATAAATTAGCTGATGTAGCGGAATATTATGAAATTTATTCTCATCAGTTGCATCGGGCATTGTCTGATTGTCAATTGACATACGAGATTTTCTTAAGGTTAAATCAAAGTTGATAGTATAATTATTTAGAAAATGGGATCTTTCTCTTGAAAACTAGTCTTTTCCCCGCGCAAGCGGGGGTGATCCTATCATCCTCGATCTGTTTGGCACGGATGTTCACTTTTCCCCGCGCAAGCGGGGGTGATCCTGAATTGGTCTTTATTCACATTTTCTTTTATTTCTTTTCCCCGCGCAAGCGGGGGTGATCCCATTTTACAGAACTACTGGAATTGTTCCTATTACTTTTCCCCGCGCAAGCGGGGGTGATCCCAAAGCATTGATTTTGCGTGAACTTGACCGTTACTTTTCCCCGCGCAAGCGGGGGTGATCCTTATACAGCAAGGACTATCCCGAACGTCACGTCCTTTTCCCCGCGCAAGCGGGGGTGATCCTAAAGTGGTCGTAATCTGTATTGACCATTTCCCCTTTTCCCCGCGCAAGCGGGGGTGATCCTACAGGATATTGTTAGTGAAGGAGCCGAATTGACTTTTCCCCGCGCAAGCGGGGGTGATCCTAAACCAACTTTCGGAACATTAGCGTTAAAAAACTTTTCCCCGCGCAAGCGGGGGTGATCCTATCCGCAAAGTTCTTCGAATTTTTCTGAATAGCTTTTCCCCGCGCAAGCGGGGGTGATCCTTCGTAGCGCGAACAGATCGCCGAGATTTTTTACTTTTCCCCGCGCAAGCGGGGGTGATCCTGCTTCTGGAAATCAGGTGATCCTGTCCGACAACTTTTCCCCGCGCAAGCGGGGGTGATCCCATGAAAACCAATCAGATTGGTTTCGCCATCAACTTTTCCCCGCGCAAGCGGGGGTGATCCTGTATCTGCAACAACGGGCAGAACATTCCCTGCCTTTTCCCCGCGCAAGCGGGGGTGATCCCTCAATCGTCGGCGCTGCTGTCTTATGCCAGGCCTTTTCCCCGCGCAAGCGGGGGTGATCCTGTGACGGATGCCCGTACAACACTGGAAAAGATCTTTTCCCCGCGCAAGCGGGGGTGATCCTGTAGTTACTGGTGTTTCCGTCTGGAGTCACGCCTTTTCCCCGCGCAAGCGGGGGTGATCCTGCTTCTGGAAATCAGGTGATCCTGTCTGACAACTTTTCCCCGCGCAAGCGAGGGTGATCCTTCGGAAGATACGCTTATCCGACACATAAAGAACTTTTCCCCGCGCAAGCGGGGGTGATCCCATAGACGTCCGGCCGGAAGTTATCGAACGCCACTTTTCCCCGCGCAAGCGGGGGTGATCCTGTGATATACGCCAACCGCAGCATAAAGAGCACGCTTTTCCCCGCGCAAGCGGGGGTGATCCTTACGGTAATGCGTAGGCTGGCCGTATTCGTCTCTTTTCCCCGCGCAAGCGGGGGTGATCCTAGAACATAAGTCATGCTCAAACAGATTGCAGTCTTTTCCCCGCGCAAGCGGGGGTGATCCTACATCGGTAACGACGGCACAACAAAAAAGGCGCTTTTCCCCGCGCAAGCTGGGGTGATCCTACTTCCTTCGCTTCTTCTGAAAGCCATCCGTACTTTTCCCCGCGCAAGCGGGGGTGATCCCCAAATGCGGATTATGCAGATGCGGTTTCCGCACTTTTCCCCGCGCAAGCGGGGGTGATCCTACAGAAGAAGAATTAGATAATATTTGCGCTGACTTTTCCCCGCGCAAGCGGGGTGATCCTCTGTTCAGATTCTACGTCATCAGCATTTTTGACTTTTCCCCGCGCAAGCGGGGGTGATCCTCGGAAGTCTGCAGCCTCAGCCGGTACCGCAGACTTTTCCCCGCGCAAGCGGGGGTGATCCTACCACTTACACGATTTATGGGGCGTATTGTACCTTTTCCCCGCGCAAGCGGGGGTGATCCTTGATAGTAACCAATTTTCATAAATTTTCGTAACTTTTCCCCGAGCAAGCGGGGGTGATCCCCTGCCAGACTCAGAATATCGTCCAGCAAGAAGCTTTTCCCCGCGCAAGCGGGGGTGATCCTCGACGGGAAAGATTTGCTGGATAACGAAGCTGCTTTTCCCCGCGCAAGCGGGGGTGATCCTGAGGATACCCGCTTTGGCGGAGTTATCGGACACTTTTCCCCGCGCAAGCGGGGGTGATCCTCAGACCTTGCTTGATCTCCTCACGAATCTGGACTTTTCCCCGCGCAAGCGGGGGTGATCCTTCCGGTATCGCACGTTCCTTGATATCGTACCACTTTTCCCCGCGCAAGCGGGGGTGATCCCAATTACCGCGACGATCCGAAGGCAACACCATGCTTTTCCCCGCGCAAGCGGGGGTGATCCTACATCAAGGAAATGCGGAATACTCTCACCAATCTTTTCCCCGCGCAAGCGGGGGTGATCCTCCAGAACCTCGCTACTGCGGACAGGAGTGGTGCTTTTCCCCGCGCAAGCGGGGGTGATCCTATCGTTAGTGACTTCTTCCGGTAACTCATACTCTTTTCCCCGCGCAAGCGGGGGTGATCCCTATTGTTTGGAAATGCTGCTTTTGCTTCTTGACTTTTCCCCACGCAAGCGGGGGTGATCCTAAGGATGTAGCAAGCTATTATCCTAACATTATCTTTTCCCCGCGCAAGCGGGGGTGATCCTGTTCAAGCATCCAATCCAATACACCCATAACACTTTTCTCCGCGCAAGCGGGGGTGATCCCGACGCAATAAACGGTCAAAATATTGAGTTGACCTTTCACCTCGAAAGTGAGGTGATCCTTAGCTATTGCTGAAACTGAAGCGAATGAAAGGCTTTTTCCCGCGTAAGAGGGTGGATCCCCAGTGCTCCGGGTTGTATCCTTGGAACCGTATCTTTTCCCCGCGAAAGCGGGGTAATCCTAATACCATTCAGCTTTTTTATCTTTCTGATTTTCTTTAAAGCGTCAAATAGAAGGAAGATCGAAAAAAAGATCATACGCTAAAGAAATCCCGGGATTTCTATGTAAATTGTAAGGGGTATGGCAGGAAAAAGCAGAAATATGCCCTGAACTGAGCAAAATATGTATCAAAGATGGCCGGGCCTATACCGGATATTCTGCGCCTGATTTCCGGGGCAGACTGTACTTTCTACAGGTTCCTTGTGATCATGGCATCGATTTTGTTGTATGCCGGGAAAGAGCCGGAGCCGTATTCAAAATATTTCCGTATCTGGTCAATATCGGCAAGAGTGATCTTGTCGGCCATGAAGAGATCGTGCATACTCCTGCAGATCCAGGTACGAAACAGGTCAAACAAATCTCTCATAATTTAATATTTGAACGGTGACCGGCGGCTGCCTTTTCAGGTTTGGTTTTGCAAAAACATAAACCTGTCTCCCGCGGCCGGAAAATTCGGTATAATATAATAATGGAAGAAACTGTAAGATCACGGAAGAAAAGCATTGATGATGAATACAGATAAACAGAATAAACTGACAGCGCTGGACCGGTATCTCTCCCCTCTGGATGTCTGGGCGATGGCCTTTGGGGTAATGGTCGGATGGGGAGCATTCGTTATGCCGGGAACGACCTTTGTGCCGGTTGCCGGCCCTGCGGGGACGATCATCGCCCTGTTGATCGGAACGCTCATCATGCTGGTTATCGGCACGAATTTTGTCTATCTGATGATCCGCAGCACAAGGACAGGGGGCGTTTATTCCTATACCAAGGAAGCCTTCGGCAGGGATCACGCGTTTTTATCCTCCTGGTTTCTCTGTCTCTCCTATCTGACCGTGGTTTTTCTGAATGGCAGCGCTGTCTTTGTGGTGATCAAGACTTTATTCGGCGAGGCCGTACACAAAGGCGTCGTTTATTCGATAGCCGGGAATGATATCTATTTCGGTGAGATCGCGGCGTCTGTTGCCGCGCTGGGAGGGATCGCTTTGCTGTTTATTGCCGCCAAACCGGCACTGCAGAAGATCCACACGATCTGTTCGGTGATCCTGATCGCAGGCGTGGCGGTCCTTTCCGTCTTCTGTCTTCCGAAAGCCTTTTCATGCGAAATGGTCCGCTCTTTCGGGACGCAGCCGGTCAATAAATTCTACGGCATCTTCAGTATCGTCATCCTGGCGCCGTGGGCCTTTGTCGGCTTTGAAGTCACCTCATTTGACACGGCCCATTTCAAATTCAATATCAAAAAGACCCGGACGATCATTTTCATCGCGATCATAGCCGCGGCACTCGCGTACGGAGCGATGACGCTGGTGGCTGTGGCATCGCTTCCGGAAGGTTACGCTTCCTGGCCGGAGTATATCAATGATCTCGGGAACCTGAGCGGTATGGTCTCCGTGCCGACCTTTTACGCTGCCCGGACGAATCTCGGCAGCATCGGTCCCGTGATCATCGGCATCACAGCGCTGGCTGCGATCATGACGGGTATCATCGGGGCTTACCGGGCATCCCTGCGGATCCTTTCCACCATGGCGGAAGACCGGATCCTTTCCGAAAAGTTCTCGAAGACGACTTACAGCATCCTCTTTATTATGGTCATTTCCATCCTCATCTCGCTGCTCGGGCGGAATACGCTGATCTGGTTCGTGGACCTGACCTCATTCGGCGCGATCGTCGGTTACGGATATACCTCCGCGGCAGCCTGGAAGATCGCGAAGGCGGAAAATAATAAAAAGAATACACTCGCCGGGGCTGTCGGGACCATCATATCCGCATTATTCGTGGTCGTGCAGCTGGTCCCGAGACTGACAGCGATGGAGGCCATGGGAAGCGAGGCTTTCCTGCTCCTCGCCTTATGGTGCCTGCTGGGCTTCCTGTTTTACTGGCGCACAGTGATCCACAGTACACTTTCGGAGTACAGCGGTATTTCGGCCTCCGGCATCGTTCTGTTTATCATCCTGGTCTATTCCTCGCTGATGTGGATCGCCAAACAGCTGGCGGCAAAGGAAACGATCGCTGAGGTGCATTCTGTCCTCGTGAACGGAGGGATCGTCGCGCTCGGCATCATCTTTACCGGTCTGGTGGTCATGCTGTACGTCCAGAAGCTGGTGCGCACGAAGCACGAAGCCGCGGAAAGGGAAAAGATCCGGGCGGTAGAAAGCAGTCTCGCCAAGAGCCGCTTCCTTTTCAATATCTCACACGATATCCGGACACCGATGAACGCGATCATCGGGTATACGATCCTGGCACAGCGGGAGCCTTCTTCCCCTGTTGTGCATGATTATCTGACAAAGATCGAAAACTCAAATAAGCAGCTCCTTGCACTGATAAACGATATCCTTGAGATGAGCCGGATCGAAAACGGAAAATTCGAATCTGAATATATACCGGCTGATATTACCGCGTCCTTTGACGAAATGCGGGATCTCTTTTCCGAACAGATGAAGGAGAAGGGGATCGAATTCTCCGTCCATACTTCCGGGATCCAGAACCGTTACGTCTGGTATGACAAAAAGAGCCTGAACCGCATCCTGCTGAACCTGCTCAGCAACGCCTACAAATTCACTCCGAAAGGCGGGACGGTTTCCGCCGCTTTGTGGGAAACCGGGAACGGGGAGAACGGTTACACCACGTATGAGATCCGCGTCCAGGATAACGGGATCGGTATGTCCGCGGAATTTTCCGAGAAAATGTTCACCGCTTTTGAAAGGGAACGGACCTCTACAGATAGCGGCATCGAAGGGACCGGCCTGGGGCTGTCCATCACGAAAAGCCTTGTCGACCTGATGGGCGGGACCATCGAGGTGCTGACCGCGCCGGGAAATGGTACGGTGTTTATCATCAGGATCAAATTCCGCCTTGCCGATGAGAAGGAAGTCCGTGCGGCGGCGAGGACCGATATGCCTGAGGAGGAAGAGGAGCCGTTCAATTTCTCTCAAAAGCGCGTGCTTCTGGCGGAGGATAACGAGATCAATAAGGAGATCGCTGTCATGATCCTTGAACAGGAAGGATTCACGGTGGAAACAGCAGACAACGGGAAAGCTGCCGTTGAAGCGGTTTTGGCGGCCGGTCCCGGACATTATGATCTGATTCTGATGGATATCCAGATGCCGGTGATGGATGGGTATGAAGCTGCCAGAGCCATTCGCTCGCTGCCGGATCAATTGCTCGCGGGTATTCCGATCATTGCCATGACCGCCAACGCGTTCAAGGAGGATGAAACCGCCGCAATTGAAGCCGGTATGCAGGCTCATATCGCCAAACCCCTTGACGTTGAAAAGATGATGAAAACGATCGGGAATGTGATGAAAAAGGGATCCTGAACCTGCCGGCGCGCTGCCGGTCCGGCCTTGCGGTCCTGTTGGTTGATGGACCTTGGATCCTTTTCCGGCCCGCTGTACATGAAATTTAAAGCGTGAGATCCGCGGCTTATTCTTTTATGTCGCGGATCATCTCATATTTCCGAAAAGCCTGACGCAGACCGTATCCGCATCAGGATGAATTCAGCGTTATCTTCGATTGCGCCGCTCGTGTCCCTGAGCCTGGTAGTAGACTCTTTTCTCGACATACATGTTTTTGTCGGCTTCTTTCACCAGCATTTCACAGGAACAATCCTTATGGTCGGCCGCAAAGGCGTATCCCGCTGACAGGCTGAGGCTTTTTACCGTCTTCCCTTCCCACTGCTGGGTCTGCTTTTTCAGCTTCTCCAGCGCCGGGTCTGCCTGGTCCCGGGCCATTTTCACGATAGCGACAAACTCATCGCCGCCGGTCCGGTAGCATTGCCCTTTATCACCGAAGGTGCGCAGAATGCAATCCGCGGCTCCGCAGATCAGCTCGTCACCCGCCTCATGCCCCAGGGTGTCATTGACAGCCTTGAGCCCGTTTATGTCGATCGAGAAGGCGGCGAGATCCTCCGGCATGCTGACGGCGTATTCATTGAGAATGTTGGAATAAGCATGACGGCTGTATAACCCTGTCAGCGCGTCTGTGGAGATCAGGAGCTGCTGCTTCTGCATGTGTTCCTGGTCTGTCTGCTGGGAAAACTCCATCGTATGAATATAGATCAGCGCGATGCCAAAGGTCAGCGCCAGATATTCCGTCCGGATCATTCCGCCAAGGATCTCCTGCAGCGCGATTCCGACCAGGATCATGCCGATGATGGCATACAGGGAAAAGCGGTTTTGCTTCCGGAACGCTTTGCTGTAGATCAGCAGCTGGATCAGGATGAGAAGGACCACAACGATGCTGATGACCAGATAGAGCATGTAGAGCGGACCGTGTGAATACTGGTTCTGCGCGTCGATCACGATCATCCAGTTGGTAAAACAGGAAACAATCTGGAAAACCGTGTTGAAGGCCAGCAGTCCGATGAGCACATTGTTCCAGCGGTTGCGGAGCTTCATCTGCCTCGCCAGCGAAAAGGCCGCCATCGGTGTCAGGATGTAGTCACAGCATTTCACCAGCCGCAGCACCCATGTCGGGACATCTGTATTGCCGCTGAGCTTCAGCCCGGCCCATTCCGCCAGTGCGGCGACCGCAATGATCACATAGGTCAGGTAATACATATGTTTATCATCGCTGCTGATGCGGTTGTCCTGATAAACAAGAATGCACAGAATTCCCAGAACCAGCCATATCAATATGTTGATCGATGAATAGTAACTGAACATAAGTCCCACCCGATGAATCCGATAAAATGTTATAAAACTCAGAGCATCCGCAAGTCCGGGTAAAAGCCCGGCAGATTCCGGAACCGGAAAATCAAATCAAAACCGATATCCCTCTCATATACTATTTTACCAGAATTTTTACGGATGTGCATACACGGAAATTAAGCAATATATAACAATTCCGGACAGATCGCGCGGGAGGGAAGACACCGCATTTTACGGCTGTGTCAGAAAAAGAGCCTGAAAATACAGCGGGGATATGGGTGACGGGGCACACGAGGCCGCGGGCTGCGGCTTTCGCAAACACACGAGCTTTCGATCCCGCGCCTTGCGAAGCAAGCCCTCCGGAACGCAGCGTGAGCTCTTATAGTGGGAAGACATGATGAAGAAGCCGCGTCTGTTGCCCCCGGCTCTTTATGGCGCCGCCGGGCATCGGAGCCGTTCGCGGCGGTGGACCTGTGTGCTTCTTGTGAGACCGATCCTTAAACGGACAGCTCCATCCGTTTGATGATGTGATCCTGATAGCATTCGTCCAGTTCAACGAAGTAGCCGCTCCAGCCCCATACGCGCACGATCAGATTCTTATAATTCTCCGGATGCTTTTTCGCGTCCAGCATCTTTTCCCGGTTCACGGCATTGATCTGCATCTGATGCCCGCCCATGTCGAAGAAGCTTTTGACAAACATCGCGACCTTGCGGATGCTTTCTTCATTGCGGAACATTGTATCAGTCAGTTCGATGGTCAGCGGTCCGCCATTCGAGACACGCACGAGATCGGGCTTGGTGAACGACTTGATGATGGAAACCGGACCTTCGCAGCGGATGAAAAGGCTCGGGGAATAATTGCAGGCGAGCTCTTCCCCTTCTCTGCGCCCGTCCGGGGTGGCGATCCGGTCACGGGAATCCCAGACATAGTACATCGCGGAGCCCGTTCCGGCGCGGTAAATGCCGCCCCGGTCGTTGGTCTTTCCCTCGAGCGCGTCCGCTGCCCAGTCCAGAAGCTGTTTCGCCAGTTCGTCCACGCTGTCGTCATCATTGCCGAATTTCGGCGCTTCGTAACGCAGCATGTTTTGGATCTCTTCGCAGCCGGCAAAGTTTGTGCGGCACATTGAAACCATTTTTTCCGCGGAAATGGTTTTCTCTTCAAAGACGTACTTGCGGATCGCAGCGAGCGAATCCACCGCCGTACTCAATCCGGCGCCATGGAAGCCGTAATTGTTATAGCGGCAGCCCTGAGACACATCCTTCCCGCTCTGAATACAGCCTTCCATCATCAGGCTCATCAGCGGCGCCGGTTCCATATAAACATTCTTCGCAAGGGAGACCAGTTCCTCCGTCTGCCGCAGGATCGAGCCGTGAACCAGTTCCAGGTAAGATTCAAAGGTCTCGCAGGACGGGAGCAGGTCCAGCGTTTCCGTGATCGTCCGCACATAGGACATGGTGTTGATGTTCGGGATATCAGCCCCTCTGCCGGGAATGATGAACTCCCAGCAGGCTGCCACGACATAATTATAGGCGTCCGCCTCTTCGTATCCCCAGCGTTTCAGCGCCGGGATCACGATGTCATCGTTGGCATATTGCGGGAAGCCCAGCCCTTTTTGCGTCAGGTGCGTCCCCTTTTCGTACAGGGAAAGCGGCGTATTCCGGTTGACGCGGAGGTTGATCTTGGGGTCGATCAGCCTGAGCTCAAGGCTTGCCTGCAGGCAGAGGTCCGAGAGGTCATTATAGCTTTCGCTTCCGTCCGGGTTCAGCCCTCCGAGAACCATGCTCTGCCCGTTGTCGCCCTGCTGCATGCCGGTGTAAAGATCGCTGTCTTTGTTGCAGGAGATGAAAAATTCCTCCGTCAGCTCCAGCGCGGATCCCCGGTCCAGTCTCCCGCTTTCGATATCGGCCCGGTAGTACGGATACATATATTGGTCAAACCGCCCCAGCGTATTATGGTAATTGAAACTGCACCAGAGACAGTAATGGAGCAGCCGCAGGAACTGAAGCGCTTCGAGGTAGGTTTCCGGTGCTTTGGCGGGAATCCTGGCAAAAGTTTTCGCGACGGTTTCATTCCCGGCCTTTTCTGCCGCTTCACGATAGCGCGCGGCAAAAGCCTGGATCAGGTCGAGCACCGTCAGGAGCGCTTCCAGGTATTCCTTCTTCTCAGGTGTGCAGTCCTTCTGCAGTTCTGCCCTTATCTCAAGACGTTTCTGATCAAATCCCGGCGCGATGAGCCGGATATATTCCGGATTGATGTTGCAGACCTTTCCCTGCTCGTGGATGTAGTGCGCCTTCCGGATCTCCTCCCGCTCCTGTTCAGTAAAGATTTCCGGGATCTGCGGTACCGTGCGGATCAATGCGATTTTTTCATCCGGATACACATGAGGAACTTCATTCTCCAGCATGAATTGAAGCCTGCGTACTGCCCGTTGGAGATCGTTCAGGTTCTCTCCTTTCCAGGCGGCAGCCAGCGTCCCGTCATCCGTGAAGGAGATGCGGTATTTTTTCTGATCTTTGTCAGCGATAAAACGCTTGAGAAGGGTTTCAATATATTCTGTCATGTTTAGTTCCTTTCACTATCGCATCATCCGGCGCACAATTTTGATCTGCTTATATCGCCCTGCAGGGGACGTTGTATTCCGCAAATATTGCCGTATTCAGGTTTGGAAGCCGGTCCGTTTGGAATGACGGCTTATAATCCATGTCCACCATCTCATATTTCGCACCGGCGGTCTGATGGTAGGGCAGAAGTTCAACGGTATCCAGATGCTCCGTGTCTGTGAGCAGCTTTGCGGTTTCCCGGAAATTCTCTTCTGAGTCATTTACACCGGGAATCACGGGGATCCGGATGCGGAAAGGTTTCCCGCTTTTTTTCAGCTGTTCCAGGTTCCGCAATATCTTTTGATTGCTGACCCCGGTGTATCTGCGGTGGAGAGCGTCATCGGTGTGTTTGATATCCATGATGACATAATCCAGTTCGCTCAGGATCTCCCGGAAGAGATCGGGTGCACAGTATCCGCTGGTCTCAATGGCGCGATGTATGGGGCGGAGCAGCCGCAGGGTCTCCAGCAGGAATTCGCCTTGCGCGGTCGGTTCGCCGCCTGAAAAGGTGACCCCGCCGCCCTGCTTTTCCAGGTAGGTCCGGTCCTTCAGCAGCTTCGCCGCCAGATCGGCTGCCTCGACGTGCTTTCCCGTTATCCTGCGCAGCCCCAGCGGGCAGGCACGTACACATTTCCCGCAGACAATGCACCCGGAGGGAGACGGACAGATAGCCTTACATCTGCCGCAATGTGTGCACGCGGCTTTGGATACCATGAGCTGAGGGCTGAAGGACAGCCCCTCCGGATTGTGGCACCATTCGCATCGAAGCGGACAGCCCTTCAGGAAAACGGTCGTCCGAATTCCCGGACCGTCAAAGACAGCGAATTGTTTGATGTCAAAAATCGTCCCGTACATAATATGATAAACACTAATGAAATTTTACTACAGTCTTTCACCCACAGAGTATGTGATTCACGCGGGTTTCCGGATAGCGGCAGAGGATATATGACAAGAACTTTGTAAAGGGGAAAAATGGATTTATAATATTGGGCAGCCGTAATGATTCAGAAACGTAAATTTGGCGGGAACAGTCCCCGGGAAGGTTCTGAGGAATTACAATAATTGATGGATGTTTACAGGTAACCATAAATGAGCAGAGTTATCAATTCTGAAAGCGCGGGAAAAGACCGGACCCGTTTGTCAAAGGTTGTCGTGATCGCGATACGGGAACTGCTGCGGCAGAAGGAGCCGAGCGATCTTTCCCGCGATTTAATTGCGTGTATATTAATGTCGTTGGACGGAATTTATGAAACCGTTGACGCTTCGGTGGAGGCATGGGAAAAACGAGGATACTGGCTGAAGGCCGATCGCTTCCGCATGGACTGGCAGTGGACAAAGCTGCTGGCCGACCAGATGCGTCCGCTGGTGTTGTCCGAAAATTACGGTGAGCTGATCCCGCTGATGGTGCAGGTGCTGCAGGCGCTGGATTCTGTGAAAGTCTCGGAAAACCACCGCCTCGGTACGCCCTGGACCGGAGCCTGGAAAGAACTGACTAATAAGTAGTGTGAAGTGTGAAGAGTGAAGTGTGGTGTTAATTTTGCGGATGGATGCGAGTTAATACAGACCACGCATCCCTAACCGCTGACACATAACTCAGAAACACTGACCACTGATCACAGATTACTGACCACTGCCTGCTGATTATGCCGACACGTTATCCGATACCCGAAAAGTTTACTGAGACTGAGATCGTGGTGATCAATTCCCGTTTCATCGCCTCAGCCGCACCTGTGTTTTCCAATGAGGAAGCACGGGAATTTATCAATTCCATCAAGGCGAAATATCCTGACGCCACGCATCATGTACCGGCGTATATTATCGGATACGGGAATTCGGTCAGCGCTTACTGCAGCGATGACGGAGAACCTTCCGGAAGCTCCGGACGTCCGGTTCTGGCTGTACTGCAGGGAAGCGGCCTGGGCGACGCGGCAATTGTTGTGACCAGATACTTCGGCGGGACAAAACTGGGGATTGGCGGACTGGTCCACGCTTATGGGGACGCGGCAAAAGCTGTGCTTGAGATCCTGCCCCGGGCGGAAAAAGTGCCGACATATGTTGTGATGCTTGCCATTGAATACAGCCTGTTCGAACGGGTCCGTCTGCTGCTGCAGAAATGGCACGCTATCACGATGGATGAAGATTTCGGTGCGGATGTAACCATCACAGCCCGCTTTATTGAAGAAGCCCTGCCGAAATTCCAGACAGAGCTCTCTGAACTGACCCGCGGACAGGTTCAGGCGGAAGTGATCGAATACGAACCGGAAACGATCATGCCGATTGGCTCATTCAACGAATGATGCACGCGGCTGGCTGATTGGCTGTCTTTTTTTTTTAGAAAATCCCAAGAATAAATTCCGCGGCGATCCTAGAACCGTTGACAGGCTGCGGAGGGATCCTGCCGAGCTCAAGAAGCTTGTTGATCTCCTCATCCAAAGTAAAGGCTTCAAAGCGATCCTGTGCGATTTCCAGCGTATTGGGACGGCGGCGCAGAAAATCTGCCGTAACGTCGGATTCCCGGAAATTCGCCCTCGAAATAAACCCGTAAGCGGCGCCGGCATTGCAGACCTCCGCGATAGTAGAGTAACCGGCTTTGCCGATGATAAAATCAGAAGCCTGAACCATATCCGGATGGTAGCAATCGGAGTGGTGCGGAAGCAGGATCTTGTTCCCGATCTTTTCCATTTTCTCAAAGGTTCCGGGGAGCAGCAGCGTGAGATTATCCGGAATGTGGCTGTTCACCGCAAAATCAAGATTCTCCGGGATCCCGCCCATGGAAATCAGGCCGATGCGGTGAGCGTCCGGAATGCCGAGGGAGGCTCGGAACTCCGCGGCAGTATGATGCGGTTTGCGGCTTGCAGGCGGGATCAAAATGTCCGCTGTCGGAAGCGGATCGCAGAGCGGTTCGGACTGCATGCGGAAATCCGCCTGAATGAAAATCTCACGGAGCTGTTCGTTGATTTGCCGGAACTCCGGACATTCTTCTTCATACAGCTCGTAGATCCAGTCCCAGGTGAAATTCTCAAAGAGATAAGTGGGCAGTCCGGCTTTTTTCCCCGTGATAATGCCGAGCGGGGATATATCACAGATCACTTTCTCAACACCGAGTTTCAATATCTCGGCAGCCAGTTTGTCGGAGCGCTCCGGAATGCTTTCCAGGTAAGCGCTGATGTTTTCCACACTGCGGGGCAGATCATGGTCCATCGGGGTGAGCTGTACCAGCCCGACATCGACTGCACCCGGGTGATATGTGTAATTGCGGAGCCCTGCGTCACGGATCAGCCATTCCTGCGTGCCGGTGAATATTTCAAAATGGATCTCCGGGTCATATACCGATAACGCTTCCATGACAGCAATTGCCCGGCTTGCGTGGCCGAAACCGTGGGATGAGATGAAATAAGCAATTTTCATAAATCAATATCCTCAATAACGTGATTCAGCAGCATCCTGGTGAGCTTGTGGGAAGATTTCGGTACGCGGCTGGTTTGGATAATTTCATCAGCGGTCTTTTTGCTGATGCAGGTGTTGGGACGGATGCAGATATTCTCGATTTTTCTGCGCAGCGCATCTGCTTCCTCAGATGTATCGGAAAACAGTGGGTGCCAGGACGGGAGCTGTATGCCTTCATACAGGCAGCGATAGGCGCAGCTTTTGGGAAGCCAGCGCGCGATTTCCGGCAGACTTTCAGGCGAGATTTTTGTACAGGTAGGCATTTTTTGGAAACGCTGCGCATAGCAAATGCAATGGGCATTCTCTTTATTCAGATAAGGACAGAGAACGGAGGTGTAAAAAACCTCTCCTGTGTCTTCATCCTGTACCTTGTACAGGCAGCATAGGGCGCAGCAGTCGCAGAGCAGCTCCCATTCCTCTTCCGTCAGGAGATTTTCTAATTCGATCACAAAGCCTCTCCATTCAATAAAACATCGAAATATCGGCAGAAAGTATCAGGGTCATCCGTCGTCATCAGCGTCTGCATGTTTTCCCGGCTGACTTCCAGGCGGGAAAGGTAGCGTTTGGCGAATTTGCGGTATGTGACACAGCCCCAGTGATCTCCGTAATACTCCATGTTGTAACGCAGGTGTTTTCGACAGGTCATCCGGAACAGGTCAAGCGGGACGTTCTCAAAATCATAGCCCGCGAAGATCCAGGGATTGCGCAGCATTGCCCTACCCACCATCACCGCGTCACATCCGGTTTCCTGCATCATACGCTCTGCGTCCGCAATCGTCTCGACATCCCCGTTTCCGACCACCGGGATCTTCAGCGCTGATTTCAGCGCGGCGATGGCGGACCAGTCTGCTTTCCCGCTGTATTCCTGCTTGCGGGTGCGGGCATGGAGCGTGACCATGGCAGCGCCGCAATCTTGAACGATTCTCCCGATTTCAAGAAAATTGATGGAATCGCTGTCCCAGCCCATGCGGATCTTTGCCGTGACCGGAACCGAAAGCTTTGCTGTCAATCCTGAAATAATTTTCTGAATTTTCTCCGGAAAACGCAGCAGCCCGGCACCGGCTCCGCGGTTGGCGACCTGCCGCGCGGAACAGCCCATGTTTACATCGAACACATCGGGGTGACAGCGTTCCTCCAGAATGACCGCGGATTCGATCAGCCTTTCCGGATCGTCATCAAACAGTTGGAAGACGATGGGGCGTTCTGAGTTATCAAACGCAATACGCTGCGGCAGGTTCGGTGTTTTATGGACAACATCCAGACCGTTGATGAATTCGGTGACCGATAACGGCGCCCCGAGTTCCCTGGTGATGCGGCGGAATGGTTCGTTTGTCCAGCCGTCAAGAGGCGCCTGCAGCAGCGGCTTATCAACTTTGACAGAACCGATGAAAAAAGGCTGAAATTCCACTTTTTGATTGCTCAGGAGATGCAGACCAGCCATAAACCGTAAGCGTCGAGATATTTTCCGTCTTTGGAATAACTGTCCGCGCTTGACAGGTCCTGCAGCGGCAGGACATAAGGACGCTCATGAAATTCCACTTCAGCTAAAATGCCAAGCGTTCGGTCGACGCCGTTCAAACCGGTAAGGGAAACACGGGAACCTTCCTGCATCGGACCGTCTTCCTCATCATATGGGAAGCATACTTTGCATTTTACGGGGAATTTCAGAGAATGATTCAGGTAATCCAGCCAGCAGTCCAGCGGCATGTATTTTGAGGGATCGACGGGCTTTTCGAAGGCTTTCACGATCAGCTTCCCGTCCCTGCCCAATCCGTCCAGGAACAGTCTGGTAAAGATTTCCTGCTTTTTCCAGGCCAGTTCGAACTCGTCTACGGTTTCATCGGTTTGTTCAAGGACTTCCGTCGGCAGGATATAGCTGGTCCAGCTGATTTCTTCATCGAAAGCATCATAGAAATAATCATCTTCAAAGCTGTCCAGTGTCTCCGGAGTCCATTCAACCATTACCTCATCCCTGGTTTGATCATCCGTGGGGTCCGCGTCATAAAGCATTCGCACAATGCCTTTTTGTCCTTTCAGGTCTCTTTCGTCCTCTGTCAAGAAGGAGTCACGTACAATAACAACTTTTCCGATCTGTATATTTTCCATATTTATTTCCCGAATCCGGATCTGCCAAAGAGTCACGAAAATCTGACTTCTGCGTCCCTTTTCAAATTTTCCACTTTCGAAGAATAAGCCGGTATCTGCCGGCTGTTGACTGCTTTTTATAAAATTATATCTGTTTTCGCTCTTTTCGGATTCAGATAAAGGATTTATAATTATAAAAAAGTCACTTTCAGTTCTTTTATAAGGAGTCTGATATGGATATCAAACGAGTATTTTTGATTATTTTGGACAGCGTAGGTATGGGACCGGCACCGGACGCTGCTGAATTTGGGGATATCAATCCGAATACGCTGGGGCATATTGCGGCTTCCATTCCGGGGTTTAAACTGCCTACCATGCAGTATCTCGGACTTGGGAATATTGACGGGATGGAAGGTTTTGAACCGGCTAAACTTCCGCTTGGCGCTTTCGCAAGGCTTCATGAGCTTTCTGCCGGTAAAGATACGACCATCGGACATTGGGAAATCGCCGGGATCATCAGCCCGAATCGGCTGCCGACATATCCTAACGGCTTTCCTGAAGAAGTTCTGAAACCTTTCCGGGAACAAACCGGAAGAGGTGTTCTCGGCAACTGTGTCGCCTCCGGTACCACGATCCTGGATGAACTGGGTGAAGAACATATGCGGACCGGTGACCTGATCGTTTACACTTCCGCGGATTCTGTTTTCCAGATCGCCGCGCATGAAGATATCGTTCCGGTCGAGACACTTTACGAATACTGCCGAATCGCCCGCAAAATCCTGACCGGTAAACATGGGGTGGCCCGCGTGATTGCCCGCCCGTTTGTCGGCACCGGAGCGGGACATTTCTCCCGTACCGCGAACCGCCGTGATTTCTCCCTGAAACCGCCGGAGGAAACCATCATGACACGCCTGAAGGAACTGGGCAAGACGGTTGCCTGTGTCGGGAAGATCGAGGATATTTTTGACGGAGAAGGCGTTACCTGGGCTGTCCATAATCAGTCCAATATGGACGGTATGCATCACACGGAAGAATGCATGGAAAAATTCCCGGAAGGATTGATATTTGTCAATCTGGTGGATTTCGACATGGTGTGGGGACACCGCAGAAATGTGAAGGGATATGCCGACGGGCTGATCGAGTTTGATAAATGGCTCGGAAACTTCCTGCCGAAGCTGGAGGAAGGCGATGTTGTGATGATCTCCGCGGATCACGGGAATGACCCGACTCATCCGGGGACCGATCACACCCGTGAATATGTACCGCTGCTCATTTACGGCCCGCAGATCCCCGCGGGAAAGAATTTCGGTACGGTTGACGGGTTTACCTGCATCGGGCAGACGATTGCGTCCATGCTGCATGCCGGCCCAATGAAGAACGGTATTGATCTTTTCGCTGAATAATTCGGAACCTGATAAAGGAACATCAGAGTTTATGATAGTTTTTCTGTCTGAAATATGACGGAAAAACTATCTTTTATATATAACGAAAACCTGAGAGTTATTCTTTCGAAGAATAAGGGATCTTGAGGGATAGAGAATTGCCCGCCGCGGTTTATGCTGCTGCGCAGCAGGGCCGGAGCGGGCGTCTGGTGTTGATTATTATGCGGAAAAAATCAGGACCAGGAGAGGACCCGTTTTTTCATCCCTTCGATGTCCAGCACGCCGAGGGCGAAACCTTTGCGGATTAGTTCATCCGGGACAAATTCGTCATATTTTTCAAAGACAGGAACTTCATTCGGATATACCAGCTCGAGCGGGTCGAAATCTTTCGCTGCTTCTTCCGACGTGATTTTGTAAAATTCCTCTTCGCTGACCTTCATCGTGAATTGAAGGTAGTAAGGTCGGGAAGGATTCATTCCCCTGAGTCCGAGACGCTCTCCGCAGCGGATCTTCAGGAAGCGTTCCAGTGCGAGAAAAGCGTAGCTGCCCAGCCAGGGGAACAGCGCCCACATGTTTCCGCCCAGGTGGATCAGCGGACGTTCCGCCATACCGGATTTCCGGAAACATTCACGGGCGTCTCCCAGCCTGCAGACGGCATGGCGCAACAGATAGGGATAGCTCTTCTCCTCATTCAATACCTTATACATTCGCTCCAGGATCCGGGTGTGGATATCACCGGCGACATCGCCGAAGTATGCCGGAATATTACCTTTCACGAGGCTGCAGTAAACCACTCTCTTTTTGTGATCGACCTCTTCCACGACCCAGACCCGCCCGGCAATGGCGATCTTATCTCCTGCCGGCGGCGGTTTGACGATGGTGCCGAGCTCTTCCGATCCCGCACGTACGGAATATTCGATGTTTTCCTGAAAGACCGCGTAAAACTTATAGCTGTTGACGACCCGTTCCCCGGTCAAACCGACGATGAGCCCGTTGTTTTCGGTTTTATTGATATGGTCTGTTTGGAGCAAATGCTGTAAAAGTAAGCGGTAATCATCCTGCGAGATGCGATGAAAGCAGGAGAGCGGAAGCACCCGGGAAGCCAGCTCTCCCGCGGTCATTTCGCCCGAGGAGGCGAGGGTGCTCATGGTCTGGTGATACAGCAGGCTGTAGGGCAGGCGTTCGGTCCGCGGCGGTTCAACAAAGCGTTCCTCAATGTAAAGCTGCACCAGCGCGATCCCCTGGATCATGTGCCACGGGATCATATCCGGCAGCATGGCACGTGCTTCGGGATGTTCTTCCCTCATCACGAACCACATTTCCGAAGGCTCTCCTCTGCGTCCGGTTCTCCCCATGCGCTGTAAAAAACCGGAAACTGTGAAAGGAGCGTCGATTTGAAAAGCCCGCTCCAGTCTGCCGATATCAATGCCAAGTTCAAGGGTCGCTGTGGCGCAGACGGAATTCAGGTTATCGTCGTCCTTCATCTCCTCTTCCGCGCTCTCCCGGTAGGAAGCGGACAGGTTCCCGTGATGGATCAGGAAACGTTCCGGCTCATGGTTGACTTCGCAGTATTGGCGCAGGCTCTGACAGACGGATTCGCATTCTTCGCGGGAATTGGTGAAGACCAGACATTTCTTTCCCCTGGTGTGCTCAAATATATATCCGATCCCCGGGTCTGCCGCTTTCGGCGCGGTATCGGTGGGAGTTTCCAAAATCGGAGTTTCCGAGATGATGTCTTTCCCTTCATCCGCCTGTGGATCGGTATTGAAGAAATGTTCCATGGAAAGCCGCCAGACTTCTTTCCCGCTTTCAAAGCGGGGAATAACCGTTCCCCGTCCGCTGCCGGCGGACAAAAAAGCACCTGCCGCCTGCGGGTCACCGATGGTAGCGGAAAGTCCGATTCGCCGGGGACTGCATCCTGCGAGTCTGCAGAGCCGCTCGATGAGGCAGAAGGTCTGCATGCCGCGGTCGCCCCTGAGGAGCGAGTGAACTTCATCAATAACGATAAAGCGCAGGTCGCCGAAAAGTGACGGGATCTCCATGTGTTTGTTGATCATCAGGGATTCCAGCGATTCCGGAGTGATTTGCAAAATCCCGGAAGGTTTGCGCAGCAGTTTGCGCTTTTGTGTCTGCGGGACGTCCCCGTGCCAGCGGTAAACGGCGATCCCGGCTTCTTCGCAGAGCTCGTTCAGCCGTCCGAACTGGTCGTTGATGAGCGCTTTCAGCGGAGCGATGTATAAGACGCCGACACTGTGGGATGGGTCTTCATCCAGCAGTGTCAAAATGGGAAAGAAGGCCGCTTCTGTTTTCCCGGAGGCTGTTGAGGCGGTCAGCAGAACATTTTCATCCGTATTGAAAATGGCGTCGCCCGCCGCGTTCTGAACACTGCGCAGCGTCTGCCAGCCGGAGCGGTAAATATAATCCTGAATGAAGGGAGCGTAGCGGTCGAATACGTTCATATGGTGAATTCCGCGTAATCTTCCGTGACATTGTCTGAAACCGCTTCGGATTTCGCGTAGGAAAACTCATCGGACTGTAATACATCTTTAATATGAAGTGTCGGATTCTGATAGATCAGGTCCAGCAGCTCGATAAAGTCGCGGATCACTTCGCGTGGGGTGATGTTTTGGTCCGCACCGATGCGTCCGTATTCGATTTTGATGAAGTCTGCCAGGTCATCGGTGGTGAGGTTCGGATCATAATTATAAAGGCCCGCGTGCATGGCGGTCAGTTTTTCGCAGAGCACCAGCATTTCTTCGGCAGTCAATGCTTCCAGTCGGATGACAGGCGCCAGCATATCCCGCGCGCCGGGACGGGAAAATTTACCTTCTGCCAGGCGTGAACGCAAGGCTTCATAGCTGTAAACCCCGCGCCTTTTATCCTCGACAGCCTGCGGCGTGGCACCCATGATAATTCCGAGATATTTTGCTTTTCCCTGCAGTGTGTCGTTATACATGGTCAGCATTTTCTCATAGTTATACTGCCGGGTGATAGTATTCGGGATCTTATAGATATTCACGAGCTCGTCGATCATGATCATTATGCCGGTATAACCGGCGAGTCTGAAGAAGACCGCGAAGATTTTCAGGTAGTCATACCAGTCATCATCCGTGATGATGATATTGACGCCCAGCTCTTCCTTCGCGTCCCGTTTTGTGGGATATTCACCCCGGAACCAGCGCAATACTTTCATCTTCAGGTCATCATTCCCTTCCACATAAGCATGGTAGTAAGCTGAAAGAAGCCTGCCGAATTCAAAACCATGGACAAGTTCGCTGATGGAAGAGGTGACTGCCCAGATCTTTTTATCTACCGCCTGCGTCAGGGCCGGATCACCCGGGATCAGCCCGTTTTCCTGAGCGCCTTCTGCCTGAATGTTGTTGATCCAGCGGTCCAGCACCAGCGACAGCGCACCGCCTTCGGGTTTTGTTTTGGTGGAAAGATTGCTGATCAATTCGCGGTAGGTGGCCAGTCCCTGTCCTTTGGTACCCTGGAGACGGCGTTCCGGCGAAAGATCCGCGTCCGCGACGATGAATCCGCGTTCCATAACGTAATTACGGATGGTCTGGATCAGAAAACTTTTCCCGGAACCGTAACGGCCGACGATAAAGCGGAAAGAAGCTCCGCCTTCGGAGATGATCTCCACATCGTGCAGGAGTGCTTCGATCTCATTTTTCCGTCCGACCGTGATGTAAGGCAGCCCGATACGCGGTACAACGCCTCCTTTCAGGGAATTGAGCACCGTCTGTGCGATCCGTTTCGGAATTCTTTTGTTTTCGTCAATCATTCAAACCCTCCGGGCAGATATCAGCAGCCTGATTTGTGCGGATGGAATTATCCGCCAAGGATATTTATTATATCCTCTTTATAATCTTCTACAAGGGTTATTGTACTGCCATCGCATTCCAGAACATTATCCCCGATTTCATCGAAGAGCAGTTCATTGATATTGTCCGTAATGACAGACGCGATTAGGTGTTGTTCCCTGATGACCGCATCAGGAGATTCTCCCCGCAGAAGCATCTGAATAATCTGTGCATAGAGTGGACTTAATGGAGAAACAGGTTCATTAACCGTCTCGTGAATGAAAGAATCGCGCGGTGCGGACAATGAGGTATCCGGGACTTCCGCCGATGGGATCGGTTCAGCTTCCCGCTCATCAGCGAGCTCTTCTTCTGTCAGCAGGCTGTCCCTTGTCTGCAGGGAATCCCTACGTATCTTTTCCAGACCGGAGAGATCGATATTGATTTTCGGTTTGGCTGCTTCGATGGTTTCCCTGCGGTCAATTTCTATAACCGCTTCCGCATAGGGAGAGGCCCAGGCTTCCTCGGGTTTCTGCTTCAGCGCGTGTCCTGTGTTCAGGTATTTGCGCAGCAGCCTGTCCGCCTCATGCAGCAGTGCCTGGAAACGTTTCTTTTCGAAGCTGATCGTCTCAAACTTTTTCTCCATCCACATGCCGCCGCGGCAGATGAATTTGCGGCATTCAGTCAGGATGAATTCGCTGTCAGCCATGGTTTGATCCTGCCAGAAATAGACCGCATTGGCAAGCGGATACCAGTGGTAAAGGTTCTCCTTCCCGAAACAGGAGACGAAAAGATTTTTGTTGTTCTGGAAATAAAACTGCGAACCGTATCGCCAGACTTCAGCAAAAAGATGCTTCCCTTTTGCTTCGTTTTTCGTTATAACGGGTGATTGAGATAATTTCTCTCCCGTAAATGCATTTAAAGCACTGAATATTTCTTCATCGCCGTGTTCTTTCGGATCCCGTAGGATCATAAGGAATGCATCTTTCGAAAGTGTTTCCGGCTCCGCGTATTGCCTTGCTGTTTCAGCAGGCAGCTTATTGATAACAGCGAATTCCAGCATCCAGTGGCGCAGGTTCCTGCGGGTATCTTCATCACCCAGGCCCGTGTCAAGATAGTTTTTCTCAAAGGCTTTCATTTTCCGAAGACTGTCTTCCGCAGAATCCGCTCCGATACCGTTGAGGAGTTCATATATATAAATATAGGAAAGTGACGGGGCGACCGGCTGCCAGTTTCCCTTTCTGATATTTGAACGCCAGGTGAAATAACCGCGCAGCTGTTCTGTACTCAGGTCATGATATGTGGGAAAATAATGAAGAAAACTGCCGTTCCAGGGCTTATCGTCTTCGTAATCCTCCATAAACTTTCCCTGCCGGAAAAAGTTTTTGCATTTTTGCTGGAAAGAACCATCCCCGTAACGGTACATCTTCATCATTTGCAGGATCTTTTCCGGGATATCCGAATCGGGTGAATAACGGGAGGAGCCTGAAAGCGGAAGGGCGGTTTCCTGATAGCTGCCGGCAGAGTTTTGCTGAGGTGTATTATCAAGCACAAGTGTATATCCGCGCTGTTCGCCGTAATAAACGGCACGGTCGAAAAGGCGGTATACAACATCTGCCTGCGTGCGTTCATCAATGGCAACGCCGACCCATTTATCGCCTTTCATACGGAAGGGCGTTGTCAGATACGGTTCATTGATTTCCGTAAGGGTGTGAATGCCGCATTTAATATCGCAGCGCTGGATATCCCTGCCGGTTTCCGCATCATGCAGCCGCATCAGCAGGGCAGCCCATTTGCCGGTGAATGGTTCAGCCAATACCGAAAAGCCGGGAAAATCAGCCCATTTGAACTGTTCCCGGATCTGATATTTCTCTTCGGCATAAGCTGCCAGATCCGAAAGATCCAAGCCCTATCCGTTCCTTTCTCTTCTTTTTGTTTCACTTCAGAAAAAGCGGGTAAAGAAGAAAAATAAATAATGATTACTTTCATTCTATTTTAGCAGAGAATGAGGTTTTTGAAGCTGAAATTTCTGTATAAAAAATCAAAAAAATTAAATGTCACAAATTTCATCACTTTATTGCTTTATCATGATAAAGTGATATAATGAAAGCAACTTAGAAAATAAAGTATCGCGAGATACAAAAAAAGAGAGGTGTTATTATGAAAAAACTGTTATCCATTCTTATCGTCGCTGTCCTGATGATGGCTGTTGTTGTTCCTGCTATGGCTAAAGGTGACCGCCTGGAGCAGATCAAGGAAAAAGGTTATATCGAATTTTGCACTGAACCCTACTGGGCTCCGAACGAATTCATTGACCCGAACAAAACCGGTGATGAACAGTACGTCGGTTCAGATATCGAACTTGCGCAGCTGATCGCTGATACGATCGGTGTTGAATTGAAGCTCAATCCGCTGGATTTCTCCGCAGTGCTGGCGGGTACCGCCTCCGGAAAATGCGACATGGCGATCTCCGCGATCGCTTATAACGAACAGCGGGCTATGGCGATGCGCCTTTCCAAGGGGTATTATTATTCGGAATCAAGCGAGGATGACGGATACGGCTTCCTTGTCCGCGAAGAAGATGTTGACAAATATACTTCCATTGAAGATCTTGCAAACGCCACCGTTATCACCCAGTCCGGTTCTTACCAGGAAGGCCTTTATAACAAATACTGCAACAACGCCAAGAACTTCAAGCTAGTCGCGAACATGACTGACGCTTACCTGGCTGTTTCCGAGAATAAGGCTGACGTCTGCATCACCGCGATCTCATCCGGTAAACTGTACGCGGAAGCGAACGGCGGACTTTCCACCACAAGTTTCAAATTCGATGTGAAAGAAGAGGAAGAAGGTACAGTCATCGCATGCCCGATGGACGGAACTGAATCCCTGATGGAAGTGATCAACGGTGTCATCGACGATATCCTTGAATCCGGTCAGTATATCGAATGGAGAAACGAATACGTTGAATATGCCAAGACCCTTGGCCTGGAAAACAATTGATCAAAGAATGATTAGCGGATTTCCCGGTACCGGGCTGCCGGGAAATCTGTTCGGAAGCAATATAACGGAAACTGTCAGAAAGTAAGTTGGGATAAAGGAGATCAGGTTTGGAAAAAATCATTCGGCTCTGGAATATGTATTACATGACGTTTTGGAAGGGTCTGGGCGGTACTTTATGGCTCTCCGCGCTGACGGTCTTTTTCGGAACACTGCTCGGGATGTTTGTCGCACTGCTGCATATGGGAAAGTCAAAGATCCTGCGGGGTGTCGCTGATATCTACATAGAGATCCTGCGCGGGACACCGATCCTGCTCCAGCTTTACTTTTTCTGGATCGGTCTGCCGAAACTGGTGCCCTTTGAACTGACCGATACGCAATGCATCCTGACCGCTCTGATCGTGAATGCTTCAGCTTATATCTCCGAAATCATCCGGGCCGGGATCAACGCGGTAGACAAAGGACAGTGGGAAGCTGCCCGCAGTATCGGACTCACCGAAACAAATGTAATGACCAGGGTCATTCTGCCCCAGGCAGTGAAAAACATCCTTCCGGCTCTCTGTAATGAGTTTATTTCTACAGTGAAAGGTACTTCTCTGGCATCCGTGTTCTTTGTCGGAGAACTGATGACCAGCCAGCGTACTGTCCAATCCGCAACATTTCTGGCTCTTGAATCTTTGACAATTGTGGGTATAATCTATTTTGTTCTCAATTTTGTCCTGTCCAAACTGCTTGTATTGCTCGAAAGGAGATTAACGATCAGTGACTGACGAAATTATCCGTACTGAAAATCTGAAGAAAAACTTCGGCAAACTGGAAGTTCTGAAAGGCATCGACCTTTCGGTGATGAAGGGAGAAGTAATTTCGATCATCGGGCCTTCCGGCGGCGGTAAATCAACCTTTCTGCGCTGCCTGAACCTGCTGGAGATACCGGATGAAGGGAAAATCTACTTCGAAGGAACCGACATCATGACGCAGCAGAAAAATATCAGCAAGTACCGGCAGAAGATCGGCATGGTGTTCCAGAACTTCAATGTCTTTCCGAACATGACGGTGCTGGATAACATTACCCTGGCGCCGACGCTTGAGAAAAAAATCGCCAAAAAAGACGCGGAAGAAGAGGCAATGTCGCTCCTGATACGTGTCGGACTTGAAGACAAAGCGAAAGAATACCCGCGTAAACTTTCCGGCGGCCAAAAACAGCGTCTTTCGATCGTGCGTGCACTGGCGATGCATCCGGATGTAATGCTCTTTGATGAGCCTACAAGCGCTTTGGATCCGGAAATGGTGAAGGAAGTGCTGAATGTGATCCGGGATCTGGCAAAATCAGGCATGACGACGCTGGTGGTAACGCATGAAATGGCTTTCGCCCGTGAAATATCCGACAGGGTCCTTTTCATCTGCAACGGAATTATCACGGAGGAGGGAAATCCGGAGACGATCTTCACCTGTCCGCAGGCACCGGAAACGATCCGCTTCCTGAGCCAGGTCCTTTAATACAGTTAACAGAGTGAAGTGCAAAGAGTGAAGTTAAGGGTAACAGCATTTCTGCTTTTATCCTGAAGAATCTGAATGCTAAATTTACTGCTTATGTAAAACGGAGTGAATATGGGTCAAAAAGAAGAAGTAAAAAATCTGGTAGCCGCAAAATCAGAAACGGCGGTAACGCTGGCAAAGCAAATCTGGAAATTTGCTGAACTCGCATATAAAGAGACACAGTCTGCCGCAGCAATGGTCGACGCTATTCAGAAGGAAGGGTTCACGGTTGATCTCGGCATCGCCGATATCCCGACAGCCTTTACCGCGACTTATAAATGCGGCAGTGGCAAACCTGTGATGGGTTTTCTTGCGGAATATGACGCATTGGACGGACTCAGCCAGGAAGCGGCAAAAGCGGAACAATGTCCCATTGAACCCGGCGGTTCCGGACATGGGTGCGGTCATAACCTGCTTGGTTCCGGTGCCTGGCTGGCTGCGGTTGCCACGAAGGATTATCTGGTGAAAAATAATCTGGACGGTACGGTGATCCTCTTTGGCTGTCCTGCGGAAGAAGGAGCCGGTTCCAAACAATTTATCGCCCGGGCCGGATATTTTGATAATGTCGATTTTGCCTATACCTGGCATCCCGCATACCTGAACCGGGTCTCCTCCCGGAGCAGTGTGGCGATCATGGGTGCTAACTTTATTTTTGACGGGATCGCTTCTCACGCGGGCGGCGCACCGCATCTCGGCCGTTCCGCTCTGGACGCCTGCGAATTGATGAATGTGGGTGTCAACTACCTGCGGGAGCATATGATCGATGAAGCCCGTGTTCATTATGCATATTCCGATGCCGGCGGCACTGCGCCGAACGTCGTACAGGCGCACGCGGTCATCAAATATGAAGTCAGAGCGCCGAAGGTCAAACAGATGAAGGAACTGTTCACCCGGGTGACGGATATTGCCAAAGGCGCTGCGCTGATGACCGGTACGAAAATGAAATATGAAATCGCAATGGCTTTTTCGGATTATACTCCGAATAAAACATTAGCCGTTGTTATGGATGAATGCCTGAAAGAATTCGGCGCTCCGGAATGGAGTGAAGGAGATTATAAGCTGGCTTCCGATATGCTCAGGAGTTATCCCAAGCAGACGCAGCTGACCGTATTTGAGGATCTTGCCGAAATTTTCGGCGATGAAGATCTTGAAAAAATTATGCGCAGACCTCTCGACAGCACTGTGCATCCTTTTGACCCGAAAGACAACCGTTATGAGTCCGGTTCTACGGATGTCGGTGATGTCGGTTACGCGACCCCGACCGTTGAGCTGAATGTTGCCACCGCGTGTCTGGGCAATGTCGGACATACCTGGCAGAACACCGCTTTCTCCTGCTCACCGATCGGCTTCAAGGGAATGATCCGTGCAGCTGAGGTGATGACACTCGCTGCGATCCGCACAATGGAACAGCCGGAACTGATCGAAAAAGCGAAAAAGGAACTTCTGAAGAAAAACGGCGGAAAATATGTCTGTCCGCTTCCGGATTATATTCAGCCTCCTATTGAGACGTACTAATATCTCAGTTCTTCATAACAGTTTTTTCTTTGATCAGCCGTCCGGTAAAACCGGGCGGCTGTATTTTGTTTGGAAGAATACAAAAAGTCTGGGCGATTTGAATATAAAAAATGGTAAAATTGTAAGAAACTGCGAAGAATCAAAAAATCTGGAGGAATCATGCCGAATACGATCGTCTCGAATCACCCATTAATTCAACATAAATTATCAATTTTACGTGACAAAAACACAAAACCGAATGAATTCCGTTCACTGGTCAGTGAACTGGGAACGCTGTTATGTTATGAAGCGACGCGGGATCTGCCGCTTGTATCAAAAGTGATCGAAACCCCTCTGATGAAAACAGAAACAAAAGTCCTGGCTGAAAAAATTGCACTGATCCCGATACTGCGTGCCGGTTTGGGAATGGTGGACGGCATCTGGAATTTGATCCCGAATGCCTGCGTTTTGCATATCGGTCTCTACCGGAATGAAGAAACGCTGCAGCCGGTTGAGTACTACAACAAACTGGCGAATTATCGAACGGTTGACCATTGCCTGATTTTGGACCCGATGCTTGCCACCGGCGGTTCCGCGATCGCGGTCGCTGATATCCTGAAAAAGTGGGGAGCAAAGAGTATCCGCTTTGTTGGATTGATCGGCGCTCCGGAAGGCATCAAGGCTTTGCATGAAGCACACCCCGATATTGACATCCATCTGGCGGCTATTGATGAGAAGCTCAATGAGCATGGCTACATCCTGCCCGGACTCGGAGACGCGGGCGACAGGCAGTTCGGTACTGTGGATTTGTTCTGACACGGGGCAGACAGTAAGGTTCGCAGCAAATAAAGCCGTTTGACTGAAGCCGAAAACCGGATACACTCTCAAGCATCTTTGAAGCAGGAGATTGTTCCATCATATCGTTTTTATAAAAACAGGGTGATCCTTTTGTATCGGACATCCTGTTTCTTTCAATAAAATGGCTGTTGGTGAAAGCCCCTGTATTGGGGAATCGGATACAAATGACTGAAAAATACTTCTGACATGATCCCGTAAACTTATACAGGAATCGATGGAATATTGTAAACAGGAGCATTATGAATATCACAGACCGGTTACTTTGGACAAGAGAACCGCAGCATTACAGCATAGAACGGGAGCGGGTTAAAATCACGACTGAACCGCAGCCCGGAAGATTCCTCTTTTACAGCTGTTTTCACAGAGATGCGGCTCACGGAATGTGCCTGGAAAGCGCATGACGGTCAGAAGCCTGACGACGAGTGAACTTTGGCAAAGCGGAGTAAGACATGAAATCCTGTAAAATTTTGGCGTTCCTTTTGCTGGTCTCCCTGTTTTTTATCGGACATGTTCAGGCGTATGATTCAACCGGAGTTTTATCGGACGTGGAGCATGTGAAAGATAACAGGTTTTCCTGCAGATTTGACGGCATAAAGCATAATTTTATATTGGATTTTCCGGAGAATATTGACGGAGCTCCGCTTGTTTTCATGCTCCATGGTTACGGAAATTCGGCGGAAAGCTTCCGAAATACCGTCCATTTTGAACGGGAAGCAAATGAACTTGGATATGCGGTCGTCTATGTTACCGGAGCGCGGAATCCGAATGACCCTCTCTCTTCAGTCGGATGGAATTCCGGGATCGCGGCCGGCGGAAACGACGATGTGGCGTTTCTGGTTTCACTTGCCGAATATCTGCAGCGGGAATATTCACTTGACAGGAAAAGAACTTTTGCCGTCGGTTTTTCAAACGGTGCTTTCATGGTCCACCGTCTTGCGATGGAGGCTGCCGATACTTTTTCAGCCTTTGTCAGCGTGGCGGGGCTGATGCCTGTGAAAATATGGGATGCCCGGAAAGAAGTCAATGATATCAGTTTCTTTCAGATAAGCGGTGAAAAGGACGATGTTGTCCCGAAAAACAGCGATGGAAGTGCGGCTCACGCAAAGGATCCTGCCATTGAGGATGTGATGTCATATTGGGCAGATTCAAACAGTCTTGATCACTGTGTTTCGGAGGAGATAGGCAGCGGTTCCGTACTCAGCAAGTGCAGCGGGGAACAGTCACCTAACCGGGTCTGGCATCTTCTTGTCAAAGACGGACGTCATTCCTGGCCGGATCAAAAGCTGAATGGTATTGATACCAACCGGCTGATCCTTGCTTTTTTCGATGAGGCGGTACCGTGATTCAAAAAACGCTGATGTTACAAACAGCCAATGAAATCCATTAATTTTGGAAAGGCAGACCTATGGATATCTGGGACATATTATATGAAAAAGCCAGTGCACAATATCATCCGGAGGATGTTTCCCCATTCGTTTACGCGCATCATGTTGTTTGCGCGCTGGAAGCTGAAAACGGGGAAATCTATACCGGATTTTGTATAGAGAGCTGCAGCGGGGTCATGAACCTCTGCGCAGAAAGAGTCGCGGCGCTGAACATGTATGTGAACAGCGGACAGACGAAAATCAAGCGTATGATCGCTTTTCGTGACAGAGCTCCTTACGGAGGAGGCAGCGGTATGCCCTGCGGCGCGTGCCGTGAGTTTCTTTACCAGCTGGATGAAGAAAATGAGAACATGGAAATCATGAATGATTTTGCGAACCGCAGTATTGTTACGCTGAAGGAGCTTATGCCGAATTGGTGGGGTAAAGAGCGGTACGCGCAATCAAAAGGGAGTTAGTATCGATGAAGCTTGGAATTATATCTGATACACATGATCTGCTCCGTCCCGAAGTTTTGAAAGCGCTTGAGGGTGTTGATCATATCCTTCATGCCGGAGATATCAGCAGTCCTTCCGTTATCGAGCAGCTGCAAAAGACAGCTCCTGTGCATGCTGTGAGGGGCAACGCGGATAAGGAATGGGCAGAAAACCTGCCGCATATCTTGAATTTCGAGCTGGAAGGTTTGAAAATCTGCATGACGCACAAAAAGAAGGACCTGCCGGAAGACCTGAGCCCTTTTGACCTTGTTGTAGTTGGGCACAGCCATCAGTATTCGGAAACTACTCAGGGGAAAACGATCATCATCAATCCCGGCAGCTGCGGACCGAGAAGGTTCCATCAAAAAATCACCATGGCATTAGCTGAAACAGAAAACGGCAGGATCAATATGAATAGAATTGATATTCCTCACAAACAACCTTCTTCCAAAGTTCATTCGGGTGATATCCGCGCGCAAATCGAAATTGTCATTAAAGAGATCAATAAAGGCAGGGGAAAACAGGATATCGCTGAAAAATACGGAATCGATCCGGAAACGGCCGAGCTGATCGCCCGGCTTTATCTTACTCATCCGGGAGTCACCGTCGATGGCATCATGAGCAAGATGGGACTATGATGGAAAACGGACCGCTGTTCGCTGAATTTCTGCCTGATGGTATCTCGTAAAATCGCAGTTTATAGGGATTAGGATATAGGAGACATGGAATAGTGAGTATAATTTCCTAAAGGCGGCAGTAACACTATCCACTATATCCTGTTTTCTGTTCACTATAAAAAATTCAAGCTTTATGAGGTGATGTCGTGGCGGAAATAATACTTACACCACTAACTCCCGATGATCGAGAGCAGTTCATATCGGATAATCAGGAAGCATTTAATTACGGTGCATTGGAAGAATTCGGCCGCAGAGATGATCATTTCGAAGATGATGGTGAGATCATTTCCCGGGAGACCATTCAGCGATCCATTGAAGAAGGGGAAGCTTATCGGATCATGCAGGATGGTCAACCTGTTGGCGGTACAGTCATCAAAGTCGATGGAGACCGAGGAGATCTCGAACTGCTGTTTGTTTCTCCAAAAGTTCACAGCAAAGGTATTGGCTATGCCGCCTGGTGTGCGATTGAAAAACTGCATCCTGAGGTTAAGGTTTGGGAAACCGTAACGCCGTATTTTGAGAAGTGCAATATTCATTTTTACGTCAACCGCTGCGGGTTTCATATCGTAGAGTTCTTCAACAGCCACCATCCCGATCCCAACGATCCGGAAATGGCCGGGCAGACTGACGAACAGTTTCCGGATGGCATGTTTCGTTTTGTAAAGGAAATCAAATAAACAAATCAGGATTTATTGAAGACTTCGAGGAGAAAAAAATGCAGATTGGCAGTTTAAACGACTCAGCTGCGGTAAAAGCTCAGTATGCTATGCCAAATGGTCTGGATATACGGCTGACGTTTCATGAAAAGTATTCTGCGAACAAACAGGGCTACAGTGAATGGCTTATTTCCGGTTATGATATTCATGACGGGATGACAGTACTGGAAATCGGATGCGGTACCGGGAGCATGTGGCTTGGCCATGAGGATATTGCATTAAAATGCAAAAAGCTTATTCTCACAGATTTATCGGAAGGCATGCTGGAAACTGCGAAAAAGAATCTTGGCGAACGTGGTATTTTTGAGTATCGGAAAGCGGATATTCAAAACCTCCCATTTTTGAATGACACTTTTGATGTTGTCATCGCCAATTCCATGCTTTATCATGTTCCGGATATTGAAAAGGGGCTTCAGGAAGTACGGAGAGTGCTCAAAAAGGGAGGTATATTTTACTGCGCTACATTTGGTGAGCATAACTTTACCGATAAGCTTGCAGAGTGGTTTATGCTTAGCGGAGAGGATTTTAAGCCGAATCACAACTTCACGATGCAGAACGGGAAGGAAATACTCAGCAGGTCCTTTGAGAATATCATACCTGTATTTTATGAAGATTCCTTTCACATTACCAAAACAGAAGATCTTGTGGAGTATTTACGCAGTCTTGCTTCGTTCAAAGCAGTTGATGACCTGCCGGTTCAAAAGATAAGGAATATTTTGAAGGAACATGCAGAAGACGGAGCTATAGATTTGCCTAAGGAATATGGTATGTTTATTTGCAGATAAATTCATATTTTTGTGGTACCATCTGCATATTCTTCATTTCATACTCAGGCCGCGATGTGTAGCTTCATCCGAAGCTGCATGCGTGTGAAAGAGCTCCACAACTCTCATCCTGGGAACTTTCGAAAACCGGTGTAAACCGGGATCAATTACTGGAGGTGATATTCATGTCATGTTGGCGGAGAACCACAGTACTCAGAATACCGGCTGTTTGCCTTGGATTTGAATGCTGGTCTGATTGGGATGAATTCCTTGACCTGCATGATAAGGATTTTATCGGGCTGCCCGGTCACTTTACATCTGCTCTTTGCGATAGTTATTCCTATGAGGATTATGATAAGTGGCTTCCCGGAGGACGCGGCTATGAACCCTGGGACCGTCTCGATATGAATCTGTATCCCGAAATCGTGCAGTCCGTTCCCGGGCCTTTTCTGGATTATTATCTTGACGATATTGCACCCCTTCCGTGGGAAGAAAACACTTACAATGCCAACGACTGTGCCCGGCCGCTGGACGAGGATGAAAAAGCCAAATACCTACCTCTGTTTCAAAGTCTGTTTCCGGACTTTACTCTGGAGAAAATGAGCGATGTACACTATTGCAGTTACGAATGGTATGACGGATCAGACGCACCCTATAGCTATTGAAATAAGCCGCCCGGACAATTGCAGAAACGGTATATTGTCGTGTCATATGAGGACAAACGCATCAATGTCAAAGAAACAGACAAATTCGGATTTATAGGGGTTAGGATATAAGAGATTGGGTATAGTGAGTGTAATTTTCTCAAGGCGGCAGCCGCACTATCCACTATATCCTGTTTCCTGTTCACTATAACAAATTCCTTTTTGCGGAGGAGATGATATGGTACGCTGGTTTAAACTATTCGGAAATCAATATCTCGGCTTCTGGGTGGTGGGGCTGGTTCTGTTTGCTGTTCAGGAAATCCCCTATATGCTGATGCCCCTGTTCCGCCTTGACTCAAATGCGATCATGAATATGCCGGAAACTTCAGTAACGCTGGATAGATTCGAGAAGATCTTCGGATCTTTGTGTATTGCCATGATGGCTTTTGTCATTCACAAGAATGCGGTATTTTTTTCGGTGGCGAACGGCAGAGAAAGGCTGTTCTTCACAGTGGCTGTGGTCATCCTGCTTGCCAACTTTTTCGGCTGGGCGCTGTACTTCACAGGTCATCAGAGCATATTTGTGATGATGTTTTTTATTGTAACGATGCCGCCGCTTTATTATGTGGCTATAGGCCTTTGGCGTCAAAACACGCCATTAGCCGTAACCGGCGCCGTATTCCTGGCAGTGCACTTCTTTCATGTGGTGGGAAATCTGAAGGAAATGCGTCTGTGATTCGGTAAGGTGAAAAATGGGAAAAACAGCCGCAGAGAAGGCTTTTATTTGGAAGGAAGTAAGACATATGGATCAATTTATTGTTGACGCTTTTACTGACAGTTTGTTCAGAGGAAACCAGGCCGCGGTATGTGTGATGGAAAGCTGGCCTGCCGATGAACTCATGCAGAACATCGCTAAGGAAAACAATTTTTCCGAAACAGCCTTTGCGGTAAAAGAAGGGGATTCCTATCACCTGCGCTGGTTCACACCCGGCGATGAAATCGATTTTTGCGGACATGCGACGCTGGGCACATCGTTTGTCATTCTGAATTACTATGAACCAGAGCGTAATGAAGTCAGCTTTCAGACACAGGTGGGGAGACTTTCTGTTCAGCGCAAAGGTGACCTCTTTGAGATGGATTTTCCTGCCTATAAGCTTCGTAAAATCGAAGTTACGGACAGGATGGAAGAAGCGATCGGTGTCAGGCCGCTGGAAGCATATATCGACAGAGATCTGCTGCTGGTGCTTCCGGATGCGGCGTCTGTCCGGAGCTTAACGCCGGATCAGGAAAAATTACTAACGCTTGACGGATTGATCACAGCTGTCACCGCGCCTTCTGATGAAAAAGAATTTGACTGTGTCAGCCGCGTCTTTGTGCCGAAAATGGCTATCCCCGAAGATCCCGTGACGGGAAGTACCCACTGCATGATCACGCCCTACTGGTGCGGAAGGCTCGGGAAGGATCGTCTTACCTGCTTCCAGGCCTCTTCGCGCTCAGGTATTCTGTATACCGGTCTGCGAGGAAACAGGGTCACTGTCGCGGGAAAAGCGGTCCTCTATTCCCGTGGAAAGATCCTTGAGGGCTGATCTGCCGGGTTTTAATAGTGTATAGCTGAATTCCGATGTGAAAAGGAGCGGGGATGAATAGAAAAGACTTTGATGCATATGTCAGGGAAAAAGAACCGAATATCTGCCAGATCTGCGTCCGGAAGGATGATCGGGAGATCTTTTCTGAAGAATGGAACGGATATAAGAGGACAGATTGCACGCACATCATGTCTGCCACGAAAAGCATTGTGAGCCTGCTTGTGGGCATTGCCGTCGACAAGGGGATGATCCGGAGCACGGAAGAAAAAGTAATTTCCTTCTTTCCCGATTACGCTGTTAAACGCGGAGAAAAGACGATATTCGACATCACCATCCGGCATCTTCTGACCATGCGTGCTCCGTATAAAGGCAAAGGCGACCCGTGGTCAAAGGTTTGCTCCAGTGAAAACTGGACCTATGCCTCGCTGGATTTTCTCGGCGGGAAAAAGGGCATTACCGATGAGTTTGATTATCGGACGGTATGCCTGCATATTCTTTCGGGAATCCTATTTCGGGCTTCGGGAATGAAAACAGTGGATTTTGCCAATCAGTATCTGTTTGCCCCTCTCGGAATCCCGGCGCATCAGAATTATTATGCCAAGGACGCGGAGGAACACAAGCAGTTCACGATCTCGAAGTATCCGAAGGAAAATATATGGTTTGCGGATCCGGAAGGGCTCGGAACACCGGGATACGGGCTGTGCATGAGCGCGGCGGATATGGTGAAAATCGGGCAGCTGTGCCTGAATAACGGGATATGGGAAGGGCAGCGGATCATTTCCGAGAAATGGCTCGCCGAAATGACCCGTCCGCGGACAGTCGAAAACAAATATTTCCGCGGGATGCAGTATGGTTACCTGTGGTGGATCATCCATCCGGAAAGGAATATTTATGCCGCGATCGGGAACAGCGGGAATGTGATCTATGTGGATCCCGGGAAGCATATCGCCGCGGCAGTCTCTTCGTATTTTAAACCCACCGTGTTTGACCGGGTGGATTTCATCGAGGACATTCTGTTTCCATGTCTTATGTAAGGATCCCGGAGACATGGTTTCATACCTAAGGGTCCGTTCCGCAGATGAACAGGATTCCCATTGTGATCGGAAACGACAAATTTGAAAGGAGTTGTTATGTCAAATGTCGGAAATTCCAACAATATTACCAGAAATTATCTTGATTCATTATTGATCGAAACGCGCTTTATCGATTCCACAAATCCAAAACTCGATTTTGAATTGTTCGGGAAGAAATTTGCTTCTCCCATCATGACCGCGGCTTTGTCCCATCTGGATCATTTCATGTTTCCGGGAGCGTCGGAACTGCTTGCCCAGGGCGCGAAAGACGCGGACGCGGTCCTGTGGTATGGCATGGCGGAGGATGAAGAAATCGACCGTCTGGCCGCAAAATGCGCAGGAATGATCGAGATCATCAAACCTTATACGCAGCGTGATTTGATCTTCTCTAAAATCAAACATGCCGGGGAAAAGGATCTGCTGGCCGTCGGGATCGATATCGACCATCCGTTCGCGGAAGACGGCACTCCGGACAACGTCGATGGTTATGAAATGACAGCGATCCGCACAGAGGAGCTTGCGGAAATTTGCGGCAGTACAAAGCTGCCGGTCATCGCCAAAGGTGTTTTGAGCGTTCATGATGCGGAAAAATGTCTGAAAGCGGGCGTTTCCGGCATTTTGCTCTCACATCACAACAACCGAATTGAATACGCGATCCCGCCGCTGATGATCCTTCCGAAAATAATCGAGGTCGTAAATGGCGCTGTTCCGGTATTTGTGGATGATGAGATCCGGACCGGAATGGACGCGTTCAAAGCGCTGGCTCTCGGTGCAGCCGGGGTATGTATCGGCCGTCCGCTTATGACCGCGATAAAAACCGATCCCGATAAAGGCGTGTGCGCTTATCTGCGGAAAGCGAACGCCGAATTAGCGAAAGCCATGGCATATACGGGCTGCACAGATCTCTCGAAAATGGATCCGACCGTTATCCATATGCTCTGATTTATATTGAGCAGACTTACTGACTGATAATCTGACGGGACAGTCTCTTTATGGGACTGTCCCGAAACAACAATTATCCTGCAGCAAAAATGTGGGATGGCGCGAAAGAAAAATCGCATTTTTTTTACCAAAGGGATGGATCATTGAAAAAATATATCGCATTTTTACGAGGCGTAAATATCAGCGGAAAAAACAGGATAAGTATGCCTGAATTAAAATCAGAATTGGAGAAGGCAGGTTTTTCTGACGTTTCCACATACCTGAACAGCGGTAATATCTTGTTTTGCGCTGAGAGTTGTGACGCCGGAAAGAAAATCGAAAAGATCATCAAAGATAAGTTCGGTCTGGAAATACCGGTATATCTCATGGAAGAAGATGAACTGAAGGACATGCTTTCACATGCTCCCGCGTGGTGGAACTCCGGCGATAAGGGAAAATATGACAACCTGATCTTCATTCTCTCGGAGGATTCCCCTCAGGTTATCTGCGGTTTGCTCGGAGCACCTTCTGAAGGACTTGAAGATGCAGAGATATACAATAAGGTCATCTTTTGGACTTTCGACCGAAAACTGTATCAAAAATGTAATTGGTGGAAAAAGACAGCTTCAGCCGGCATTGCGGATAAGCTTACGATCAGAACTGCCGGAACCATCCTTAAGTTATGCAGATAGTCGAATTCCGGTTTGCCGTTAGTGCTCTAAATCGGGACTTTAATAATAGATTCACAGTATAATGTCTTCAGGAAAACAGCTAATGGAGTACAGCACATCAAATCAGAATTTACGATTTGCCGGGGATTTTTCGTATATACTGCGGAGAGACGGGACCGCGTCGATAGCCGGGTACACAGGTTCCGCGGAAGAACTGGCCGTGCCTGCGCAGCTCGATGGAAAAAAAGTAACAGGGATCCGGAGAAATGCTTTTGAATACTGCACAAACCTGAAAAAGGTCATCCTTCCGGAAGGGATAAGAAACATCGGCAAAGGAGCATTCTTCGGCTGCTATTATCTGGCAGAGATCATTTTGCCGAACAGTCTGACGGGCATCGGGATGTATGTGTTTCAGTATTGTGAAAGTCTGACGAACATAAGACTTCCGGATAACGTAAAGAATGTTGGCTATTGCGCGTTTTATGACTGCATCAACCTGAAAGCCATCACTTTGCCGGGAAACCTGACCGGCATTTGGGATAAAGCGTTCCGCGGCTGCAAAAGCCTGACAGGAATCAGATTGCCGAAAGGTGTGACCCGCATCGGGAAAGAAGCCTTTTGCGGCTGCGAAAGGCTGGAGCGTATCACACTGTCGGATGATCTGACGGGAATCGGAGAAAAAGCGTTTTACGGTTGCGTCAGCCTGACGGATATCACCCTGCCAAAAGGTGTGGAAAGCATCGAAAAAGAAACGTTTGCCGGTTGCGAAAACCTGAAGAGCATTACCCTGAACGATGGGCTGAAAAGCATAGGCGACAGGGCATTTTCCGGCTGCAGCAGTCTGAAGGGAATCATACTCCCGGAGGGCGTGACAGACATCGGGAAGGAAGCATTTTCCGGTTGTGAAGACCTGAGCGGGATCACCCTTCCGGATTCACTGACGGAAATCGGCAGACAGGCGTTTAAATGCTGCAAAAATCTGAAAGAGATCATGCTGCCGGAAGGCATCACGAGAATTGAGAAAGAGACATTTTATTATTGCTGGAACCTGTCAAAGTTTAACCTGCCGGAAAGTCTGGTGTATATCGGACCGGGCGCCTTTTATGATTGCATCCGGATGACAGAAATCACATTACCAAAGGCGATTACATGCATCGAAGACAAAACATTTTGTCTTACAGGATTGAAAAATGTCACTGTACCGGATGGAGTAACCGCTATTAAAAAATCCGCTTTCGCGGGATGCAAAAGCCTTGAAACGATCACGCTGCCGGATACCCTGACAAGTCTTGGCGAACGGGCATTTGCAAATTGCGAAAAGCTGAAAGAGATCATGCTGCCGGAAGGCATCACGAGAATTGAGCAGGATACCTTTTACTGCTGCGGGGATCTGAAAAGCATCACATTCCCGGATGGATTGACAAGCATTGGAAAAAAAGCATTTTATTTTTGCAGGAATCTTACCAACATCAGGCTGCCTGATGCTTTGACAAGCATCGGGAACGATGCATTTAACCGATGCTATAGTATGAAAACGATCACACTTCCAAAAGGATTGACTGCGATTGGAGCCAGGACATTTATGAGCTGCATTATGCTGATGAATATAACACTCCCGGAAGGTCTGCTGAGCATCGGAGATAAATCATTTTCTGACTGCAGCAGTCTGACAGAAATCACGCTTCCTGAAGGAATAACGAATATCGGGAAGGGGACGTTTTATGAATGCTACGATTTGGCAAGAGTCACACTCCCGGAAAGTATCAGGAGTATCGGGGAAAAGGCATTCTGCAGCTGCATCAGTCTGAAATCGATCAAACTTCCGGAAGGACTGGCAAGTATCGGGGATCTGGCGTTTCTCGGATGCCGCGGTATGATGGAAATTATTCTGCCGAAAAGCCTTGAGAATATCGGAGAAAACGTGATCGACAAGCATCAGTCATGGAAGACCATTGTTTACAGCGGCTCTTATGCGGAGAAATACTGTAAGGAAAACGGATTGGACTATACCGTCATAGATACAGGCGCCTAAAACAGGTTTGGGCGTTATTTACAAGACTCATAAGGAGAAGAATGGATTTTACCATTGAAAACGGTACAGCGATTTTTCCTGAAGGGATTGCTAAAATTCCCATGGGTGCGTTTAGCTCATGCAAAGAACTCACGAAAGTGATTATTCCCGAGTCAGTGACGAAAATCGGGGCGGGAGCGTTCAGCGGATGCACTAACCTGGTCAGTGTTTCCATCCCGGGCAGCGTCACTTACCTCAGCAATTCCGTGTTTGAAAGATGTACCAGCCTTACAGAAGTCAGGATTTCCGAAGGGACTATGCAGATCACCGGTGAGGCCTTCAGAGGATGCAGCAGCCTGAAACGTATTTGTATCCCGGACAGCGTGACGAAAATCAGCGGCTGGGCTTTTGTGGACTGCGGAAGCATCGAAATGTTCAATGTGAGCAGCGGGAACAGAGATTTCAGCTCCCGTGACGGAAGTCTGTATAGCAAAGACGGTACGGAACTGATCCGGTATGCGCCGGGCGGAAAAGACTGCATTTTTGCCGTTCCGAATGGGGTGATCCGTATCGGGGAGTATGCTTTTACCGGATGTTCTGACCTGAAGGAAGTTCTGCTGCCCGATGGAATGACCGAAATCGGGACTTTGGCGTTTTACGAATGCAAATCCCTCGAAAGAGTTTTCCTGCCTTCAAGCCTGAAAATGATTGGACTTAAAGCATTTGGACACTGCGAAAGTCTTGCGGAAGTCAATATTCCCGAAAGTGTGACTGAGATCGATAATGACGCGTTTTATGGATGCAAAAGCCTGACGTCCGTGAAAATACCGGAAAATATTTCCTGTATCCAATCAGGTACCTTCGCTTATTGTGAAAAGCTTGTGAACGTTACGCTCCCGGATAAGCTGACACATATCGGGTATGACGCGTTCTGCAGGTGCAAAAGTCTTTCCCGCATAAAAATACCTGGAAGTGTGACTGACATCGGGACTCATGCATTTGTGATGTGTGAAAATCTCGTCAGCGCGGAGATCCCGGACAGTGTGACGGTTATCGGCAGAATGGCTTTCGGAGGATGCCGTAAGCTTTCTGATATCAGGCTTCCCAAAGCGTTGAAGAGACTGGACGAAATGGCTTTTATGGATTGTGATAACCTTGAAGAGGTAAGTATTCCGACCGGGATGACCGTAATCGAGAAGCTCGTCTTTTCCGGCTGTTCCCGTCTCCGGGAAGTATCATTTCCTGACAGCCTGACCCGTATCGGCATGAACGCGTTCCAAAACTGCACCAGCCTGGCTGCCGTCAGGATCCCCGAAAATGCCATTATAATCGATGACGGAGTTTTCTCCGGATGTACCGGGCTATCGTCAGTTACACTTCCGTCCCGGCTCGAACGGATCAGCCATGAAATGTTTCGGGACTGTAAAAGCCTTTCCGGCATTACTCTCCCCGAAAAATTGAAAAGCATCAGCAGCGGCGCGTTTGAAGGCTGCACCGGTCTTGCCGTCATAATGATCCCGGATGCTGTAAAAAAAATTCGTGAGAGGGCGTTTGCAGGATGCTGCAGCCTTACATCCGTTTCGATCCCTCAGAAAGCGACAAGCATTGCGGACGGTACATTTGAATCATGCAGCAGCCTTACATCGGTGCTGCTGCCGGGAGGTCTGACTACGATCGGCGATGATGCTTTTGCCGGGTGCGGCAGCCTCGCGGATCTGATCCTTCCGAAAATCGTCAGGCTTATCGGTGACCGGGCGTTCAGGGACTGCGGAAATCTTTCATATGTCCGGATCCCCGAAAAAACTGTCAGTATCGGAGAGCAGGCCTTTGGCTATGATGGCTGCGGAGTGCAGATCCCCGGTTTTGTTCTTGGCGGAAAGTCAGGCAGTGAGGCAGAAAATTATGCGCGGAAAAACAATTTTCTGTTCGCGGTGATTTGATAAAAACCGGTCTTTATAGTATCATATAAAGTGTCATAAAACAATAATACAGAAGCAAAAAGCAGAGAAGAAACGAAGATAGATATGGTGCTTACCGGGATAATTATTGGTGTTTCCTTATGGATTATAGGACTGCTTGTCTTTTTTTCAGATTATCTAAAGGACAAAAGATGTACAGGCCGAACAACGGCTGTTATATTGGATGTCACAGAAGAGGTCCATTGGAGTTACAGAGATAACAGGCCGAAACGCAAAATATATTATTACCCAATCGTTGAATTTTCAACCCCTCATGAAACTATCCGTGTCAGGGTAAATTCCAAAGCTTATCTTCCGGATACATATACAAAAGGCGAAAAGCTGAATATCCGATACAATCCGAAAAATCCTTATGATGTGAAACGTGAGGGGAGTACCATAAGGGAAAGTGCAATCGGTATGATATTTTTCTTTGTGTTCGGAGCGGTTATTTGTTATCTCGGCATCCGGGCAGGCTGATGCAGGACGGATGTGACGCAGCGAAAATAATCATTTCAGTATCGGCAGAAAAAAAAGCAGTATTTACACTTACAAAAATAAGAATTGCGTATAGACATTTGTTTCGGAGTAGAAAGAATTTCAAAGAAAAAAATGAGGAAAAAGGATTATCTGCCTCAGTCAGCGGGAACAAAGATGAGAAGAAAACCATTATGATAATTGAAAAATAATTCAGGAAAACATAGAGGATAACAAAATGAGCAAAATCATGCAGACATCCGATGGCAGTTATCACTGGGATTGCCCGATCGATAGAGACTACCATCGCAAATTTGGAAAGGAAGGTTTGATCGGGATCCTGGTCCTTTGTGTTGCTGTGCTTATTATTTTTCTCCTCATTCCCGCCGGACCGGATGGCCATAAGGACCTGTGGATCCCGCTGCTCGTGATCGGTGTTATCCTGATGATCGCGCTGCCTCTGCTTTACTTTTGGAACTCTGCGGAAGACCCTCATGAACAATATGAAATGACCGAAACCTATGTGAAATCCGGATATGCGAAAGGCGCGGTTTATTCGGATTTCAAGAAAACTTCAGAAGTTATAGTCACCGAAAAATATATGGAATTGATCGGGGATTACAGGAACAACCGCATCTATGTACCGTCCGAAGATATGGATTTTGTCCGGGAATTTATTCTTGAACGTGTCCCGGGAGACGCGGTGATCCGGCACAGATAGATCCGGCAGTACCTTGTGGAATGTTTGAATTGCGAAGAATGAAATGAAAATGACGATTGACGAATTGCTGCAGAAACCATATTGGATCATCGATATATTCCCGGAACAGGTCCCTGCCGACAGCCCCGGACAGTTCTTTGCGATAGAAAAATACTATCTTGAGAAAGAGCGTATCCGGGCAATTAAGCAGAAACATATCAATTTGATTCTAAAGCTCAATTGTTACAGAAGTATTTCCATTGATGAAGATCCTGTGATCGATCCGGATCCGGAATACATTGACGCGGAAATGCGCAGACGGTATCTTTATGTCTTTATCGATGATGCCATGATCCTTTCGGAGCCCGATGATACCCATATGACGGTCTTTAATCCGGATGAAAAGCTGCTTGAGCTTATAAAAACCATTGCTGCCGGAGAAGGTCTGTTTGTCTGGAAGCCGCCGTTGTAATTCAGCATAATATTTTACATTTCCACTTGTTATTGTAAATATACGTTCTCCGGGAAAATGTATGAATTTTTAAAAATATCCTTGTCAGGCTAATGGGTATTAGCTATAATAAGGCTAATAAACATTAGCCTGACCGGAGGACGATATGGCGACGAAGGATAAAATACTGGAAGCGGCATTGGCGCTTTTCGCTGAGAATGGATACGACGGGACCAGCGTGGAGGAAATCGCGAAACAAGTCGGTATCAAAGCGCCGTCCCTCTATAAGCATTTCCGGGGAAAAGAGGATATCCTGAATGCGCTGATTGATTCCGCGGAAGCCCGATATGAAGTGTTTTTCGGATCTGATAAAAATATCGGCCAAATCCCTCAAAGCAGAGAGGAGTTTGTACGTGTGACAATGGAGAAAATTCGATTCACCATGCATGATCCGATGATCAGGAAGATGCGGAAATTTCTTGTCCAGGAACAGTTTCGCAGTGAAAGGCTTGCTGAAGTCACTACCAGGCATCAGCTGAACGGGATCCAGCGGATGTATGCAAAAATCATTGAAGGCATGATGAACGAGGATCTGATCGTAAAAGATGATCCGGCTTTGCTTTCAATGGAGCTTACGGCACCAGCCGTGCTATATCTCGCCAAAGCTGACAGACAGCCGCAGTGTGAGCAGGAAATACTGGAGGAAATCGAGAAACATCTGCGGCATTTCTGCAGGATATATATGAAGGAGAAGTTTGAAAAAGGATCCGGGTGTCAGGTATCAGAGATCAGAGATTCTGATTTTCACGACACATTGATGAATCCTGATTCGGATGATAAAGATGAAAAACAATAAGATATCTTCTCTCTGCGTCACCATTCTCTGGTGCTGCGCGTTCGGCATATCACTGCGCAGTTGGACGTCAGGGATATGCCTGGGAATTTTGATTGGGATCATGTTCGGTTTGTTTGACTCCGAAGATGAGAGAAAGGATAAAAAACAATGAAAAAACAATATTCAAAATGGCTCAATGTATTGGCGATTGCTTCTTACGCGGCAGCTGTGTTCATGATAACGGAGAAAAATTACTGGATCGGGATCGTATTTATCGCTTTAGGAGCGTCGCTTATGGCTGTCGGTGCGAAAAAGAATAGCTGACCGAGGGGAAAATGGGGATGCACCGTTCCATTGGATGATAAACCGTGGGAACGGTCAGCAAACTGATAAAGCAGGATGATAAATGAAGTATAACAAGGCGATCCTATTGAAAAACGGCAAAACCTGCCTTCTGAGAAACGGAACAGAGCAGGACGCACAGGCTTTGCTGACAAATTTTATACTGACCCATAGCCAAACGGATTTTCTGACCACCTATCCGGAAGAAACTCCTTTCTCCGTTGAACAGGAAAGAGAATATTTGAAAACAAAAGAGGACAGCAAGCGTGAAGTCAGTCTTGTGGCCGAGGTCGATGGCGTAATTATCGGATCAGCTGGAATTAACACGATCAGGGAAGCGGAAAAGACAAAACACAGAGCTTCCTTCGGGATCAGTATTGATCAGGCCTGGTGGGGACTTGGCATCGGACGGGCTCTGACGGAAGCGTGTATCGCTTGTGCGAAAGACGGTGGTTATGCTCAGCTGGAACTTGAAGTCGTCTCGGCGAACAGCAAGGCTTTCGGGCTTTATCAGAGCGTTGGCTTTGTCGAATACGGCAGAAACCCCAGAGGTTTCCGTTCACGGTTAAGCGGCTGGCAGGAGACTGTGCTCATGAGACTTGAGCTGGACTGATGTTCAGTGATCTCGAAAAATCGCAGAAAGTGAAACAATATGTGTACAAGCATTGTTGTGAATAAACAAAAAACGATCGTCGGTTGGAATCTCGACCTTCTGGATATGGAATACCGGGTACGACCCGCGGGAGATGGCGTTTACATCGAGATCAATGACGCGAAAGAAGGATGGCTCCCGCTTTTTGGCGCCAATGCAAGAGGGGATTTTGTCGGCATGCCGACCTGCTGGCCGTTCGACGCGCGGAGCAATCCGGAAGGCGAGGGTGAAAATATCCTCCTGCTGGATATTGACCTGCTGCTGCGGAAAAAAACACTGCAGGAGATCCGGAAAATTGCGTCCGGACGAAATATTTTCAGTCTCCCGGGCGTGACGTTTATGTCCGCCCTTTCGGATGCGGAAGGAAACGTGCTGCACATCATACCGGGGCAGGGCAGCCTTTATTATGAAAAACCGGAGTATAAGATACTGACGAACTTCTCTCCCTTCAAACAGGATTCGGAAAAACATCCGTGGATGGGTTGGGACCGGTATAACAAGGCGGATGAGATGCTGCGGAACGCGCCGGACGATTTTGATGTAAAGGATTGTTTTGATGTGCTTCGCGCTGTGGCACAAGAGGTTTGTCCGACTGTTGTTTCCATGGTGTTTGATGTACAGGAACGCATGGTTTATTGGTGTGAAAACCGAAAGTGGGATCAGGTGAATCAAAATAAACTGAATTGATTATTGACAAAGCAGAAATCATCGAATAAATGATCACCCAAAATACATCGGATGAGAACTGCTTGAACGCGTGCTGCGGCAAAAAGCCCTGATCGCATATATTGGAATGTCATAATCGGCTTACAAAGGAGCTTACAATGAATGAAATCAAAACAGAGCGGCTTATTTTACGGCCTTTCAGAGAATCAGATTATGATGACCTGTATGAATTTTTGTCTCAGCTGAAAGATGACGAATTTGAGGGATATCCCGGAATAACTTATGAAAACGGGAAAAAGCATCCGGAATATCGCCTCGGTTCAGCGGATTTTTTTGCCGGATAATCAAATTCAAATATTTACACTTTTTGATAAAAAAACCGGCTCTAATTTGCAACGTTTGTGATTGAGCGTTTATGGACTCTAAATTATCATAGAAAAAAGATACAGGCAGAAACTACTGGAAGCACTGTATCTGAAAGGAAAAACAGAAAGATGAATAATAACACGGTTCTTGAGATAAAACACTATTCAAAAACTTACGGTGAAGGGAAAAAAGCCGTTGATGATATTTCGCTTGATGTAATGAGCGGGGATATTTACGGATTTATCGGCCATAACGGGGCGGGAAAGTCGACGACCATCCGTGCCGTGGTGGGCGTGCTGGATTTCAGCGAAGGGGAGATATTCATAGACGGTCATTCCGTAAAGAGCGAACCGATCGAATGCAAGCGGATCACGGCATACATTCCGGATAATCCGGACCTTTATGAAAATCTGACCGGGATCCAGTACCTGAACTTTATCGCGGATGTGTTTGACATCGGCGCTGAGGAACGGGAAAGGAGCATAAAGAAATATGCGGACCTTTTTGAGATCACGGACGCATTGGGTGACCTCATCAGTTCCTATTCTCACGGGATGAAACAGAAGGTCGCGATCATTTCTGCACTGATACACAGTCCCCGGCTTCTTGTGCTGGACGAGCCGTTTGTCGGGCTTGATCCGAAAGCGAGCTTCATCCTGAAAGAGATCATGCGGGAGATGTGCGCGCGGGGTACCGCGATCTTTTTCTCGACCCACGTACTGGATACAGCCGAGAAGCTCTGCAACAAGATCGCGATCATCCGGCAGGGAAAGATCATCGCTGCCGGTACCATGGAAGAGCTCACGGGCGGACAATCGTTGGAAGAAGTATTTCTGGAGGCGGTCAATGAACAAAACCATTCTGCTTCTTAAAACACTGCTGCTGTCCACGAACCAGTGGAATATTTACAAACATACCGGGGACAAAAAGAAGCGCAGAAAGATTATCGGCAGCTTTATCGGCACTCTGGTCATCTATCTGATGCTGATGGGATACAGCATCGCGATGTGTATCGGATACGGGACACTCGGCATGATCGGGAAAACGCCGGAGATGTGCGCACTGATCATCAGTGTTCTGGCATTTGTATTGACGTTATTCAAGACAAATGGGTACTTGTTCAATTTCAGGGAATACGATATGCTGATGTCGCTTCCTTTTGAGACGAAGACTGTCGCGGCCTGCAAGTTTTTGTATATGTATGTCAAAAGCCTGCCCTGGTATCTGAGCATTTCGCTTGCGATGATGATCGGATACGGATATTTTGCCAAACCGGCCGTAATGGTGTATCCTGCATGGATCATCCTGTCCTTCGTCCTTCCGGTCATTCCGATGCTTATTTCGGCTTTTCTGGGTTTTCTGATCGCGAAGGTCAGCTCCGGATTCAAAAAGTCGAATCTCATTCATACGGTACTCACATTTATATTTGTTATCTTCTGCTTTTCTTTCCGCTTTATCATTGAGAGCCTGTTCAGAGATGATAAAGTCGCTGCCACACTGGAAAAGACGTCCGAAGTGACCGGGAATATGTCAAAATTCTATCTGCCCGCCGGATGGTTCGCGGATGCTGTCACGAAGAATATCTGGGCAGGTTTGCTGCTGATCGGTGTTTCCGCCCTGCTGTTTGCTGTTATTTTCCAAATTGTCGGAAATTCATACAGGAACATCAACTCAGCCCTGAAATCTCATGCGGCGGCCAAGAACTATAAAATGACGGCGCAAAAACAGAGGAGCGTGGTCAACGCGATCGCTTTCAAGGAATTCAAACGGCTGACCGGTTCCACATCCTATATGGTGAACTGCGCGATGGGCGAGGTACTGGCTGCTTTGTTCGGTTTTGTCACGCTGATTTTAGGCTTTGATAAAATTGTCGCGATCGTAACGCAGAACGCACCTTTTGATCATGCTTTACTGCAGCCGGCGATTCCCTTTATCATCTATTTTTTCATCGGTATGATGGCGACAACGGCATGCTCTCCTTCCTTGGAAGGAAAAAACTTCTGGATCATCCAAAGCCTGCCGATCGAAATGAAAACCTTATACCAGGGGAAGATGCTCTTCAATATGTATTTGACCGTCCCGTTTATGGCGTTTGCCACCCTGTGCCTGTGCATTTCCGCGAAAATTCCGGCAGTTAATTCGCTTCTGTATCTGATCCTGGGCTTTTCGCTGTGCGCATTTTCTTCGGCGTGGGGATGTGTCTGCGGCATCAGGCATATGCGGCTCGACTGGGAAAATGAGATCGAAGTGGTAAAGCAGGGTACTGCTGTCGCTGTCTATTTGCTTCCCAACATGTTTGTGGTCATGGCCCTTTGCGGACTGGTCATTTATCTTGGCACCCGCATGGATCATAAACTGCTGACGCTCATTTTTATCCTGATTTCCGGACTGCTGGCAGCGCTGAGCTACAGGAGAGTTATAGTACTGTCAAAACCTGCCGGGAAATGAGATGCCTTGTTTTCATAAACAACAGGCGGATGCTTCGCGATGATTTCGACAGCTAAAGGTGAATTTACAAATGTGCTGTGAATAGCGGGATCTTATCGGGGAAACGGGAATCAGCTTCAACTATATTTCGGAGGATAAGGGAATGGATCGAAAGTGTGAAGTTTATCTCTTTGGACAGGTGTTGGGGACGCATTCATTTCTGCTGCGGGACGGCTTTCTGCAGCCGGATGAATATGCGGAGATCAGGGAACATTATTTTCTGCCCGGCGGGGAAACAGGGACGGCTGCGACGGTACTGGATTCTCTGGGTGTTTCTGTACGGATGGACGGCACCCGGATCGGTACTGAAGTAGCTCCCATGCTCCGGGCGTTTTATGCGGACAAAAATGTGGACCTCTCCCCGCTCGAATTTGCCGAAAATGATCCCGGCGTGATGGATTATGTGGTGATCGCAGGGCTGGTGCGTTCTCCCATGGGCAGATTTCAGACGCTTTTTGAATCCGGTTTGCGATGGTGGAGCATCCCGAAAGAAGAACATGTCATCGGCTGCAAAGCCGCGGCAATCGACCCGTTTTTCCGTGACGAATCCCTGCTGGCCGCGGAGCTGTGCCGAAAGCATCAGGTTCCTTACGTGACCATTGACAGTCCTCATGATTCTCCTCTGCATCGTATGGCTGCCGTGAATGTGGTATCGAAAGAATGCACCGGAGAATATTATCAGGGAATAGCGCCTGAATCCATTCTGGAATTAATGCGGAAGGAAACAGATGGGCTGACAATTATCACGCAGGGCGGGGGAGAAATGCTGTATGCCCGGAAAGACGGCGAGATCCGCAGGATGAAACCTTTCTCTGTCGAAGTGCGGAGCACACTTGGTGCGGGAGACACTTTTAAAGCCGGCTGTGTCTATGGATTGCTGCGTGGAATGAGCGATGACGATCTGGTCCGTTTTGCCTCTGCGTGTTCCGCTGTCGCGATCTCCCGTTTCCCGCTGCCGAAATTCCCTCCGAAATTGGAAGAAGTCCGGAGACTGATAAATGAAGTCTGACGGCTCCGATAATGAAGGAATATTTCATGAATGCGCACAGAAATCCTGCTGTTGATATAAAATGATATGGATGGGGAAAATTGTCGGAAAAAACAACCTGCAAGCCGGGAGGGAAAGCTCACAGTTTTTTTTGAAGATCCCTTCTGGACAGGTGTTTTTGAACGGATAAGTGACGGCAGACTGTCCGTGTGCAAAGTGACATTTGGCGCTGAACCGAAGGATCAGGAGGTCCTGGAATTCATCCTTAATCATTACTATGAGCTGAAGTTCAGCCCGGCGGTTGAAATCGAGCTGAAACAGACTGCCGACAATCCCAAACGCAGACAGCGCGAGGCAGGAAAACAGATGGAAACTGTCGGCATAGGGACCAAAGCCCGGCAGGCTCTGCAGATGCAGCGTGAGGAAATGAAGACTGAGCGCAGACAGATCAGCAAAGAAAAACTGGAAGAAGAAAAACAAAGGCAGTACGAGCTGAAACAGCAAAAAAAGCAGGAAAAGCAGAAGGGGCATTAACGAGGAAAAAAGCGCAATGAAAGTGATACTAAGCGATACCGGACTTGAATATGACGATTTGATCGCGTCCAAATGTGATCACGTGATTGCCGCTGACGGGAAATATGCTGCCTGTCAGGGATGTTTCGGATGCTGGACAAAGCATCCCGCGGAGTGTTTTATGAAAGACAGTCTGCGTCAGGTATGCCGGGTGATCGGACAGGCGGACGAGCTTGTGATCGTGACGAAAAATCTGTACGGATCCTACAGCTCGGCCGTCAAAAATGTGCTGGACCGTTCCATCGGAACTTCCACCCCTTTCAGTACCTACAGAGGCAGGCAGATGCACCACACCCTGCGCTACGGCAGGCACGATCTCTGGAAGGTGATCGTTTATGGCGCGGTCACGGATGCCGAAAAGGATACCTTCCGGCTTTTGGCTCAGCGCAACGCAATCAATGACGGGTTTGAACGCTCGGAAGTTTTATTCATCGATGATTTGTCTCAGCTGGAGGCATGTTTATGAAAACGGTTTTTATCAACTGCAGCCCGAAAAAGAGATTCTGCGCCTCCTCCTATTTTATTATGCTGGAGCGCCTGTTTGTAAGCGGGGAGAAGGTGACCGAAGTCTTGCGGACAAAGTCGGATCACGAAAGGATCCTGAATCACGTCACGGATGCCGATTCGGTTGTGTTTTCACTCCCGCTGTATGTGGACGGCATTCCCTCCCATGTAATGCGCTTCATGGAAGTCCTGGAATCATACTGCCGGGAAAAGGATCTGCATTTCGGCGTTTACTGCATTGCCAACAACGGTTTTATCGAAGGTCGGCAGAATGAACCGCTGATGCAGATCTTTGAGAACTTCTGTGCCCGCAGCGGACTGAGATGGGGCGGCGGTACCGGGATCGGAGGCGGTGTGATGCTGAACGTGACGCGGATCCTGTTTGCCGTGCAGGCGGTCCTGCTGATGGTCAATATGATCCTCAGCGGTGTGCAGACCGGGAATTTTCTGCCGAAAGATTATTTGTTGAACTTTGCGGAAAATACGCTGTTCCTGCTGTTTCTCAATATCGGGGTGCTGTGGTATCTCGGCGGAATGGGAAATGCTGTCCGGAAAAAGTCATTCTTCGGGAAAAAGTATACCCGGATCATGCTTCCGTCTTTCATCTTCATCATCTTTGCGGATATCTTTTTCTTTGTCGTATCTGTCATCGAAGGCGGTATTTTCCGTGGATGGCTGGCAAAAAAACAGGTTGAAAATGTGAACGGAGACCGGAAATGAACCGTTATCTCAGAAATCTGAACCGGATCGAGTTTACGGTGACGATGGCCTGTACCGGGAAGTGCAGGCACTGCTCGGAAGGGGATCATTCCAATTATAAGGAACATATTGACGCGGAAGCCGCTGTTGATGCGGTTCGGAAAATCTGCGGGAATTATCAAATCACCTCCCTCATGACCTTTGGCGGGGAGCCGCTGCTTTTCCCGGATGTGGTTTGCATGATCCACAGTACCGGGAAAAAGATCGGGATTTTTAAGCGTCAGCTGATCACGAACGGGTATTTTTCGAAGCAGTCAGAAAGGATCGAAGAAGTGGTAAACAGGCTTGCGGCAAGCGGTGTGAATGATTTGCTTCTTTCTGCGGATGCTTTTCATCAGGAGACCATCCCGCTTGAACCGGTGAAATTCTTTGCGGAATGTGCCGTAAGGGCAGGAGTGCCGATCCGGCTGAGTCCTGCCTGGCTTGTCAGTCCGGAAGATCAAAACCCGTATAATATCCGGACCCGGGAGGTTCTCCGGGAATTTGATACCTTCGGTATTCCGGTCGGCCCGGGCAATGTGGTGTTCCCCAGTGGAAACGCGTTGAAATATCTGAGTGAGTACTTTGATGAAACCACGGATATGTCGTCACCATATGACGAAGACCCGCACGATATGCGGTCTGTATCCTTTTCACCAAACGGGGACGTGCTGGACGGAAACGTCTATAAAACGGATATCCTTGAAATCCTGGAAAGCTATCAGCCGGGGCTATAATATTAATAAAAATAAATGATTGTATCGAATCAGAACAAAGCACATGAGGTCTGCTCTGATGCTGCCGCGGAGCCGGCACAGCAGAACTGCACTCATGACGCGGTATAGGGACTGAACAAAGAAAAGGGGTTTGTATGCGTTACAGAAATCTTGGGAAAACAGGATTGAAGGTCAGTGAGATCGGGTTTGGCGGTGAATGGCTGGAGAGGCATGATCAGGAGGAATCTGTTGAGCTGATCCGCTATGCAGGGACGAAGGGGATCAACATTATTGACTGCTGGATGCCGGACCCGAAATCACGGGATATCATCGGTTCCGCGATAGAAGGAAACAGGGAAAACTGGATCGTACAGGGGCATATCGGCTCCACTTATCAAAACGGCCAGTATGTGCGTACCAGAGATATGAAATTCGTAGTCCCCGCGTTTGAGGATATCCTGAAGCGGATGAAAACGGACTATATTGACCTCGGCATGATCCATTATGTGGACGCGGTGGAAGACTGGAACACCTGCATGAACACGGATTACATAAAATACGTCCATGAGCTGCATGATCAGGGCGTGATTCGGCACATCGGTCTGTCCACGCATAATCCGCGCATCGCGAAAATGGCAGTTGAGACCGGTTTTGTCGAGATGATCCTGTTCTCGATCAATCCGGCTTTTGATATGCATCCGGCAACGGAAGATCTTGATGAGATGTTCGGGGAGTATGAAAAGGGACTTGCCGGCATTGATCAGGAAAGGGCAGCGCTTTACCGCTTGTGTGAAGAAAAAGAAGTGGGCATTACGGTCATGAAAGGGTTTTTCGGCGGCAGATTATTTGATGCAAAAACCTCGCCCTTCGGTACTGCATTCACCCCGCTGCAGTGCATCCATTATGTGCTGACACGGCCGGGAGTTTCCTCGATACTCGTCGGATATGATACCAAAGCACAGGTCGATGAGGCTGTTGCCTATGAAACGGCTGAGGATGAGAAAAAGGATTACGCGTCGGTAATTGCATCCGCTCCGATCCATTCGTATAGCGGTCAGTGCACTTATTGCGGACATTGCAAACCCTGCCCGATGAACATCGATATCGCGATGGTCAACAAATTCTATGATCTTGCCGTCCAGCAGCCGGAGGTCCCGGAAAGCGTGAAATCTCACTATGAAGCGCTGGGCGTGACTGCCTCCGCCTGTATCGGCTGCCGCGGCTGTGAAAGCAGATGTCCGTTTGACGTAAAGGTCGCCGACAGAATGGTCAAAACAGCAGAGCTCTTCGGCTGCTGAAAATAACGAAATTCAATCGCAGTGACGGTTTCCGCTGAAGCTTTCAAAAGCCATGGAAGACCGTCACTTTTTTTTATAACTTAAACCGGTTCGGAAACAGATTTGTGAGGTTCTGCTGATACACAGTCAGCTTTGAGATGCTATAGCTGCTATAGGTCTGTTCCTATTTCCGTCTGTCGGCTGCAATTATCCGGATATGAGGGCAGTGAGAAGCAGATCATCCGGAATTTTACGAAAAACTTCGTATAGACTATTACGCTCTGAATCTCTACCACTTTTTTTATGATTTGTCAAGGGACAACATTGCCGGTTTTCTTTTTATTAATTGTGTGATAGACTCAAAATAAGTTTACAGAGTGAAGTGTGAAGAGTGAAGTTAAGAAATAAACCGGCAACAGCAATCTTCATCTGACAGCAAGCAGATGCCAATCACCGAACACCGGAGTTAACTGAACGCTGAACGCTTCACACTTCAAACCTAACACTGAAAAAAGGAGGACGGACAATGGAATTTGAAGATCTTATGCATCAGGATATGATTCGTGAAGCGTTTTTGGGGCTGGAAAACGGCCACTTGATGCCCTGGGACAAAGACCTGTTGTCTTGTTCTCCTCTGCCGGAAAGCATCACCCAGCCTTATACCACCCGGGAAGTTTCCGATGTACGGGAGTCCATGCGGCTTACCTATGAGACGATGACGGTCTGGATCGAAGAATCAAAGAACGAAAGTTATTTTTCCAAACGCTTTATACAATTGAGCCGGATGATCATGAACGGAGTCACGACGATGGGCCGCGGGCTTATCACACTGCATGCCCGGGGAGAAGAACCGGGCAATGTGCCGATGTCGGTACAGGATCTGATTGGGGTGGCATCCTATCAATTTCGGAAATCTCATCTGGGTGTCTTCCAGACGATGCGCTCCTATCCGGAAATCAGCGGGCGGCTGATGATGAACCAGATCGGCTGGAACAACATGCTGATGCGGCTCTTCAAGACAAAAGAAAAACTGTCGGAACCCATTAATGCGGAAGAATCAGTTAATGCGGAATTCGGAATGCGGAATTAGCTTCTAATGCAGAATGCGGAATGGATACTAAGAAATTATCTGACGGGATTATAGATAATTCCGAATTCCGCATTCCTCATTCCGCATTAACTGATTCTTCCGCATTATCTGCTCCCGGTGCGTTTTCAGCGCCGCGCGCTTTTTCTTCCTATGATCATGCTGGAAATAAGAAATTCGCGTCGCGCAGGCTCACTTCAGGTGCAGTAAATCAGGCTGCCGATACAGTCGCGGCCGTCTCCGCTGAAACCGGGACATGCTGTGAAGAAATATCTCCGATGATTATGCGGGAAAAAGGATCGGGGATCCGGGGTACGGAATTCGGACCAGCAGAAATTCAGAATGAAGTACGCGAAGTCAGCACAGATGTAGTTCAGGCTGCCGAACAGCTGCAGGCGGAAAATGAAACGAAAACTTTCGAAGCGGAAAAGAAAAATCAAATCCGGGATACGGATGAGAAAAGAACAGTTGAGGGCCCGAATCAGGAAAACAAAAGAACAGATGAAACTCCGGAAGAAAATGAAAAACAAACAACAGGATCAACGGAAACGGAAATCACAAACGCCAAAGAGATACGGGAAAATTACAGAAAAACAGAAATGGGATCACCGGGTTCGGGATCTGAAAATGAGAATTCACAAATTACTGAAGAAACCGGGCAAAGTCCCCCGCCGGAAAAGGAAGTGAAAAGGACAATTGATGATCTGACAGCAAGGGAAAAAGAGGTTCTTTCGGATATCCGTCGGTTTCCTATGTTCAAAGACCAGTTTCGGAAGGATATCGTTGATCCGGAATTCATTTCAAAATACCCAAAAACAGCGGCTGTTTACCGGAGTGTGCTCGCCTTTCTTGACAGCAGCTGAAGAAAAAATTAGAAATAAGAAGTAAGAAATAAGAAATATAAAGGTTGACAGCCTGCTGAAGGACTGATGAATATTCCCGATTGATTTGCGGACTGTTTTCATGATATATTTATATAAAATTACGGGACTCTATTAAGAATATATTATTCTGGGATGTACCTTTGTGGGACTGTCCCGGACATGATCCAAAGAGCTTTGGAAAAGTTTTTATCATTTGCAAATGGTATTATTGTTTGATGGGGACTGTTCCATAAAAAGACAGTCCCCTGAGATGGGAGAGCACCAAATATTTTATTCAAAAACGCGTTGATTGAAAATGCTGCCGAAGCGCAGGATATCCGTGTTGAAAACGGGATGATCACGGAAATCGGGAATCTGACAGAAAAGACGGGGGAAGAAGTCACTGACCTGGGACGAAAGCTGGTGCTGCCGCCGTTTATTGAATCCCATGTCCATCTGGATACCTGCCTGACAGCGGGAGACCCGGTGTGGAACATGTCCGGGACGCTGTTCGAAGGGATCGAATGCTGGAGCAAGCGCAAAGAAAAACTGAATGAAGCTGATATCACGGAACGTGTACGCAAGATCGTCCGCATGTATGCTTCCAACGGAGTGCAGTTCATCCGCACACATATCGACGTGACTGATCCGTCGCTGATGGCGATGAAGACCATGATCAGGCTCCGGGATGAATTAAAGGACATCATGGAGATCCAGATCGTCGCGTTTCCTCAGGAAGGGATCCTTTCTTATCCCAACGGGAAGGAACTGCTGACAGAGGCTGTGGATATGGGGGCGGACGCGGTCGGCGCGATCCCTCATTTTGAATTCACGAGGGAATACAGCGTCGAGTCGCTCAATTTTGCGCTGAAGCTGGCAGCGGACCGCGGCAAACTGGTGGATGTTCACTGTGATGAGATCGATGACGAAGCCTCGAGAGGTTTGGAAACCGTAGCTGCCCGCGCGCTGGAACTGGGACTGTATGATAAAGTCACCGCGAGCCATACTACCGCGATGCATTCCTACAATAATGCCTATGTGCTGCGCCTGATGCGGCTGCTGAAGATGAGCCGCATCAATTTTGTCTCAAATCCGCTGGTGAACACCCATCTGCAGGGACGTATTGACACCTATCCCAAACGCAGAGGTGTTACCCGCGTGAAAGAGCTGCTGGCGGAAGGTCTCAATGTATCATTTGGTAATGATGATATTTTCGATCCATGGTACCCGATGGGCAACGGGGGAATGCGGGATGCCGTGTTCCTCGGGCTGCATGTGTGCCAGATGATGGGGTATGAGGATATCATGAATTCTTATAAACTCATCACCCATAATGCCGCAAGGACCCTTTCCGTGACAGAGCGGTATGGGATCGAAGTAAACAAACCCGCCGGCTTTATTGTGCTGGACGCGGAAAATTACTATGAAGCGTTAACAGAAAATTCTGTGGTACTGGCGTCATATAAAGACGGAAGAAAGATCGCTGAAAATATCCCGGGAGAGGGAAAAGTTTTCAGCGCTTCACTATGAGTAAGAATAACCGGACATATGTCCGCGGGGCATTCGTTACAAGAGAAAACTGAAACGAGTGTACCGGAGCCGGTACACTCGTTTCAGAGGTGAACATGTCTCATATCAGCAGTATTCTGAGCAAAGACAACGTATGAGCTGTAATAATAAAACAGTTTATCCCGCGAACGAAAACAGCTGAATTTTACTCTCTTATCCAAAAATCAAAATTTGCGCCTCCGCTTATATCATCGAGAAAATCATCCGGCAGGGGAAGCTTTTCTTCTTCACAGAAAGACGTTAATTCATCAAAAGAGATCTTACCGTCCATCGCCAGCAGCTTTGCCTTCTGCGAGTCTGTCAATTGATCAAACCAGTTATTATCCATTTTGGCCTCACTTTGTCCTTAGCGTACGGGCTTTCGTCAGATCAGGAAACCCTTTACTCTGGAAACCATATATTAAAAATTATACTCCCAAAAAATATCTGCCATGACCATATCCGCATACGGAAGAACTGACTTATGTGGAACCAGTTCCATCTTCATCAGCTCGTCCGGTGATTTGTCGATCTGCAGCTACCCGGTATGGCAGTCAACCGACGTATCCCCGTGCCCGGGAAAATGCTTCAAACACCTGATGATATCTAATCCCCGGTACATGATCCCTGATTCCCGGTCCCTTTGAAATAAAGGCACAGCATGGTGATATCATCGAACTGCTCAGCTTCACCGACGAAGGCATCGAGATCCCGTTTCACTTCCCGGCAGACCTTTTCGCAGGCTTCATCTCCGGTCCCGAAGTCCGCGGAAAGCACGCTCAGCAGGCGGTCGTTCCCATAAAGCTCTTCGTTTACATCCACAGCCTCGGTCACACCGTCTGTATAAAGGTAGAGCATGTCCCCCGGCTCCAGCTGCAGGGATTGTTCCCGATAGCGGATCCCTTCCATGGCTGCCAGCGTCAGGTTGGCTTTCTGGGTTATGAAGGAGGCCTGACCGTTCCGGATCAGAACCGGCGCGTTGTGCCCGGCGTTAACGAAACGGACAGCACCTGTTTCCGTGTTCAGGAAGCCCATCCAGGCGGTGATGAACATTTCCGCGTCATTGCCGTCACAGAGCTTGTTGTTGGCGTTGATGAAGACATCCGCCGGGTCATCGCCGCGTTCGGCATAATCCCTGATGACTGTTTTCCCAGTCATCATGAACATGGCACCGGGAATCCCCTTGCCGGAAACATCAGCGATCAGGAAAGCAAGATCGTTTTCATCCAGCAGGTAAAAATCATAAAAGTCACCGCCTACCTCTTTGGCCGTATCCATCGCGGCATACAGGCTGAAGTCTTTACGGTCCGGGTAGGGCGGAAAAACGGAGGGCAGGGCGGACTGCTGAATGTTCTTCGCGAAGGCCAGCTCCTGGTCAATACGGGCTGCGGCAGCTGCGATATACTGCTTGAGCGTGCTGACTGTGGCGTTAATATCATCGGACAGCGAAGAGAACTCCGTGTTGGAGCGCACATTCACGACCTCATTCAGATTGCCTTCGCTTATTTTGGAGAGAGAATTGTTTACCTTGTTGATGTTGTTTACGACCAGCTTTTTCACCAGCAGGAAGATCATCACAAAGAGCGCGATAAAGACAAGGATCATGAGCGAAGAGGAAAGGAGCACAGAAGTGTCCCGCTGCATGACGATCTCGTTTTCCGGAATGACTGCCACCACATAGTAGCCTTCTGTAGTGAGGTACAGACAGCTGCAGGGAATGCCATAGACCGTCGCATGGAAGATCTCATCTTCCGGCATGGTTCGGCGGTCGATCCACAAGCCGGAAACATCAAGGTTCTTCCCTTCGTTCCGGTATGGGTCGCTGACCAGGTTCCAGTTGATATCCGCGATCATGATAAAGCCGCCCTTGCCAACGTGCCAGTTGTGGGTCAACCCGATTACTGACTGATCTACGTCCTTCTGGAAACGTTTGGCGTCATATGCGACCTGGACAAAACCTCCGGGAATGACGACACCCGCATATTTTCGTGAGATCGAAGGATTATAGGAAATCGGCTGGTAACTCTGGACAAATTCACGAGTAGTGCCGTCAGTCAGTACCATGAACTCTGCCGACTGGGCTCCTGTTTTCATGTCGAAGCCGACAAATCCCGCGTTGGTGCAGCCGACGATGATGCCGTCATTATTGACCAGATCGATCTCTGAAACATTATGCTGTTCCATGAGCTCCAAAAGCTTTGGACGGCTTGTTTCCAGACCATCCGGCAGTTCTCCCGCGATCTGCCAGGCGAGTGCAAGCAGATTGGCGTCCGAGGCGTCCAGAATGTCCTGTTCCACATCCCCGATGTTGATGCGCAGCAGTTCCTCCGCGTTTTGGGTCGAAAGACGTGTCTGCAGGATCCAGGATAGCCCGATGGAGGCAGCAAAGCCGACAAGAACAATGATCAGCAGCCCGCGCAGGAAGCTGCCCGATATGGTGTTCTTTTTTTCGGATGGTTTGTTCATATTTTGCCTCCTGTGAGTGTACCGATAATTCTGCAGCATCCGAACAAAACCGGGATGGGTGTAAAAATCACTCAGGAAAGGAATTATTATATTCAGCTGTTTTATGGAATATCCCCGTTTTAAAGAAATATCCCGATTCTGACTAGTTCTATTCTATCATAGATTATACGACCATCTTTATACCGGAATTTTGTGAGCCGGAATCAGCCTGAGATCAGATCAATAAGGAGCATTGGACAGAAAACAGTATTTCCTTCCGGGAAGTGAAATGATCACAGGTTCGGCGGTAATGGCGGGAGAGTCTGTGTATTTTCCTCAAAAGTGAAATCATCCGGATACGGATCATCATCCTGTATCCAATCATCCGGTTCTGTTGTTTCAGTGTCAGGAAATGCAGCATCCTTTCCGACAGGCTGAAGTATTACATTTCCGCAATAATCGAGGAAACAGATACTGCATTCGGGTTCTACACCCAATGTCGTTTTTACCGCGCGGCGGTATTTTCCGAGCTGGCTGCTGTGTTTCTTGATCTGGTTGTCCAGTTCTGACAGGCTTTTCAACTCATCCGTTTTGAAATCGATGACCTTATATCCCGTGTGGTCTTTCAGCAGAAGATCAATTACACCGTTCACGACAAAGTTCCGTCCGGAAAATGAGAACGGAAGCTCATGCCAGCGTTCTTCCGCGGCATTTATAGTCGTCCAGGCTTCGCTTTTTCTGAAACGTGAAAGAAGCATAACAGCTTTTTCCCGTACAGTCTGCTGTTCCGCGGTATTCAGATTATCAGTCTGCATCAATATTTTCCGGAAGGCTTCTTCAAGGACAGGATCGGTTCTGTTTTCGTCCGGAAAACGCCAGAGTTCCAATCCTTTATGGACAAGCTTCCCGACTGTCAGGGCTGCGGTATGATCGGAATCCCTGGGTTCTGATTTTTCATTCACTGTGATTGGCCTCAAAAGATTTTCATCATAAGCAGCAGAAAATTCAGATGTTGAAGAAGACAGTACTGCGGAAAGGGCTTCCGGAAGTTTCTGACAGCAGCGGATACGGACAGTATCTCCCTGAATCTCCCATTCAGGGCCGGTATTTACGTCCGGCTCCAACATTTCGTTCGGAATTTCCGTAAGTATCCGTTTGAGCCATGTATCTTTCTTTCCGTCCAATTTCGGTTTGTTTCCGCACAGGATCAGCCTGTATTTCGCGCGGGTCGCTGCTACATAAAAAAAGCGAAGCCATTCAGCCTTTTCTCTCTCTTCAGCGTCCTTTTTTGCTTCTTCATAACGTGGATGGGCCGGACTGCTGCAGAATGCAAATGCTCCGTTCCGCTCACGGTAATAATTTGCCTGGACCGGCATTCCAAAATCGTTGTCATACACAACGGTAACAGGAAATTCCAGTCCTTTCGCCTGATGGATCGTCATGATCCGGACTGCGCCGTTGTTATCCGACGGTGCTTCACCTTCACGCGCTCCCGTTTCCTGTAAGTTCTCAAGATATTCAAGAAATTCTGAGACAGAGGTCATCTTTGACTCACGCGCGGCAGTCAGAAGCTTGTCAAGGTTCAGCCACGCCCGGTCTCCGGTATCCAGAGCCAGCATGGTACGGATCCCGGTCAGCCGGTAAGCCTTTTCGAGACTTTCATCCAGAGGGACCTGTCCGGAAATTCTGATCAATTCTTTCAGAATTGAACGCGCATGTTCCAGCTTTTCCTGCTTTTGCTCAGCATCAAAGCTGAACTCCGCGTTTGTCAGCGCCTGATAGAATGATTTTTTCACTCCGCCTTTGTTGGCATAACGGCACAGCAGCACCGTCATTTCCGCTGTAAAACCGATGGAAGGGCTCAGCAGAAAACCGGTGAGGGCAGCATTATCGTGCGGGTTTTCTGCGGTGCGGAGAATATTCAGAATATCACGGATCTCTGGCCGGTCATAGTATCCCTTACCGGAAACTGTCACATACGGTATGTTCAATTTTTCAAGAGCTTTTTCAAACTGTTTGAAATCGTCGGTTTTCCTGCAGAGGATAGCGGTATCATTCCATGTATGGATCATGCCGGTTTTCATCAGCTCAAAGAGACGCTGAGCAAGCATGCGTCCGACGATTTCCTTTTCCGGATCGTCTTCCTTAGGCTGAATATCGCCGAGCAGTATATCGATACATGGAGGTTCTGTGAGCGCATTGCCTTCCTGCTGTGATATATCCGATGCTTTCATGGCTTCATAAGGCGCATAAAAATCTTTTCCGTTAAGCTTTGTATCCGCCATGACGTGTTTCAGCAGGTCTCCCATGGGCAGGAGAAGTTCGGGTTTGGTCCGGTATGTTGTGTCAAGCGTAATAGGCTTCCCGCCAGCCAGTTTCACTTCCTTTTCGAGTCTGTCAAATAGTGCTACATTTGTCCCGCGAAAAGCGTAAATGCTCTGCTTTTTATCCCCGACGGCAAACAGTCTGTCATGGGAGCGATTCAGCATTGAAAAAAGTTCCGCCTGTTCGTCATTTGTGTCCTGAAATTCATCCACCAGCAGCGCTTTGATCTTCTCGGCCCAGATATCCCGGATTTCCGGATGTGTCCGAAGAAGCTGCAGACTGAGGCTTTCCATGGTATCAAAATCGATTTCCTGTGAAGAATCAGTGATCCGGGTGTATTTATCTCTCATTACGGGCCAAAGCTTTCGCAGACTTTCATCAACTTTGTCGCAGTCCTTCCAGAATTTTTTATACCAGTTTATATCCCGTTCCTCATGATGGGAATCCTTTACCAGAAAAGGGAAACCGCTCTTCAGGTCGTCACGGATCCGGGCCATGTTTACATTCAATTTATCCGGCCTGCTCCTGTTTGACCAGCCGCTGAATGCTGAATACAGTACATTGACAGCATCAGCCGGATGGGTACCTGTTTTCAATGCGGAACAGGCTGCGTCGAAACAGCGGATAAGATCAGAAAGACTGCTGCAGAATTTTTTGTCCTTTTTCTGAAAATCCGGGTCTTCCAGGATTGTTCTGTATTCATCAACCCAGTTCGCATAATCGGAACCGCACAGAAAAGCTTCGGCTTTATTTTTCAGAAATGTGTCTGTATCAATTGACTGTATACCAACAGCCGTTTCGGTTTTTTTCCTGTTCTTCAGCATGTCTGTCAGGATACCGGTAAGTTTTTTCCCGCTGTAAAAATCAAGGAGGGTCTCATATTCAGGGTCGGCTGAGATTTCAGAGATGGTTTCTTCAACGATCTGACTGATCAACATGGCAGACTTGTTTTCATCCCGGATGGAAAAAGCGGGATCAAGCCCGGCTTCAGCGGGATGTGCACGCAGAATACGCCCACACAGGCTGTGGATCGTACCGATGTTCGCGCTGTCCATCTTGTTCAGGGCTTTCAGCCAGAATTGCTGCTCATTGCTATCCTCTCCGGACAGACGCACAAGCTCCATCATCTGTTCCCGGATCCTGCTTTGCATTTCTCTTGCAGCTTTCCGGGTAAAAGTCACCGCGGTGATGTCGGAAGGATGCCAGCTTCTGTGTTCATCCAGAAGATTGAGATACCGGGCTACCAGGGTTTTGGTTTTTCCGCTGCCGGCACCTGCTTTTACAAGAACGTCACGGTTTATGGTTTCCGCGGCTTCCCGCTGTTCCGGAGAGAGCCTGTCCAAGATCACTTCTGATTGTTTACCCATAGATCTTCCTCCTGACAAATTTCTTGCACCATCCGGCAGCCGGACAATAATCAGGACAATCGGCTCCCGCCGGCTTCGCATGATAAGAGGCTTCTCTGATTCCGGCAGCGAATTTGTTCAGAAATTCAATGTTGGGAATTTCCTCCCCTGACTCCGAATCATACTGGACAAATTCCGATGTTCTTTTGTCATTAATGCTCCAGTAAACTCCTTCGCATTTCGTTCCCATGCGGAGTGCATGAACAACTGCAGCTGCGTAAACTCCTGCCTGGATATGAGCACCTTCCTTCAGGACTTCGGGTTTAAAACCGGCGAAGCTTGTCTTATAATCCACAACACGCATCAGACCGTCGTCTTTTCTGTCAACTCGGTCGATAATCCCTCGTATCTGAATCGGTCCGGCTTCTGTTTCTATAACCAGCGGATCAGTACTTTCACTGTCTTTGTCGTGATACCCGAACTTCAATTCTGTTCCGACACTCATCCAATGGTTGTTGACCGGCATATCGGATGATTTCGAAGAAAACATCCTGTCAATGGTATCCAGCAGTTTCTGCTTGTACTTCTTTTTATCAAATTCCCATAATTCAGACTCTCGAAAGCCATAATTCTTTGGCGCATCCGAAAAAACAAAGTCGAAATTTTTATCTGCTTTCGCAAGTGCTTCGTCTTTCGAGCTGAAGACAGTTCCCGGGGGAAAAGTCAGCTCCATCACAGCATGGTTGAGCGTACCGATCTGAGCCGCATCAAGACCTGTTCCGGGCTCTCGCGGTTGTTCCAGTTTCAGTTTTTTCATCAGGAAGTATTTGAAAGGACAGGTAAGCCAGGTTTCGATCGCTGAGCAGCTGTACGGAACCGCATCTTTTACCGGATCGGTGATGGCAGACCTCAATTCAGGATCATTGTCCGGGCTGTATTTTCCAGTGATCTGTTCCTGCAGAATTTTATACTCCTCCCGGGCGGTATTCAGAAGTTTCTGAGTTTTTTCGGATTCGGGCGATGAGATGCTGCCAGGTACCTTGTTCTGACCGCTGCGGGCGAGCCGGAACGCGAATTCCTCCGGTGAAGCAGGAATAACAGGCATATTTTCCGTTACAGTAAGCAGATTTTGCCCTTCCTCTATATTTTCCCGTATCATCTGCCAATAGATGGAAGGAGGCCATTCCTCACCTTTGTCTGTCTTTTGCGGACGGGTAATAATCAAGCAGGTATCCGAACGTGTGACCGCATGATGGAAAAGCAGCTGCTGGTCCGTTTCAGGTAAAAGTCCTAAAGTATTACGTATAGAGTCTGTGAGGATCAGTTCCTCGTGCTCTGCGCGCGGAAAAACCCCTTCGGCGAATCCCGTGAGGATGATGAGCTTCCAGCGGCAACCGCTTGTCTCACTGATATCTCCCACAAAGACTCGGGTTCCGGCATATTCCTGTTCTGTTTGTACAGCGTTATCCAGTTCTGTTTCAAGTTCGCTGATGAACTCAACATAAGATACTTCTTGACGTTTCAGTTTCTCCTCACAGAAAATGATACGTTTGAGCAATGTTTTAAAATCCGATTCAAAAGATCTGCCTTTCTGATCCTCGATCTGTTGATAGAATCCGATAGTTTTAAGCAGTTCTTCCAGCCATTTTATCCAATCTGCGCGGGACCTGATCCCCTCAGGCGGGGTAAGGAAACCGGCAAATTTCAGAAAACTATCCCGGATGCGCTGAAGTTTTTCCGGCTCAGGATATTCATAGACTTTCCCTTCATCAGAGAAATCTTCATTTTCTTCCATCTTTTTTCCGGTCTTTTCCCGGGATTCTTCGGATGACTTTATTGCATCTGAAAAAGCTGATTTCCATTCATCTGTGCCGCTGATGACGTTCATTTTTCTGCCGATCTGATCAATGACGAAAAGATCAGCATCGAAATTACCTTCCGAGGTGTCATGAGGATCAGGATTTCCTGAGAAGAAGGGGAGACGCAGGACAGAGAGAACCGGAAGCGTCTCAAAATCAGGATAAAGATGCAACAGACGTTTCAATGCTGAAGCCGCCGGTGATTCTGAAAGACTCTGCCGTTGGGAAAATCGCAGAGGAATCCCCATTTCCCGCCCATATTGGCGAATTATAGGAGCATACGCGTGCATATCCGGGACAAAGACAGCACAATCAGCAGGCCGAAGTCTATCTGAAAGGATTCGGCTTTTCAGTTTACGAAGAGCTTCCCTTATTTCTGTTGACCTTGAAGATGCTTCGATCATTAGAAATGAGCTGCTGCCCAATGTCAGTTTTCGTGTATTATCTTTATCCGGTTTTCGGACAGGATAAAATACATTGTCCGCCAGTTTGAGTATATCGGATTTCTGATCATAGACCGGAATATTTATAATTTCAGCATTCAGTTCTGAGCAGATTAAATCAGCGTTTCCCTGTATAAATATCTCTGTGGGGGCATTAGAGCCTTGCCGTGCCGGCAGCGTGATCCATATTTCATCACAGCAGTTCGAAAAACACCGAAGCAGATAGATGCAGTCTTTTGTCAGTTCGTTGAACCCGTCAACAAAAAGAAGAGGAAAGTGCGGATATGATTCTTTGTTTTTTACGAGAGTGTCTGCCGCGGCGCTGAGGAGTCCTGCGGAACTGATCCAGTTGTTTGATTTCAAAAGGGCAAGGTATTCACGGTAAACACGGGCTGTATCGGCAATTTTGGGGTCATCAGGCGAAGATTTTTCAAGCATTTCCGGTTTAACCCGGCCGCGGAGAAGGGTATGTATGGACTGTTCAAAAACAGAAAAAACACCCGGTTTTTCCCAAATCGGTTCAAAATAATCAAAAGGTTTTTTCCGATGAGCATTGTTAACAGATTCCCGTATACATAAGCTGTTCAGATGGGCGGGAATCAGGGTTGGACTTTCGGATGAACGATTCAGAATATCAATCGCAAACCTGGAAAATGAAATGATTTCAGTACCGATAAAGCCGTTTCCCTGTGAACCGGGATTTTGGGAGTTTTGGGAAAGTGATTGTTTCCAGTAGGCCATCTGCATTTTGTCCGGAACAATCACTTTGACCGGAGCCATCGGGTTTATTTTTCTGACATCCCGGATTTTATTTATGCAGAATGTGGTTTTTCCCCCTGCGGGTTGTGAAAGGAGAAGTTTTACTGTCAAGGTTCCCTCCTCATCTGAATCTGTCGGTTTTGAGTAACATGAAAAAAAGTTACACGTTTAACTGTAAACCTGTTTTTGTATTTCAAGAAGCTCTGATTCTGTCAGGGTTTTTGTCAGACATCCATAATCCTGTACACATGTACCGCCCGTGATGTTGCCGTATTGTATGCATGTGTCGATATCATATCCATGATATAAGCCATACACAAAACCTGACAAAAAAGCGTCTCCCGCTCCTGTTGAATCGACCGCAGTGATATTTTGCAGCGGAGGGATAATGCGTGTCCCGTCCTTATCACGGACCAGACAGCCTTCACTGTCAAGCTTGATAATAACATGCGGAAAGAACCCGGATAAAATATCCGCGGCTTCATCGATAGAAGATGCTCCGGTTACTTTCAGGGCTTCCCTGCGGTTCGGCAGATAGTAATCCGCTTTTTCGATCATCATCCGGTATTTCGGGTTCACCAGGCTCAGATCATCTTCCCATCCGGTATCGAAAACCTGAATGGTGCCGGAAAGATCAAGCCCCTCGTAAACTTCCGGAAAATGCGGGCTGAGCAAAACGATTTTCGCATTATGATGTTCTTCCCGGATCTTGTATATATCTGAATCCGTAAGCTTTATTTCCTCACAATAGGAGAGGAAAGTTCTGTCATTTCCATAAACCATTGCGGAGGTCATGACCATCGGATTGCCTGAACCGTGATAGAGATCAATAATGTGCGGATTTCCGATCCTGAATTCCGATCGGGCAAGACCGGCAAAAATACCGTTTCCCAGCCATGTGATCACTTTCGCCGGGATCCCCAGTTTCGATATGATCACAGACTCGCCCGGGGCTCCGCCGCCGAGATGGATCCCGAAATCTTTGGAAAATACTTCTTCTCCGAGGACGGGCAGATGCTCCAGCCCGCTGTAAATCAAATCAATATTCGTCCTGCCGATACCGATTACGAAATTTTTTATTTCCATCCGCTGATATATTCCCTGTTGTTTTCGATATATGTTTCTACCAGTTCCTTTGCAAGGGAGTAAGAATTAACAAGCGGATGGACCATCAGGCAGTCTACCGCGGCAGAGATGCTTTTCTCGCGGATCGCTTTGGATGCCAGTCGTTCATATATTTTGACGCGTTTGATCAATTCCATGGCAATTTCGGAGCGGTTTTCAATTCTATGCGGAATCAGTTCCCCGTTCTTGATATCGCAGGTAATTTCGACAACATCACTGTCTTTCAATTCCGGAATCGCGCCGTTATTCGGTACGCAGAGGATCATTTCCGAATCGTGCCCGGAGAGCTTTGTGGTGATATATTTCAAAGCGACACCGGCATAACCACCGTCATCTTTCGCGTAGATATCGAATTTCCATTCCTTTTCAGGCCGTCGGACCCCGGTCTCATTTGCCATATAAGCCGCTTCACGGCGGCCGTACCATTTTTCAAAAACCTTCAGACAGCTTTCAAAGTCTGTGTCGATATCCATACCGGAAAGCTCCGCGGTCATCTGTTTGTTGATGTCGCGGATAACTTCCCCGCGGGTGATTCCGGCATTGAGAATGTTATCCACTGCTTCCTGGCGGTAGTAGAAATAATAGAGATATTCGTTCAGAATACAACCCATGTGGTTGATCAGGTCCGGCTTGAACACCCGCATATCAGTATCCGTGTATAATCGCGGATCATTCATCAGATCAGGCATAATTTCCTGCCCGTTGAGTTTTATGGAGCTGAAGAACCCCAGATGGTTCAGGCCGTAATATTCTCCGGTAACAACAGACGGATCTGCGTTATAGAGATCGGCAAAATTATGAAGCAGTCCGCTTGGGGAATCGCAGATCCCGTAGGTAAAATCGTAACCCATGTCACGCAGTGTTTGCGAAACGACACCGGCGGGATTTGTAAAGTTGAAGATCTTAAACCCCGGTTTTGCGTATTCTTTTGCTAATTCACAATATTCCGCGAGCGAGGAGACAGTTCTCATGGCAAAGGAAAAACCGGCGGCACCGGTGGTTTCCTGGCCTAGAATTCCTCGGTTAAGTGCGGCACGTTCATCCCGGCAGCGTGCTTCATCTTCCCCGGGACGGATCGTCGTAATTATATAATCCGCATCCCGGATCGCTTCCTTTGCGTCCATTGTCAATTTGAAACAGATTCCGGGGACGATCATTTCCGCTACACGTTTTGCCATTTTCCCGTAAATATTGAGCTTTACCGGATCATTATCCATAAAAACGATCTCTGTGAAGTTCAATTCTTCAGCTCTCTGGGCAAGGCTTTTTGCCAGAAACATGGAACGGACTCCGCCGCCGCCAATCACCGTGATTTTCATAAACGCTCCTTTTGCGATAGCTTTCTGTTATATATCCGCTTCATTCATACGGAAAATTCTATGGATAAGGAATACACAAATAACACCAAAAAGAACAAGAACGACACTCATCATGCTGGCATAACCGTAATTATTGTCGATCATGGAAGTTTTGTAGAGATAGAGAGGCAGATTGATCGTCATGTCCCCCGGACCGCCGCCGGTAGTGAGGTAGATCAGTTCAAATTCAGTCAGTTTACTGGTCGCCGCCAGAATTACACAGGTACCCAATACAGTGCGGATAAGCGGCAGCTTGATGCGGAAAAGGAGCTTCGCGTCGCTTGCTCCGTCGATCCTGGCAGCATCAATAATTTCTTCCGGAACGGACATAAAACCGGCAAGGGCGATAATAACGATCAAACCGGTATAAATAAGCCAGGTGAGTGTTACGGTTATGAATGCCGAATCGGAATCAAAGAACCAGTTCTTTGTAAAAGTTGTACCTGTGATTTTGGTAATGATGCCATTTACCAGACCGCCCTTCGCGCGGAAAACATTCACCAGGATCACAGCAAGAACTGAAGATGAAATTACATTTGGGATCATGTATATGGTACGGAACACTTTCCAGCCTTTCACCTTCATTGAAAGCAGGTACGCAATAAGTGTTCCGAGCGAAACGTGGATCGTTGCCTGCAGTGCGACCCATATTAGTGTATTAATGATCGCCTGATGCATGCGTTTGTCGGCTGTAAACGCGTTGATATAATTATTCAGTCCGACAAAGTTGAAAATTCCCCCCGCTTTCCAATCAAAGAATGAGGTGACAATGATGATCAGCATCGGTATAACAAATACGAGGCTGAAAAGCAAAATACAGGGGGTTAGAAAGGCCGCGATTTTCCATTTGCTGATCTTCATCGTTTGCTCCTTTTTATTTCATTAGATAAAAGGCAGATCTGAAACAGCCGGTTAAGGCTGTCTCAGATCGAAAAAGTTAATTGATTAGTTTTTCTGAGCTGTATCGGTCAGTGCCTGGGCAAACTCTTCCGGGGTGATAGTACCCTGGGCCAGGAGCGGATACTGGACGCTGATCTCATCCACAACATTGGCATACCAGAGGCTCTGGAAGTCATTGATGCTGTGTTTGGCGTTTTCCGTCAGAGCGGTGGTTTCGTTCACGAGCGGATAAACATTGTCGGAGGCAACATCGGCAGCCGGGGTATCACCGGTCATTTCCAGCATCTTCAGCTGGCTTTCAACGGAAGTCATGAATTTGACATAGGTGATAGCAGCTTCAAGTTCTTTCGGATCTTTTGCGCCGACCTGCCAACCGATCTTACCGCTGTTGTACATAACAGCTCCCGGATACATGGCAACACCGATCTTGTCGGCGAAATCTTCGTCAACCATGGTGGTGTCATAGAAATCGGAAACCATCCACGGACCGTTGGCGATCATGGAAGTCTCTTCGATGAAGAAGTTGGCTGCAGCGTGTTCATAAGCGCCGCCGATGGCGTCCGGTGTGGTGTAATTCTGGAACATGTACTGGATCTTTGTGGCGGCGTCAATAAAGGCTTCCGTGTTGTAGTCGGTCGGGAGGGCCGTATTCATCCATACCTCGCCCTCATCGGTTCCGCCGATCATGGCGCCCAGCATCAGGGAGGTGACCCAGCCGGAATCCGCGGTATCCATGGAAAGCGGTGTGAAACCGGCGGCTTTCAGTTTTTCGCAGTCTTCAAAGAATTCTTCCCAGGTTTCAGCCGGTTTTTCGATACCAGCGGCAGCGAAATGTTCCTTATTATAGAAATAACCGATAACCTGACGGGTGAAGGGCATGCCAAGGATCTTACCGTCGCGGGTGTTGACTTCCCAGCAGATATCGGAGGCATTGGCACGAGTCTCTTCGTCAATGTAAGGAGTCAGGTCTACCAGTTGGTCCTTCATCATGTCGATAACGTTGTAGCCGCCAAGGTCAAAGGCAGAGGGAAGGGAATTCGCTGAATACAGGACCTTGATCTTATCAACGAGGTTCTGGTCACCGGCGATTTCTTCAATGTTCACTTTAATGCGGTCACCGTATTCGGCATTAAAGGCAGCGCTGCGTTCAGCGAACCATTCGGCACTTGAGTTGATGCCGATGCGCATCGTGGGGACGTTGATCTCAACGACATCCTGAGCCTGAACAGCAGCGAAGGCACCAAGTGCCATAACAAAACATAAAACAAACAACAAAGCTTTCTTCATTTTTCTTCCTTTCGAAAATATTTTAACCCTTCAGAGAACCTGCGATCATACTCGACGTCACCTGTTCCTGAAGTAACACGTAAATTAAAATACTCGGCAAAACAGCCATGGTAATTCCCGCGAACATCGCCGCGTAGTTGAACGTAAATTGTGAAGTGAAATAATTCAAAGCCAGCGGCAGGGTACGGACTTCTGTGCTTTTTGTCAGAACCAGCGCGAAAATGAACTCATTCCATGATTTGAGAAACTGCAGAATAGCGCCGGTTGCCAGTCCGGATTTAGCAAGTGGGCAGATGATTGTGAGAAATGTTCTGAACACTCCCGCACCATCCAGATAAGCTGCCTCTTCCAGTTCTTTAGGAATGCTTTGAAAATAAGCTTTGAAGAGGAACAGTGATTCAGGAAGACCGAGCGCCGCGTAAACAAGGATCAATCCCAGACGGGTATCAAAAAGTTTAAGTGTCATCCAAATGCGGTAAATCGGCATGAGCAGGGCTGAAACAGGGATGAGAAGCGAAGAAGAGAAGAGCAGTGTAAGCTGTTCATTGCCCTTAAATCTGAACCGCGCCAAGGCATAGGCTGCCATCGACACAACGACCAGGTTTAGGAGTGTACTGCTCAAAGCGATAACGAGACTGTTCCCATAAAATTTAAAAATAGGAGAAATATCCAGAGCTACTCTGTATCCGTCAAAATTCCAGGAATTCGGCAGGGCAAAGGCATCTCTCATAGTTTCCTTTGTCGTTTTGAAGGAAGACATCACGACCCAGAAAAGAGGACCGATGGAGATCAAAGCCATGAGGATCAAAAAAATCATTGTAACAGTGACCCATAATTTCGATTTCTTGGACAACATCTTTTACTCCTGTCTGTGTGTTAATACGGAACTTCGAGCATCGTAATCATTTGTTGTGATAAGTCAATTATAACCTATGAGACTGAATAATCAAGATGCAATTTTGCCCTGGAAAAATCGCACCGTTTAAACAATGCTTTTGCAGGATCTGCGCTTATAAAGCTTCTTGCAGATTTCTGACTGCTTCGGATTTTGTAAGCGGATCGTGATGACTTGGGATACATATATCCGCGTCAAGCGGCATAATGGTATCGATCAGCTTACGGCACAATTCCGGATCACTTTCCCATGTAGGGAAAGCTCCATAAGCGGAATCACCAAGGAAAAGGACTTTCTCTCCGGGTATAAAGATCAACGTAGAATCATCAGTATGCGGAGACTCCGCCTGAAATATTTTGACGGGACAGTCTCCGGCCTCTAAAAGCATTTCGCCTGTATAAACCATATCGGACGAGGTCACAATAACCGGTCTTTCATCTGCGTATTCATTCCGGATCTTGAAATCCTGAGAGAGGAAAGCTTCCCGGCCTTCACGTGTGATCCATTCCCGGCAGGAACGTATGTGATCATCTGTACGGGCATTTGCAAGGCTCAATCCGTGTATGGCATGCATACCGAAGGTGTGATCCCAGTGCCAGTGTGTCAGTACCGTAAGGGAAGGTAATGGAAGCCCTTGTCTTTCCAACGCTTTGTAAAAAGCTTCTGTATGGCCGGAACTGTGACCGGCGTCTACTGCCAGACTCCAGTTATTTCCGCGGATATATCCCAAAGTCGGTCTGTCCCGCCATTCTTCATACGGAAAAATCCAAATACGTTCTGTCAATCTGGTCAGATCCATTAATTTTCTCCGATTCCGGATTCCCCGATGAGCCATGAAAATCGTCTTCACCGGATATTGAATCCCTGTGTAAAAGTATTACAGATAATTTAGCTTGCATTGCAGATAAAAACTGATCACCTGCCTGACGTTCTGCGGTGCAGGTGACCGGTTTAAGAACAATCAGATCCATCATGAAAATGAGATCGTTTTCACTGCAGCATCTGAAACGTGAATACATTTTTTAATTCGTAGTATAAAGCAGCGTCTCACAGGTTGTCCCGCCGACTGCATAGGCGCAGAGCTCAATGTTATGCTGCCCTATAGCATAAACCTCGTTACATATCTGAATGTAGCCGCTTTCATCAGAACCATAATAAACTTCAGCGCCATCTACCCGAATCTCCATAGTGGAAAATTGATCAAGACCCCAATATACATTCACACATTGCCCGGATTTCTGTGTATAAAAATTGGGGTAATACCACAGCAGTACCGGTTTTACAGATTGCTGGACCGGAGAAGAGTAATAATCTGAGTTTGGTATTGCTGTCGGAACGGACGAACCCGGTACGACAATTTTGACCCAGATCGGAGTTCCGATACCGTATCCAAAAGGATCTTTCAGCTGCCAGTTTCCCTGATAACTCCCGGGTGTATTCGGAGCTGTCATGTTGATGCTTATATCGACTGTATCTCCCGGATAGACTGTTTTCGGAAGAGGTTGTCTCCAACCGTTCATCTGATTACCAGAGACAAAGTCAAATGTGTAATTTGTCGTCCATGTACATGTTCCACTGTTTTTGATTCGCCAGGTCTTTGTGAAATAGCTTCCGGGACTGAATTGCTGACCGTCCGGGACTGTAACATCCGCAACATAAGTCATGTTATGAGTACATTTTCCAGAAGTCGGGGTGGCAACAACAGCAGTCGGCAAAACAGTTGCCATAGGCAGTGGGCGTGCAGCAATAGTCGGAATCGACGTGGGGGTTGGAATGCCGTCTCTGTCTGAATTCTTTGGCTTTGCCTGCCACTGTATCAATGGCTGTTGTTCTTCATACTCTCCATTGAAGAAAGAATCCGCTATTTTCTGTGCAGTGCCATCGGTGAGCAGTTCGGAAAGATATTTATCAAGCTCAGATTTGAGTTCAGACGATTTCAGCGTTTGCTGCTGCGATTCTGTTTCTGTATTCTTTCGAACGCCAAAGGCAAAGCTGTCTTTCGGCTCATCATATTGCCAATACCGATAATCCGGATTCTCCTGATAACTGCTCAAAAATATGTTAATATCCATTATGACCAGGTCGATACGGCCTTTGTTCAGGGCTTTCATCGCATCACTGACAGAACTGTATCTGAAGATATTCTTCTTTTCGATAATTCTGTCTTCCAATAATTCCGAATTCAGCCATTCTTCAAATCCGGTATCTTTCTGAACACCAATTTTGAGTCCTGCGAAAGATTCCGCTGTCAGCGGTTCTGTCATTTTCAGTTTGTTTTTCGCAACAAAAACACCTTCTGAGCTGTAGTATATTTTTGTGAAATCAAGCTGATTTCTTCTTGTTTTTGTTCTGGAAAATGCACCGCCGATAACATCCACTTGTCCGATCTGTAATGAATCAATGAGGTCATCAGAAGATATTTCATAGACATCCAGGTTTACATCCAGCAGTTCAGCTATCTTCTCCATAAGTCTGATATCAATGCCGGTCAGGTCATCATTTTTATCATAAAAGGCGAACGGAAAATTATCAGGGGATACGCCAAAACAAAGCACACCCGAGTTTTTTATTTCCGTCAGATCATCTGCATTTGCTGTCAAGGTAACCAATAAAACGAAAAAAACGGCAAAAATGATCCTTTTCATCTGATTTCTCCTTTCCAACATAAAACCTGTCGATCCATCCTTTTCGGATTCAATTCCAGACAGAATATTTGACGCTAATTAAATTATATTTTGTTTTTATGATATTTTATAATTTTCCTCTGTTGTTTTACGGTGTTTACCTGAAGATTACCGGTTTTTGTGTCGGTCAGGCTTAAAATAGTGTATGTGGTTATCCAACCGGATGATTATCAGGTAAAAAAAAGAAAATTACATCAAACTGAGTTTCTGTAATTTCCTGTCATTTGGTTGTTCAAAAAACAGCAATATATCGGTGCTTACATGGAATTTTGCACCGGAGTTTGCATGGATAATTTTTTTAACCGGCTATATCAATATTTTCTCCGGTAAGTCCGACATAAGCGCCCTGTTTTGCTTCATTGGATTCGGAATGCGCAAGAAGCCATTTGTTGCGTGCCCATAAAAGCCGGTCTTCAAAATTCGCTGCCTGGATCTCTGGTTTATCTGTATTGGTTCCCAGCGGCAGAACAACAGCAACACGAAAACCGTTCTTCTCATCCGTATGACATGGCGCATAATGGAGGGTTGTAGCATAAACCTCAACAACCACGCCCGCAGGAACACGGAAAGCTATGACATTTTCTGTATTAAGCTTCCCGTTTTCGATTTGACTTTCCAGCGCGAGGAGCAAAATAAAATCATGTGTTCCGACATTTACTTCGCTGTCCCGATGATACTCAAGACAATTCAGTTTTGTGTTATGTCCCCAACACATCCCAAGCTGTACAGGCATCCCGCCAAAAGCCCGATTTTTGAGCTGCTCAAAAATGTCGCAATCTTCCAGACTGCTGATCCCTGCTTCATAAGCAGTTCCGGATTCCGGAAGCGGGATGGTCATCATAGCGTCATGAAGTTCTGAAACATCATAAGCATCCAAAACTTTTCCATAGGATTTGAATATGGGATCAAATACGGAATAGATTATCATAATTCTTTTATCTCCTCAAAGATATTTCGTATAGAAATAATAATTTTCGTTTTCAATTATAAAAAGACTTCCGACAAATATACCTGAAATAACTGCAGAATAGGTAAAAAAATTTTACTTTTGACATAAAATTGTCACGAAATGTTATAAAAAATATTATATCATTATAACTATAGAATTACTGAGATTATCGCGGAAAAATCCCCGTGTTTTCTTTCCATGCAGTTTGTCTTCATATTCGGGATTAATCTTCATAAAAGCGGTTAGAATACGAATTGAGGAGACGTAAATCGTAAAGAATATCTGTTGGGACATGGGATTTTTATGATAATAACCGTGATTCAACTTTTTCAGTACAATGATACAGAGGTAATATAAATGGAAATAATAAAAGCAGGACCCGAAGAGTACAAAATAATAAGGGCATTTTATCATTCTTTGATCGATGCCCTTGAAGGATTGGAATATTCCCCCGCCTGGAAAAAAGATATCTATCCGGCTCCTGAAGACCTGAAAGAAGCAGTCGAACAGGGGTGGCTTTATTATGCTGAAGATAACGGAAGAATTATGGCTTCCATGGTGCTGAATCACAAATGTAACGAGGCCTATAAATACATTGTCTGGAACGTAAATGCTGATCCGGAAGAAATACTGGTCATCCATATGCTGGGCGTTCACAGGGATTTTACCTGTCAGGGAGTGGGAAAAAATATGGTCAGGTTTGCATTGGATCACGCAAAAAAGACAGGAATGAAAGCAGTCCGTCTGGATGTCTGGAAAGGAAATCTCCCGGCAGAAAAATTATATGAAGGCTTCGGTTTCAAATGTGTTGCCATAACGCCCATGTTTTATGAAGATACCGGCTGGTCAGATTTTGAGCTGTATGAATATCAGATCGCATAAAGATGATCATAACGTTAATAATAGATTTCCTGCTGTTCACTAAACTGACAGCTTCCAACCGAAATCAATCTGAAGCACCTCTTCGGTTCCGGGCCGCATATGATCCTCCGATGGCACAGCCATATAATTTTCCGGAAAAACCGTTGTTCAAAGCGGTTATAGATCCACAGAATCCATTATCAATAATAAAGAACCGGATAAACCCGGTACTTCAAAGATCCGAAAAAAAACAGGGATCAGCACAAAGCCGATCCCTGATATCTGACATCTGAATACCGGATCCTCTAATTCTCGACGACTTTCACGATGACAGGTTTTTTCCCCTTGCCGGCAGCCGTCCAGGAAAGGGCATTTTTCGGACAAATCTTTACGCATTCCCCGCAGCGGATACACTCAGCGCTGTTAGGATTCTTCATCGGGTCGACTCCCATCTTACATTGCCGGGAACAGGCACCGCATTTCACGCAGGAATCCTCATCAAAACTCATGCGCAGGACACTGATCTTCTGAAACAGCGCATAGAAAGCGCCCAGCGGGCACATGTATTTGCAGAAAGGACGGTAGATCAGGATCGAGGCCGCGACACAAAGGACCATCAGGATAAACTTCCAGCGGAAAAGTGCGCCGGCAGCAGCCCGCATCCCTTTGTTCAGCAGGACCAGCGGGATCCCGCCTTCCAGTGTTCCGACCGGACAGATGTATTTGCAGAACCAGGGCATGCCGACCTTTACTTCATTCCGGTAGAAGAACGAAAGCCCAAAGACAAAGACAAACAGCATAACATATTTCAGATAACGCAGGATCTTATCCGCTTTTTCCGGAACAGTGATTTTCGGAGTCGGGATCTTATACAGCAGTTCCTGGATCAGTCCGAAGAGGCAGAGCCAGCCGCAGATAAAACGACCGACGAGGAGCCCGATCGCCGCCAGGTAACCAACGACATAAAACGCGAATTTCCGTTTCCTGCCGTCAAACAATGCCTGCATTGAGCCGATCGGACAGGCGCCGACCGCTCCGGGACAGGAATAACAGTTCATACCCGGGACACAGAATTTCTTCAGCGGTCCCTGGTAGATCGTACCGGTGATGAACCCTGATAAGTGCGCATTATGCAGAAGTCCCCAGGCACCCTGCACCGCTTTGCGGACACGGGTGTGTTTGATCAGATCCTGTTTAGCCAATGCCGATGCACTCCATGCAGATGGCGATCGCCTTCCGCATCACATCTTTCCATTCCCCGCGGATCACGCCGAATGCGCACATGGCGATCGCGAGTGCAAGAAGGACATAAGTCACCCATGCGGGTATTTCTTTGCGATTCATTTTTGTACTCCTTATTCAGACAGGGGGAAAGGTCCTTGTCTTATTCACCCAGATATTCAGCCATACGTTCCTGATAGGCGGAGATTTTTGCCCCCATGAGCGGTTCACCCATGATCTCGCCTTTTTCGTTCACGAAATACGTCGTCGGATAGGATATGGCGTCAAAAGTCTTCCGCAGATAATCATTCGGAAGCAGCGTCAGAAAATCGATGTTCAATTCCCCCACGATCTCTTTGGCTTCCTTAATCAGATCCTCTTCAGCTGCATCAAAGACAAGACCGACGATCTGTCCGCCTTTTTCTTCGAATTCCTTATTCAGCCGCATGAGTTCCGGCATCTCACTGATACAGGCGGTGCAGGTGGTCGCCCAGATATTCAGCATCGTCACCTTATATCCAGGGAAAATATCTTCGCTTTTCACCGGGTTGTCATGTATGTCGAGGGTTTCAAAGGACAGACCGGTCCCTTCAGAGACCAGATCCTGGATCCCGACCGGACGCGAGAAAGTGAAATTCGGGACGATCTGATCTTTCGCATTAAACAGCGCTTGATACTCGGTTTTGTATACATCCCCGTCAGCCGCAGTATGTTCGAGATCCTCTTCATCCATGGGTTTCTGCACATAGAAGAAATTATAATCTTCAAAAGAACCGATCTTCGAAAAGGTTCTATTTTTCTGTTCAGCCTCCAGCTCTTCTTCTGTCCACAGACCGGTTTGCATACCATCTTTCTTTTCCGCTGCCAGTATTTCTTCCGGTCCCTGGTTATTTCCGATACCAATAATGGAGAAAAGCGGGTGGCGGTGCCGGTTTATAGCCTGGGATGTTTCCATAAAACGGTGGCTGAGGCCAAAAAACTCGTCGATATCTTCCGTGTCATCAGCATAATCTGCCAGCTTCTTCACCAGATCATAATATTCGGATTCCGTCATGGAATAGTATATGACATCCATTGAGACGATTCCGGTCCCGGAAATCTTCTCTCTGCCCCCCATAGCGCGGATGCCGCCGTGGGCATCTTTGATAAAGTCCGGTACCTGAAATTCCAGCCCGGCAAGCGGTACTTTCCATACGGATTTTCCGGCTGTATCCAGGACAATAAAAGCCGTGCTGGAATCCATTCGCTCTCCGGCTTTTTCCAGTTCGGTGAGCGTGTTGGATATTTCATCGTGCGCGGTCAGTTTTTCCTCTCCGGCATTTGCATCCGCTTCCTCAGTCGAAGCCGCAGCCGGAACTTCGGTGGGAACTGCGGTAGTCTCAGCAGTCGGTTCAGCGGTTGGGGCTGCCTTTTGATTTGACCCGCAAGCACATAGCAGCAGGATAACAATCACAGTCAGCAAAATTGATCTCTTCATCGTTTTCATTTCCTTCGTTTATGATTATTCCCATTAAATTATACCATCTGGTTACCGGTTTCGAAAAAAACCGGATTCTGCAATGATATTTTGAGAAACTGCGGAACAGACAATATCTAAAGTGCTTAAGCGAAGATAATGATCTTTGCCGTCCCGATATTCCTTTCGTATTACCGTATCATGATAAAATTTCAGAATATTTGGTTTCGATTCCCGGAAACTGTCCGGATCGATGATCGATGAAAGCAGCGGGAAACCAGTCTGTGTAAGAACTCGGACCGGAGCTGTACATCACGCTTAGATTTTTTATCAGGAAGAAAAATATGGAACGGAAATTGACATTCCTTTTGTTGTGCGCACTGTTATGTGCTTTGTTTGTAATATTACTCCCGGCTGCGGCTGATGGCGGGGAGATACTGGACGGGCGCTGGCTGTGCTCGGACGTTCAGGGTTTTGTTACGGAAGACACCCCTGCGGAATTAAAGGACGATTTTGCCCTGTACGTAAACAAGCCATGGATCCTGCAGGCTGAGGTCCCCGCAATAACCTCTTCAATAACTCCGCTCGTTGACAATATGCTGCTGGTAAAGGAGCGGCAGGCCGCCCTGATGAAAGATGATTCGCTTACAGGGCATGACGCGGATCTGGTTCACAAGTTCTATAGGCTGATGACAGACTGGGACACACGCAACGCTCAGGGAGTAGAACCGGTGATGCCATATATAAAAGCCATGAACGCTGTCGACAGCCTGAATTCGCTCACCGAATTACTGTATTCAAAGTACAATCTGCTGCACCTCCTGCCGATAACCGTCAATGTGGATGCCGATCCGACTGATCCGGATATCTATGTCACTGAGATCGATCATCAGATGCTGATGCTGGGACCGGCTTCGGAATATACTGAGCGGACAGAGTACGGTGATGAGTTATATCAGGAAACCCATCAGATCGCCATGTATATGCTGCAGGCTGTAGGTTACAGCGCTGAAGAAGCTGAGGCGGTCTATGGCAATGCCATTGCCTATGAGACGAAACTTGCAGCTCACATTCCCAACCCTTTGCCCCGTTCCGATCCCCGCTATTATGAAAGCAAGATCAATTATTTCACTCCTGAGGAACTGGCAGCGCTGGCAGGGGATTTTCCGATAACGGATATGCTTGCCTCCCTCGGCATGGCCGGCGCGAAGCGCTACAATGTTGTGCAGCCCGATTATATCGCGGGAATTCAGGAAGTCTTTACGGAAGAAAACGTACCTCTTATCCGGGACTGGTTGATCGTAAACACTCTGTCCAATGTGACACGTCTGCTGGATGAGAAGACGATAAACGGTACCTCTGATATTTATGGGAACATCGATATCAAGATCAGTGAGGATCTTTCTGTCCTTTCGGACCTTGAAGATCTGCTGCCTGTGCCTTTGGACAACCTCTACATCCAAAAGTACTGCACAGAAAAGATGCGTCAGGACGTCCTTGCCATTGTCAATGAGATCATTCCCTACTACCGCGAAATGCTGGAATCCGTCAGCTGGCTGAGCGAAGAGACACGCAAAGCAGCGATCGAAAAGCTGGACGCCATTGACGTGAAAGCGGTCTATCCGGACGAAACTGCCGACTGGTCCGGGCTGGATTACGCCGGACCTGAAGAGGGCGGCACTCTGTTGGAAGCTTATTCTGCCATCACAGACTTCCGAATCTCACTGAAGGCAGCGAGGATCGATACACCTGTGGATAAAAAAGGCTGGAATCAGCAGCTGAATCCAGCTTCCTCGGTGGGCGCTCAGTATTCTCCGGACAACAACTCCATCAATATCTTTGCCGGCATCCTGAACGGCGAGTTCTACAATGAAGGGATGACCTATGAACAGATGCTCGGCGGCATCGGTTTCACCATCGGGCATGAGATTTCCCACGCCTTTGATACGCTGGGTTCGCAGTACGATAAGGACGGCGCTGTTTCCAACTGGTGGACCGAGGAGGATTCTGCAGCCTACCGCTCACGTGTGGATAAACTCGCAGCCTGGTACGACGGCTTTATTCCCTTTGAAGGGGCTGAATACTACGGAGAAGAGATCCAGACTGAAGCCTGTGCCGATATGGCATCCATGAAGTGCCTGCTTGCCATCGCCGCGGAGAAGGAAGACTTCGACTATGACATGTTCTTCCGGCAGTTCGCCGCGAATTGGCGTGATCAGTCCACGTTGGCTTATCTGGAAAATAAGATCCAGATCGACAGTCATCCGATGCACTATATGCGCATCAATGCCACCCTTGCCCAGTTCGATAAATTCCTGGACTTCTACGGCATCAGGGAAGGCGACGGAATGTACATCGCCCCTGAAGACCGTGTAGCTATCTGGTAAACCGGACGACTTTCCTCTGCTGCAATAAAGAACCCGCCGTCAATACAGAGGCGGGTTCTATTATATGAAAGTCCTGACTTTATATTGAAAAGCCGGGATCAGCGTTCTCCCCGGAAGCATGCTTCGGCATCCTGAAAGAATTGAGCCGGAAAGTCATCGATAAGATCCTGTCTCCTATTCCTATTTCCCGCTATTATAAGCGAACAGGAAATCCGCAACAGAGGCATCAGCTATCTTTCCGTCCTGAAGCGTATATTTGAAAACCGGTGTGTAATATTTATCCGAACGGAGGTCTTCTACGATCACGTAAGCGAAGTATGTCCCGTCCGGAAGCGGCCGATAGCTGAAACTCAGGTCCTTATCCACCATGATCGTCGGTCCCTGGACCTCTGTCACGGAATATTTCTCCAGGTTGCTCTGTTGATAAACGGTGTTATACATGCTGTTTGGTTTCAACGGGATCAGATCACGTCCCATCAGATCAGCTTCATTTTGCGGCGTCCGGATCCCGAGAAAATCCACCGACTGTGTATCGAAGTGATAGCTCAGCATAAAGTTCACATTCACATTCATGTCATAGACCATCGGGACCGTGTAGGTAATGTATTCCTCAGTGGATCCGATCACTTCCAGAGGAAGCGGGCAGTCATTCATCATGAGCCATTCGCCGTCGAAAGCAGCGGTAAAGGTGTTTTCGTCAGACATGGTGATGTGACGGTCTTTTCCGTAGTAAGTCACGTCGCCGGTTTCTTTATCATAATGAGCAATCAGAAAACGGGCATCCTGTACGAGAGCCATTTGATCATCGCTAAGTGTAAAGGAGAAATTCCCGCTGTTATCCGCAGTTACTTCCGTTTCGGAAATGCCGCGGAGTGTGGAAAAATCAAGGTTTTTCGGTTTACCGAAACCTTCACTTTCTGTATAGTACTCCATTTCCTCGTTCAGGCAGCCGGCCGCTTTGTAATAATAAAGCGCGTTGACGGCCGGATCTTCAGAAATATGATAAATGTAATCGAGCAGCATTGTCAGCGATGACAATCTTTCGATATGCACCGGGTAGTAAACAGTAAGTCCCTGTGATTCGGACAGATAACCCGAACCGCGATGATACAGCACCGCATTGTTCAGCTGTTCTTTGACATTGGAGGCCGCATCCGAGAGGATCTCCGGAACATTATCCATAAACATCCCGAGGTCGATCGTATTATAGACATCGAAGGCGTCGTAAGCGTAAAAAACGGAACGGTTTGCGGCATTAGTCAGAGATGCGAGATATGCCGGGTCTTTGATCACAGCCTGGAGCGCTTCTTTTGCGAATTCGCCGTATGCCCGGTATACCGCTTCAGCAGCGTTCAGATCATAAACACCGAAAGTACCCGCGGGGATGTATCCGTACTCGGCATACGATTTGGTGGATTGCTCCATATAGCTGTCTGTGATGGCTTTGCCTATCTGTGCCATGTTCATTTCCGGCCGATCGATCAGATCCTGCAGCCAGAGGTCATAGTTCCAGCCGGTACCCGGTTCTACTTCTTCACTGGCAAACAAATATTTTGCGTATCCATAAAGCTCGTGAGCGACGTCGATGTTCGCCATCAGGCAGGCATCAAACCCTATTGCCTCAAAATAAGGATTTTCCGGGTTTGATCCGATTGCTTTTTCAAACGCGTTATGCAGGTCACGGATAGAAAGCATAGATTCGAAGATCTCATCTACGCCGTATCCTGTATGGGATCCGCCATGGTCCCAGAAGATCACCATGCTGTGATCAGCCGGATATGTATCAATACCCCATCTCAGAAAATCAGCAAGATTATCCGGATCTGCCATATCAAGGGCGGGAACGCTGGAAACCTCGTGCATTCCCTTGTCATCCAGGAGAAAGCGCTGGGTCCGGTTCGGGTTGATAAACGGATGATACCAGCGTTTGGCACCGCCGGTCTGTATTACGATTTTGATGTTTTCCGGCAGATCCAGAAACAGCATCTGTTCGAAGTTTTTCGCGGCATACCCCTCTCTATCGGGATCATCATCTCTTATCCTCGAACCCGCCCCATAATCATAGTTCGCGGTCGGTTGAAAGAGCGTTGCGGAAGGCTCCATCCCCTGTGTCCGGAGTTCGTCGATAAATCTCAACAGATCAGCGGTTTTCTGTTCATCTTTCTTTGTTTTGTTTTCCTTTGCCCTGCCGTCGGTCAAATATTGTGTAATATCAGCCAGGTTGTCCATCCCCATGGATTCCAGGTCAGACCCGATCAGGTATATATAGAACGCCCATGTGTCATCTGCATCATAAGACTCCATGGCTGCGATCGCTTTTTCTTCTTCTTCCGGAAGGGTGATCAGCTCTGACAGTTTTTCTTCAGTGGCTTCGAACGGGATATAAACATTTCCGAACCCATCCGTAACATCCAGCAGTGTATATTCTCTCGAACCAAGACCTATTTCGGCGGCATGTTCCAGGGTATGTTCCCCGTTTAATTCCTGAAGACGTTCGAGGAAACGCTCGTTTCCATCGGCCTTTTTGATCAGGTCAAGGCATGCCTGGTCAAGCGCTACCGGATCATCGGATGCCAGGATCCCGATTCTCTGCATCTCCGGTTCAGAAGGGTCCGGATCGGAGTCACTGTCGATGGAGAGGCGGTCCATCACAGTGATATAGAGGATATTATCGGTGCGGTCGTCTGATATTGCCGACACGGCTTCGGCCATGGCTTCCAGAAATCCATCATGGTCTCTTTCTGACAGTCGGGTGTCACTGAGCCCGCCGGATTGGATCCGGACTTTCCCCATGGCAGAAGCAAGTCCGAAAGCTGTGTTTTGGATCGCTCCCGCGTAACCGGCTTTGGCATCTCCCGCGAAGTGGGTAAGGACCACATAGGATCCGTAATCGCTGAAATGCGCACCCACCGGGACGCTTTCAAGGCGGACGCCGTCTTTCACAGGAAGCTCCGTGGAACCATATTCATCGAAGACCTGAAACTCAGCGATCTCCGTATAGCCGCGGTCTTCCGCGGTCTGATAGTGTTCCGGAGTCACGGAGCGGGAACCGCTGTACGCGGTGTTGCTTTCAACGATTACCGCACCCAGCCCCTGTACCAGATCCCCGATCAGTTCCGGAGACAGATAGTTGGATCTCTCCGATTCACCGGTCGAAAGCACCACTGCTGTTTTTCCGGCCGGCTCCCATTGCAGTACCTGAAATATGGAACTCAGTCCTTCAGACGAAATATTACTGGTGAACAAGACTACCGGATTATTATCTTGTGCTGAAACGGCAGCCGTACAAAGCAGCAATGCTGTCAGCAGCAGAACAATGACTAAACTAAACCTTTTCATTTTTGATCCTTATCCGAAAAAAATTGGAGGAGGATCCTGTCATCAAAGGTAACAGGACCACTTAGATATGATACAAGAAGATCCGGCCGGACCGGATCTTCCTCATATGACAAGTTTATTCCCAAAAGGGATTTTTTTCGCAATGCAGTTTTGACGTCTTATTTCCGGTCATGATTTTCTGCTTTGCGGAAAAGATTTTTATTTTCCCAAATATTCATTCATGAGCGAGGCATAATCATTCGTAGCTACGCCGGTGAGCGGTTCGCCGAGCACCTCACCCTTCTCATTGAAGAAATATGTAGTCGGAAAGGCCTGAACCTTGAAGAAATCCTTCATTTCCTGTGTCGGAAGCAGGTTGACGAAATTCAGTTCAAGGTCATCAGCGATCTCTTTGGCTTCCTGGATCAGGTCGTCCTCCATCGCATCATATACCAGGCCGACGATCTGACCGCCGTTTTTCTCAAACTCGGTGGCCAGCCGCTTGATATCCGGCATTTCACTCATGCAGGAGCTGCAGGTCGTCTCCCAGATATTCAGCATGGTCACCTTGTGACTGCCGAAAAGATCCCTGCTGCTTACGGGGTTATCCTTCAGGTCTTTGGTCTCGAATTCAAGTCCGGTACCTTCAACAACCATCTCTGCCAGCGCGAGAGGCCGCATGAAAGTGAAATTTGACGTATAACTTGCGGCGGCATCATAGAGAGCGTCATATTCTTCCTTGTATGATTCCTGGGATTCTTCAAAGAAAGCAGAACCGTATCCGCGTTTGATCATATAGAAATTATAGTCCTCTGCGCTTCCTGCTTCAATGAATTCGGAAGTCTCGAAGAGTTGGTCAATATCTTCTTCCGTAAGGTCATTTCTCATAAAGTGCTCTTTAAGAAGGGCTTTGAGGTCATCCAGTGTCCCGTTATTGCCGAGCCCCATAATGGCGAAAAGATGGTAGGCATTGTTATTATAATCCCGGACCAATGCTACGTAATTTTGTATATCTTCAGGGGTCGGATTTTCAATTTTCGAAAATTCCGCGATTTTTTCCAGAAAGACATCAAATTCGGACTCCTCATAAGGCAGATAGAAGACATCCAAATTGACAAGACCTGTGCCGAGGTAAAGTTCCTCGCCGCCTCCGGCGCGGATACCGCCCTTCGCGTCCAGGAAAGCATCCGGAACTTTGAATTCTTTGATCCCTGCCAGCGGAGCAGTCCAGGTCATCTTCCCCTGTGTATCCAGCTGCTTGAAGGCATAACTTCCGTACATTTCATCAGCATGGGCGCTGTAATAGCTCATCACCGATTGGAAACTGGTTGGATCGAAGGACTCCGCTTCGGTTTCGGCTTTGGGTTCAGCGTCTGCCGGGACTTCGGTCGGGGCTTCGGTCGGGACAGCGGTGGGAGCAGCAGTCGGTGTCGGCTGCTGTTTTGATCCGCAGGCACAAAGGCTCAGCATCAAAAATACAATAATGATTCCTAATATTTTTTTCATGTTATGTTTTCTCCATTTATTTCTTCTGACAAATCGTGAGACTGTCAGCGTTATGATCATAGCTGCATTTGTTATTTATTTTCTAACATTTCATTCAGCCGGGCAGCACAGATATCCGGACCTACACCGATGAACGGGTCGCCGACCACTTCACCTTTTTCGTTGAAAAAATAAGTCGTCGGGAAAGCCTGGACCTTGAAGAAATCCCGCATCTCCTGCGTCGGGAGCAGATTAACGAAATCGAGCCCGAGATCCTCACCGATCTCTTTAGCTTCGGCGATCAGATCATCATCCATGGCATCATAAACCAGACCGACGACCTGGCCGCCTTTTGCTTCAAATTCCTCCGCCATTTTCTTGATATCCGGCATTTCACTCATGCAGGCACTGCAGGTCGTTGACCAGATATTCAGCATCGTCGCCTTATGGCTGGCGAACAGTTCCGACCCGATAACAGGATTATCGTTCAGATCTTTTGTCTCAAACGTCAGACCGGTTCCTTCGGCAACCAGCTGTGCCAGCGCCAGCGGGCGCATGAAAGTGAAATTTGCCGCATAACTTTCGACAGCATCATAAAGCGCGTCATATTCATCCCTGTAGTCAGCCTGTGTTTCCTTGAAATCAGCGGATTTTCTCTCGTATCTCATCAGATAGAATTTATAATTCTCCGCACCGCCGGCTTCGAAGATTTCGATCTTATCAAGGTATTCCCTGAGCTGATCTTCCGGAGCTCCCTGTTTCCGATAATTCTGTTCCAGCGCAGTCTTCAAATCTTCAACCGTTCCGTTATTATCGATACCGAAAACGGAGAACAGATGATAAACGTTGGAATTATACTCATCGACCTTCTTTGCGTACTCGATTTTATCTTCATCAGTCGGATCTTCATGTTCTTTGACAAATTCACCGATCCAATCCACAAAAGCGTCATATTCAGCCTCGGTAAAGGGAAGATATGCGACATCCAAACTGACGATCCCGGTACCGTAAAACAATTCCTTGCCGCCGGAGGCACGAACGCCGCCCTTCGCGTTAAGGAAGGTCTCCGGAACCTTGAATTCCTGTATTCCCGCCAGCGGAGCGGTCCAGGTCTTCTTTCCATCCGTATCCAGCTGCATGAAGGCATAGCTGCCATACATTTCCGTTCCGTGTGAGGCGTAATAATTCAATACCGATCCGGGGTTGTTCGGATCCATGGTTTTCTCCTCAGATGCAGTTTCAGTCGGGGTTTCTTCAGCCGGAGTTTCTGTCGGCGCCTCAGTGGGCGCAGCGGTAGGTGTCGGCTGCGTCTTCGAACCGCAGGCACAAAGGCTCAGTAATAATAATAAAAAAATGATTGCTAAAATTTTTTTCACGTTTTTTCTCCAAATTCACTTTGATTGGTTGATCAACCGATAATTAACCAATTAAATTCTGAATTCTATCAGAAAAAGCACAATTCGTTCCGAATTTTGTTAAAAATGTATACAAATTGCTAAACGGTAAGCGTATAATAATTTTTCATTGCAATTTGGATATTCTTATCTATTCTCATTATGAAGACCTGCTACGTGATTTCTGAAAAATGATCTGTTAGCCGAATAGCAAAGAGATTTTCCGATTCTTTTTCAATTCGTCTTTAATTTGCCGCTTATGCAGGTTATTTCTTTGATATAAATTGAGACCGTTATTCATGATTTCCTCCAAAGATGAAAAATTGAGTTAAAATTAAGGAGTGACGCCTGAGAGGTGGGCTCGCAGGTGTCTTGAGAAATTACCGTTTCTTGATGACCTCGACCTTCGTAATGTTGGTTGAGGTCGTTACCTTTAAGTCACCGTCCGTTGTTGGACTGATTGTGACCCTTCGGGTTATTGAGATTTATTAGGGAATCTTTTATTACTTTTTCATTTCTGCTCCTTTTGAATGGTTATCACTGTTGTCCCAACCCGGGATTTAAAGCGGTGACTATTCGTAATATTTATAAATGGCATAGCTGCCTGTGAAGTCTTCGATAACGAGATACCGATTGCCGCCCCATCAAAAAGAATAAGAATCTTTTGGGGAAGAAAGCATAATAGAATGGAGCCTGAGCTTTGCGAAGGCTCATTTCGTTAAGCTTTCCGGGTGGGCGGGACATAAGCACTGCGATAAAACCATTCCTCTGCTTATTTCCAGAAGACAATAAAACTGTTATGACAACATTTCAATTATGGATAATTATTTCATTTTCGTGTAAAGTGGCTAGATGATAATTGGCTTCATTTATCGTACTTATGCAAAGCATTTACGAAATCATTCATCTGATAACCCTGATAACCAATACTGAAAATATTGCTCATCTTTTCCTCCTTACAATCGAATGAATAAATAAACTTCAGGAACTACAATCAACTTCGTTCCTCTTTTAACTTTCAATTTTTTTTTGCCTGTGTGGCGAAGCCATTAGCGCGGAAGACTTCGGTTCTGTCAATTGATGAAAATGTCTTGTTTTTTAGCGAAGCGTTAAAAAAAACATGACATTTTTGTCGGTTGACAGGTTCGAACCCCGAAGGAGGCCCGCATATAACCCGGAGCGAAGCGGAGGGCGGGCCGACTATCGGGGCGGGCCACCGGCATGAACGCTGCGGACGCGGAAGAGCCAGAGCGAAGCGGGCCCGGTCTTCTGCGATAATGTAAGCGAAGCGCACAGGACAAAAAAACGCAGGAGGGGGGATCGGGGGGAGTAGACGATACCCTCCCCCCCCCCCCCGGGAGAGGGGGCAAGGGGGAGAGGGTTGACGCCGACATCGTCGGCTTTCCTATTACCGCGAGTCGGCGTCAACCCTTTCACCCTAAGTCTCCCCATGCATGGGGAGATTTAGAGGGGTTGGCTTGTAAGCCTCCTGTGGTTTTCATCCGTGCACGAGCATAGAACTGCCATGACCTTTCCGGATGAAAACCTTAGGAGGTTTGGAGGTAAGGAAAGATTGAATATGTTCTGATGATATAATAAAGGACAACAATGCAAAATCGGGATTTGTGGAGGTGGTAATCTTGTGCAAAATCGGGATTTGTGGAGGTGGTAATCTTGCAGATAGATTTCAACAAAATTGAATTAATGACAATGCCGGGGATGAACAATGGCACCGGCAAGATGAGTGCCCGTATGTATAACAACGATTTCTATCGTATTATTCAGACAGCGATTCATCCGGGAGGGAGCATTGGTAACCATAAGCAGCAGTCCGGAGATGACATGAATTATATTTTCAGCGGAACGGGCAGAGCGATTTGTGATGGCATCGAGGAAGAATTGAGACCAGGAGTCATGCACATCTGTCCGAAAGGTTCAGAACACGCTATCATCAACACCGGAGAGGAAAATCTGGTCATGCTGACCATTGTGGTGAAGAAATGAGTACGTTTCTATTTGAGAAACCTCTAATAAGGGGAACGCTGTTGAAAAGAAAAAGTCAGTTCACCGCTTTGGTGGATATAGACGGAGTGGAACTGACAGCGCACATCCCGACGACAAACCGCATCGGTGATGTGGAGAACAAGAACCTGCCGTGTCTCCTGTCCTTTCACGACGATCCGAAGCGCAAGCTGAAATATGATATCGAGGCAGTACTTCTTTCCGATGATGAAAACTGGATAGGGATCAATCAGATCCTTTCCAACAGGTTGGTAGAGTTTTTTTTCAACGAGCACGAACTGGACGCGATCGTCTCGGATTTCGACAACGTTCAGCGTGAGGTGAATCTGGGCATCTCCAAGCTGGATTTCAAAGTTGGAGATACCTATTTGGAAGTAAAGACGCCTCTGACAACGATCAATGTAAAATACGGGCAGTGCATCAAAACGCTTCCACCTAAGCCGTTTTCATCAACCGACAGGATGGTTAAGCACCTAAAGGAGCTTGCCGGATCGCTTAAGGATCATGAGAAGGCAGTTTTCCTGCAGGTGTATCAGTACCGCATAACAGAGAGGAAGGAACGGCTCCGATCAACTCACTATGAAGAGGTGTCACAAACCTTCAAGGATGCGGCAGAGGCAGGCGTTGAGTTTTGGGAAATCCAGATGGATTTCAGACCGGAAGGAGTAACTCTTTACAGCGTTACGAGAAGTTCAGACTTATAAATTCATATTTGTTGGGATAACGTAACACATCCGTCACGATGCGTCACAAACATCACGCAGCACGGATTCGAAATAAAAGCAAGACGGAACTGGTTGATGCCGAAGGATGAGGCTCAATAAGATTCCGTCCGCTTTTATTCGAATCGGTGCGGGGCAGAAAGCACACTGAATGGTCCCTGAGCCTGCGAAGGGTTCTTTCGGTGTGCTTTCGGGAAATTGGCACGTTATTGCCGGTTGGAGAATGACGCCCGGAATAGGCACGAGCACTGTCCTGAGGTGAGGAACCGCAGGGAGCGCCAGCGGACGAGGATTCCGAACCGCATGAAGCTTATGATTTGCTTTCGCTGTTATGACTGCATGCTTATTATGAATAATGATTTCATATTTGTTGAAGCGTTTTACGGATAATAGTCTTCATTTTAATGTAAAAAACTAAATATGGTGCTCACAGATAGTCAATAATCTAAATATGGTGACTGTCTTGTCATGTGGTCGCTTTTTATGGACTCAATCCTTTATATGTTAAATCCCCCCCTCCCCCCATCGCCTTCCGAGGCGCCTGGGCATGGTGCGGTGGCTGTGGCTTCGTGGTGCGCTGAGGCGGGAAAAACGAAAAAAGCCCCGGAGAAAATGGGGCTTTGGGAATCAGGGGAAAGAGCGCTGTCAGTGAAGGAACCCATGAGTGACATGGTATGGACACCCCCACCGGCAGTGTTGGTCGTGCTGTGGTTTTGTGTATGGTCGTTACTTGGAAACACATCCATGCGATTTTGCGGCCATCAAATATTTTTTGAAAAAATCCGTGATAAAGGCGCCGGCATCCTGGTGCTGATCAACCGGGGCGGAAAACGGATACGGCCGCCGTGGAAAAACCGGGCGGCCGCGTGTCCTTTAATTGCTTTAATTGTATTGTATTAACGCACGATTTTTGATTAATAACGCGGATAGCCCGCTGTTACTGTTTATGTATATGTAGCAAAAAACGATTACTTTATAATCATTCTCAATATGAATCTAAGATGTCAGCGTCAGGAAATACACGGCAGCGGTAAAACGCCGTTACCTCTCACAGTATCTTATTTCAACCCGCGATTGCTATGATTTTCCGGGCATTTTTTGCGCCAGGCTCTGCAGTCGTCGCTACAGCCTCCGGATGAGAGGAATTCGAGCTGATCATCGGTCAGTTCAACGTTCTCCTCATCGGCAAGCCTCATGACCTCATCCATGTCTTTGCAGTTTCTGAACTGCTCCTTCTGTTCATCGCTCAGCTGGCCGAAGATCCTTTCCAGTGATTCTTTTCCTTACATGATGTTGAGTTTCCTTTCAGATAAATTATATATATAATACCACAGTTCACCGGTTCCATGCATAACCTGCGGGCACCATATCTTCCTTTGCTATTTCAAGACTATAAATTTTTTATTCGCGGATAGCCCGCTGTTACTGTTTATTTATATGTAGCAAAAAGAATATTACTTCTTTAAAAAATTATTTTCCATAAATCAATGAAGATATTTCTATTCTTGAACTTGCTAACCAGCTACCATCATCTCTAAAGACAAGAGGATAATAATCTATAGTTAGATCACTACCAAGCGAATAATCTCTTCTAGATGCGGGATTATTTTTGAGATCAGATATTGCTTGTGAAATCCGCTCATCAGATATAGAACTATCCAATGTATGAATAAAATCAGGAAAGACTTCATTCATTTTTTCTGTTTTCTGCTCATTATTTCCGCCATAAATTTTGATAATGAAACTATAACCAGATGCATCTGATGGATTTAGCAGTTCAATTTGACAATCATTAGCATAAACATACATTTTTTGTCTTACATTTCCTTGAGAAAAATCAGACATTTTATATTTGGATACTGCATTATATTCTGATATGAACTGATTAATCTTACTATCTGCTGAATACTGGATAGGCTCTTTCACTTCATTTACGGCGGGACCAATTAATAAGACAGGTTCTTCAGTTTTATAACTGATCATATTTACTGTGGGAGTAATTAATGGGGAAGGCGCTTCAGTTTTATAACTGGTCATATTTGCTGTGGAAGAAATTAATGGGGTAGAAGATACATCTTTTGAATTAGAATCTTTACCACCTGATGCGCCCATAATAAAAATCAATATCCAAAAAACAATTGTGACTATGATTTTAACTATGGGGCTCCAAGTATTTTTCTTACGCCATATCAATATCATAACCGGAATTGGGAAAAAGAATAGCCACCCTAGAATCCACCAAATAGTATTATTCTTCTTTGGCATTTCATTTTCAATATTTGGAAACCAAGTATAACCACAATCTTTACAGAATCCTACTGTCACATGAATTATTTGTTTACTACTCTTTCCGCGTACTTCACCATGTGTTTCCCTCTTAAATTGAACATTGGAGCTATGACATTTAGGACATCCCACCTTATTTAAATTTTCCTGTTCTCTTTGCATTCGATAAGATATCTGAGAGCCACAAGATTCACAAAACTTGGAATTTGGATTTATTTCAGCACCACATTGCGGACATTTCATAATAATTCCTCCTGAACTAAACAGCTATAATCTATATTATATCAAGATTGGAAAATTATATATTATTCTTTTTCCGCGATTATAAACAGAATTAATGCTGTCACATACATCACTGCGCCTACAACTAACAACCAGTCTGGAACAAAGATATTGACCATAAGCGAAAAAAAATGATACTTGCGGCGATAATAAAATACATGCCGATATGATTTTTACGTTTCTTGAAAAGGGGATGATAAAATTTCATTTCTTTATTGCTGCTTCAGCTTCTTATCTTGTTGAATACAGATATGCTTGCAGTTGTTGACAAACTTCTCGGTATTTGTAAAGATTTTCCCAAAGAAAAAATTGTTAAGACGCGTTCAGAAATTAACCATCAAAACTATCTGAAACGTAAATCAAAAAATCTGAGAACTCTGAATTACAGTCTGAAAAATCTGAAAAAAAGTCTGAAAGCTCTGAAGTAAAGAAACAGGAAAACAATGATGAACACGTTGTTTCTCTTAATAAAGTTTTCTGTAAAAGCATAAAACAAAAAGATGAAGAACGTTCAAAATATTACTGCACGAATAGAAGGCGGATTGATGGCAATCATATTTTCCACGCCAACACGGGAGAAGCCATCAAATATGTTCTTCTGTTTCTCAGTATATATTCTGATCGCAGATTGTGAACATCGGGATTTTCGTGACCGTAAAAAGAGTTTATAAGCGTTTTCAATACTAACCTCTTTGTTTTTGAGGGAAGCCCTCAGGTCACGACTCTTGATTTTTGCCATCTCTGAGTCCTCCATTTTCAGAAAAAAGGCGAATTTTACTCGGAAGCTTAAATAAAAAGTAGCGGGGATTGGATTCGAACCAATGACCTCCGGGTTATGAGCGGTCCCCCTCGGGATTTAACAGGTTCAAATTCGTACTGATTACTGCTGCTTTAGTCGTAAAACCGCAATATTTTTTTATTTGACTGGATGATTTTTTCCTGAATTTGTGGATAATATCGTGGAAGAAAAAATCCATTCATATTTTTTAAGGTTCAGTGTTACTTTTTACGAGTAATTACTTGTTGATAAGACTTTCTTTGATAGGTTTGTACTTATCAGCGAACTTTTGCTAAATGTTTCTTACTAATACTTATATTATATCAACTCAATTCTTGTTTGAATGTGATTTTCAAAATATAATGCGCCCCCATCCTTGTAAGGGCCGGCGTACGAGTAAAATAATTGTCTGAAAACCTTTGAAAAGCCTTATTTTTCCTCGTAAATCGGTTTTTTCTGCAATTTTCTTTTCAAAAATTTTGGAAAATTGTTAGACAAACTGTTAGACAAAAACCATATTTTCCGTTGAACCTCTTCTGCATCATTTACCGCATATCAGCATCTGAATAGAAGTTGATATGCGGTTTTTGTATTTCTAAACTATACAAATTTTTGATGATGTTTTACTCAAAAAAGAGGAAATGTCTTTGAAAACCTTCTTCTGTGCGGGAATGACTGGGGTAATCACCTCTGACTGCGCAGTACCCTATCTTGATGCTTCCTATTATGCAATTATTTTAAACTCTTTTTTATTCGTTGAAACTGGTTTGATTTAACTTGGAACCTTTTTGTGAAGTGTTCGATAAGAATATACCCTAATGGGTATAAATGTTTCCTCGTCAATAAAAAAATAACCCCGAACGGGTATATTTATCCTTTCTGGGAATTCATCGAGTATTTCAATGTCCTGTTTTAAAAATTCAATGTCCTGCTTTGATCTGCCAATGAAAGATCATGGAGTCTGCAGTAACAATCAATTGTATGGAAAGGTGCCCGAGGACCGGGCACCTTCCTTATGATGTAATGAATCGTTTTATTCGCCGGCAAGAATGGTGCACAGATAATCATATCCGTTATTGATGGCTTCTTCAGCTGTTTCAGAGCCATCCCATACAGGGTCGATAATGGAGCGCTGGATACCGTTGTCTTCCAGCCACTCGTTATAGGGCATGACATGCTCGACCAGTTCTTTTCAGCTGTTTCAGAGCCATCCCATACAGGGTCGATAATGGAGCGCTGGATACCGTTGTCTTCCAGCCCCTCGTTATAGGGCATGACATGCTCGACCAGCGTCAGGTCAGCAACTTTCTGGATGGATTCAATGGTTTCTGGACTTTTGATGACAACTTCCTTGCCATCTTCGCTGATCCAGCGGCCGCCATTGGACAGAGCCCACACTTCCGGCTGCCAGGTCCAGTTGTCGACAACATAGCCATACTGGACGATATTGTTGGCATCAACGCCTTCCTCTTCGGCAGTCTTGCCGTTAGCATCGATCGTGAGCTTCTTTGCAAGAGCTACGAATTCATCCCAGGCCATCGGTTCGGAGGCAGAGGGATATTCCAGTCCGGCAGCATCAAACATATCCTTGTTGTAGTATAGCAGGAGAATTTCGTTCGCGCCGGAATCGGCAACCGGAGCACCGTCTTTCTCGAATGTAATGCTGTCCAGAGGCATGGATTCCTTGCCTTCATACATTCCGGAGATATCAGCAAGCAGACCCTTTTCTGCGAAGTCAAGAACACCGGATTCACTCATGATACCGCAGTCCGGCAGTTCACCGGCAGCAGCCATGGTGTTCAGTTTCGTGACATATTCCTCATTCGGGATCGCCATAACCTCGACTTTGATATCGGGATGTTCTGCATTGAACTTGTCGGCGACGGCCTGGACACTTGCCGCTTTATCGGGGGTACCCCAATAAGAGTAAGTGATTGTCACGGGGTCAGCGAAAACGGTGGTCGCCGCGCAGGCGATGACGAGAACGCTGAGGAGAAGAGCAAATAATAACTTCTTCATGATACTTTTTTCCTTTCAAACATCTTTTTGCTGATGAGACCTCGCCTCATCAAAGCTTCCAAAAATCAGCCTGCGGCTGTTTTTACCGGAATCAGATCAGAGCCCTGATCCAGACAGTCATTTCACCGGGTTCCCGATTTCCCCATACTGCGTAAGGAACATCGCAGCACAATTCGGGAAAGATTCCGACTTTACGGGCGCCGTGATCGGTATGGCAGCAGCCCTGGAACTGATCCCGATGATGTTTTACTCGCAGATCAGCAAGAAAATATCCTCGCTGCAGCTGCTGAGCATTTCTGCGATCTTTTTCTCGGTGAAGATGCTGACCATGGCACTGGCTCCGAACGCAGGCTGGCTCGTTGCTTCAAACGCTATGCAGATCTGCGCCTATGCGCTCTACGCGATCTCCTCCATCTATTTCACCAACCAGGCTGTGCGTCCGCATAACCGGGTGATGGCACAGGAACTGCAGGTCGGTGCCGGAGAAGCCGGATTTATGATCGGCAGTCTGACCGGCGGGATCGTCCTGGATCACAGCAGCATCCGCGTCCTGCTTTGGATCGGTGTCGTCGTGACCATTGCCGGCTCGGCGGTCATGCTCAGTGCAATTTCTCTTTTCCGGAAAAATCGGGCAGCCATGAGCAATTAATAGCCGGATCTCATTTTTCCAACGCCAGTTCGATTGCATCCCTGCCCGGACAGTACTGCCGGGGATTTTTTCCGGAACCCAGCGTGATACAGCGCCCGTCCCGGGTCTCCCGTTCGGCAATGCGCAGCACCTCCCGCTGACGCCGTGCCCCGGCTGCGGGATCGTTCCCGTAATAGTTGGGAGCCTGCGGCAGACCCGCGATAAACGCAGCTTCGGACAGATCAAGTTCCGAAGCATGTTTCCCGAAATAGACCTCCGCAGCCTTTTCCACACCGCATGCATACCGGCCATAATAGATCTCATTCAGGTAAAGCGTAAGGATGGTCTCCTTGTCGTAACAGGATGTCACCGCGGCTGCCAGATAGATCTCCATTGCCTTGCGGCCGAAGCTCCGCTCAAAGCGTTTGTCTTCCGGAATAAGGATGTTTTTCACCAGCTGCTGCGTGATGGTGGAAGCACCGGAATAAGTCTGACGGAAATGCAGATTCTGCAGAACCGCCCTCAGGATAGCCGCGGGTGAAAAGCCCGGGTTCGTGAAGAAACGGCTGTCTTCCGTGGCTATTGTCATCGCGATCATCTCATCGGAAATATCCGAAAGCTGTACCGGAATATTCTCACCATACTGCGGACTGTGGTAAACAAAGAACTCCTGTCCCAGAAGGTTCGTGACCGGGACATCTTTCTCGCCCGAGGCGATCTTCCCCAACACAGAGATGTCCGGCACCGAAACCAGCCCGTAAATCAGAAATGCAGCAAAGGCGGCAAAGGCGGCAAAGGCGGCAAAAAAGACAATACACCCGCAAATCAGGGGTATTCTTTTGTTTGTGATTCTCTCACCGGAACCCATACCGCACTTCTTCCTGTTTAAATCTTCATTCTTACTTCTCAGCCGTGTCTGCATTGCAATAGGAATTGCTGTAAAAAGAACAGGGATAATTATTTTGTATGCTTGTCCTTTTCGCTTACGTCTTTTTCGCTCACTACAATGCGTGTTACTCTCATTCATAAATCTACCATAGCACCTTTCTTCGGCAAATAAGAAATGCCCTTTACAGTAACGATTGTACTGTAAAAGGGCATTTTGAACTTTACTATCAGATTGCTTAATTCCTAAGAAAATCCTAAGATATAGGTAATTTAACGGTAAAAGTAACAGTTTCATTTTCGCTGTGGGCTTCAATCGTACCACCATGTAAAAGTATGATTTCTTTTGCAATCGCTAATCCAAGTCCTGTGCCGCCGGTATCCGAAATGCGCGCTTCATCTAAACGGTAAAACTTATCAAATATGGAAGATAATTTTTCAGCAGGGATTGTTTTTCCTTTGTTTTGAAAAGTAATTACTATATGATTTTCTGCCTGTATTGCAGAAACGGTAATCTTTGTATGTGGATAACTATACTCAACCGCATTTTTTAATATGTTACCGAATACACGCGCTATTTTCTCCGGGTCTGCATAGATTGTCGTATTTTCATCAAAATCCAGCGAAACAGTGTTATTGCGTAAAGAGAAAGAAGGCAAAAACTCATCTCGTAATTGTATTAGCATATAATATAAATCAACGGACTGCTTTTTCAATTTGATTTGCTTTGAATGGTAGCGAGTAATTTCAAAAAATTCATTTACCATTTTATCTAATCGGTATGCCTTATCCAAAGCAATATGAATATTTTTCGCTTGCTCTTGATCTGCCTTATTTGGTTCTTCTTCTAATAAACTTAAATAACCGATTACTGATGTAAGCGGAGTACGAATATCATGTGCAAGATACATCACCAATTCATCTTTGCGTTGCTCGGCAAGGGCGGTTGCTTCTTTTTGCTCTTTGAGTTTTTCTTTAACTGTATTTAACTTATATTCAAAGGGAAGCATTTCCGGCGACAAATGGATTTTCTTTTCATCTTCGGCTAAGAGATTATCTATTCCTAAGTTGATTTCTCGAAAGTATTTTGTCAGCCATCGGAATAGAAGGAAAAGCAAAATTAAAAAAATTGCAACAATGGCTACTACAAAGAATATCTCTTTATATCCTCTGAAATTGTAATGATAGATATAAAATGCTTCTTCATGTTCCATTTTCCCCACAAGCTCTAAAATAGATACAATCCAATCGCCAAATCGTTCTTTCCAAATGAAAAAGTATAACGCAATAACAATCGCTACCGATAGCAACGCGCTACTGAAAAATCGTATTGCTATTTTTCGTTGAAATATAGAAAAATCGTCTTGCTTATTCTTCATCAATTTTGTACCCCACTCCCCAAATTGTCTTGATATATTTGGGATTTTCCAAAGTATCATTTAATTTTTCCCGTAAACGTCTAATATGTACTGTGATTGTATTGTTTGACTTAATGTAATACTCATCTTTCCATATCCTATGGAATAATTCTTCGCCACTAATAACATCACCTTTATTTTCCAATAGTATTTGCAAAATAGCAAATTCAGTAGGTGTCAATGATACAGGTTTATCATTTAACAAACATTCATGTTTTTTCGTATTTACTACTAAGTCTGAACAATGCAAGACGTGTTCTGTTTTTGATGTGTGAGATAGATTGTATTTTTTGTACCGTCGTAATTGCGACTTTACTCGTGCAACCATTTCAAGCGGTCGAAATGGTTTTGTGATATAATCATCTGCTCCAAGAGTAAGACCGGTAATCTTATCCGTTTCTGCGTCTTTTGCGGTTAGCATAATGACGGGATAAGTATACTGTTCTCTGATTTTTTGGCATAGTGTAAATCCGTTTATATCGGGCAGCATGACATCTAAAATTGCAAGATCTATAAAACTTAAAAACTGTATATTCCTCGTTTTTCAGATAGACTTCTATCAGATCAGCAATTTCTGTTTCATCATCAACGATTAGTATTTTATCAGGCATAAAATTTTGCTCCTTTCCAAAGGACATACATATATATTTTATCAAAGTAATAATTGTATTTCTTTAAATGTAAAACGGTTTTTCCACATAATACCGGAATGAATCAAGCTTTTCAGATGTCAATGTGCCTATCCATTCTTCATTCTGATCATAGCATTTACGCTCACCAAACAGATAACCAAAACTTATTGAGGCTGGCCGCTTAAAAGTCGACCTGATGTAGTCCACAAAATAGACATACCTGTCTATTTGTAAAGAATTATTTCTCATTTTTTCTTTTTTGAACGGACTTTTATTGAACACAGAATAATGGTAAAAAACTGATCAAATGGGTCGGGATAATTCAAGACCATAAGAATGGCAAAAAGAATCTCAACAGATAGTTGATTGATTAATCCACAGTTTTCCTTTATAGTTATGTTCAGAAAAGTAATAAGGAGTGCAACTATGGATTATTCAAAAACAGGCCGTCTGATCGCGAAAAAGAGAAAAGATCGGGATTACACATTAGAGGATTTATCAAAACTGCTCGGCGTTTCACCTCAGGCAATAAGTCTCTGGGAAAACGGTAAGAGGTATCCAGATCCTTCATCGCAGGTCATGCTTTTCAAGGTGCTAGGCCTGAATCCGGTCGAACTCATTGCCGGCCTTGAAATGTTTGAGGATGAACTGAAGGCCGGTATATCGAACTACATGAATCGTATTGACGAAAAAGTCTATTTCACGTCAGGGATGGTCACAGATGAAGACGGGAATGAATTTTATCTTGACCTTATTGACTATAAGGTTGTGACTGTTGATAAGGATGGAAACCTGTCGGAAAGGTGGATTCCGTTTTCTGATTATTACAATCCCGCACCGGTTCCAAAACTGGCTATAGAAAAGAAACCTGTGACAGAATATGATCCCGGCAAAATCTATCTGAATCATGCCGACTGTGTTCTGACCATCCCGGTTGAAATTCTTGATCAGGCCGGCAGACCGTTATATTTCGTTGTCTTATGGAATCACGAACGCAATCATCTGGCTGTTCAGTTTATGGATGAGCTGACCGAGAATGGATTTGATATTCCCCCAAGGATTTATACCGAAGATTGGAAAGGCGTCCATGTTGCCGGAGACGAATTCGGAAGAATGCTGTGCAATGAAATGGGTATTCGCAGAAGACTCGACCTGATGGAAGTTACTCCTGTTTACAATGAGAAGAACAGGATGCTCATTCTGGATCTTGAAAAAGCAACGCTGTCGAATGCCGGACTGAAATATTCCGGCTATCTTTTCCCTCAGATCCAATACAAAGTAATGCGGGATGAGATCGATGAATAGTGCTGCATGCTGAAAAAAGACCCGGAGAGTTTATGAACACTCCGGGTCAAAGAAAGGAAAAAATTACTGAAAACGGATCCTGTTTATTACCGTTCCCTTGTTCAGCTGTTCAATCTTATCCAGATCTTCATCCGCGATTCTTCCGAAAACAGTGTCTGCCTTTGAGAACCGGATGATTTTCTCATGGACATATTTCCCGATCGCCACATCTGAGATATCTCTTTCCTGGCAATCCTGCCGGATCTGCATTTCATAAACCGCAAGGACATCATTCGTGAAAAAGATCCGGCCGAAAGTCTGCCCCTCGGAGAAACTGATTCCGATATATCCGGGGCCGTCAAACAGGCGGGAATCATCAAATTCCGCAGTAAAGGAATAACCGGGAGCTGCCACGTCCCCGAATGATATTTCAAATCCGTCATAGCTGCTTCGGATTTCGGTTCCGTCAAACAAACCGGATTCTGCCTGGTACTTGAAGCTGTTTACGGCATTTGGGGCAGTATCCGCGAACAGTTCAATATGGATATCGCCGGCATTAGTCTCCAGGACAGCCGTATAAGATCCGCCTTCTTCAATCACAACATCGGGACATTCCGAGCACCGGTTTTCATTCATCCTGATTTTTTCAATGAAAGAATCCAGAGAAGCTGCGTCAAACATATAGTATGAATCAATATAGTTCAGGAAAACAGTCGGCGTTCCGCTGACAATTCCGGCCTTAATGACCTGGGAATACATGTTCCGCACCGCGGTCTCATTATCGCTGTCGGAAAAAGCCAGATACCAGAGATCAAAATCAAGATCAGAAAACTGACTGAACTCTAGAATCAGCCAGTCCGTAAAGGCGTCATTGCTTTCAAGAACAGACCATTCCGCCTGGTTTTCGAACAGGAACTCCTCCGCCTCGAAAAACATTCCCTGGTATCCGGCTGCATTTGCTGCCAGCGCAGCGGGAACAGCCTTTTCATGGAAGCTGAGCGGGAAGTGCCGGTATACCAGACGGACATCATCGCTGTGCTCCCGCTGATATTCGATCAGGCTGAGACTCGCGTCCGCGCAGTACGGGCACTGGAAGTCCGCGTATTCAATGATCGTCAGCACGGCATCCTCGGGGCCGATGCTCCAGTCCAGTTCTGACACCGCGCCGAGAAGGTCACGGTTCCGGTCCGCTTCCTCTGTATCGATCACAGGAGGAGCGATAGTGCAGTCCATTTTCTCCGCGGAATAATCAAAGGCGGATTTCTCCGCGGCGGCATTCACTGCCGCGGAGAAAACAAGGAAAATGAACGAAGCTGCCGTCAGCAAAAACAATTTACAATTCTTCATCTTATCCTTTCTCATAAACAGGCCGATACAGCCTAATAATATGTGTACTTATTCTGTTTGATCAGGGACGCGGTGATCAAAGCCCAACGGCGCTTTTTCGCCCGTGTCTCCGTCTGTTTGTCAACGGTAAGTTCCCTGTTCATGATCTTCACCAGGTATTCATCGGCGACTTTGATCTGGCCGAGGATATCTTCCAGGGAAAGATCGGAAACGGGTGTTCCGGTTTTATCCTTATAGCCTTCCAGCAGCTCCGGTCTGATTCCGTAACGGGAACCGTAGGAAGATACATTCTCCCTTACAAACTGCTGCTGGTCATCATCAAGGGAAAAGACTTCATTTTTCCATCCGTTTTCCGCCGTTGTGTTCCCGGAGGAGTCGGGAAACTCCCCGGGATTCACATTCTCAGTCTCAGCGGCGCATTCCTGGACATCAGCCTCGGAAGCTTCCATTTCAGCGGGCGCGGGTTCCCCTTTGACTTCCGCGTAATGCCCGGCAGGATCAGCTTTGGGAGCAGAAGAAGGAGCTGCTGCATTGAAAGGATGCCGTTCATCCTTTCCGATAAAGTGGACAAGGCCAAGATCGAGATAAAAATGTTCCGAACGGCGCGGCGTTCCGCTGGGATCAATAAAGCTAGTGCTTTTCTTGAATTTGGTCAGGAAAAGCGGGATCGCTGTCAGCGGAACATTGATCCCCGCCGCGTAATTGCGGATGAAGCAGAGACGCTTCCTCAGCATATCGCGGTCTGTTGTCGTATGGAACTTGAACGCCATCGTCTGGAACACGCCGGCCTCCAGCAGTTCCTTGATGAAGACGAACATCTGGCCGGACATCTTCATCTGCATGTTCGGTTTCCCGAGAAATCCCAGGTCCTGCTGGTGCGGGATCACCTGCCCGTCAGAGCAGCGTTTGCCGTCGCTGAGATAAGGCTCGGCGGTATTCAGGGGATTGCTGAGATTCGCGATATAGGTAAAGATTTCTCCGTCGGATTTCGCGATCAGGTTATGGGCTCCGTTGAAAGCCGTATAAGGGGCAGTGATGCATTTGTCAATGTCATCGCAGGGAAGGAAGAAGTTGATCTTTTCCGGATTTTCACCGTAGATTTTCAGAAAGTAATCTTTGACAGCAGGATCGGCATTCGCGCGGAATGAAACATTGAACGAAGCCGTTTCTCCCATGCGCTGACCCTGGCCGCCGAAGCCTTTCGAAATAGAGCCGAAGCTCATCAGCAGTTTGCTCAAATCATCATTTGATCCAATATAGTCGTCCATTCGGACCTCCTCTAAGTTGATACTAAATTCCGGATCATTCCCGGTTTCCATGGCACGGTTCATCCGTACAGGTAAATAATACAAAACGGCGGTCATCCTGAAACAGACTTCTTCCCGTTCACAGGCGCAAAATAAAAACGGACATCACATGGATGCCCGCTTTTACTATGACTGAGAAATATTTTCCGTTATTTACTTCACAGCAACAGTCTTCGGCTTTACCGCTTCTGTTTTGGGGAGCTTGATGTACAGCAAGCCGTTTGACAGTTCCGCAGTCGCCTGCTCCGCAATGACTTCAGTGGGAAGCTCTGTCTCCCCTTCATAGGAAAGGTCTTCAAAGAACTTCCAGGGGAAACGGCGGCTATCATCATTGTTTTCAGCATCCGGATCAGCCGGTTTGGAACGGATGATCAGATCCCAGCCGTCAATCACCACCTCGAGCCGGTCTTTTGAAATGCCCGGGCAAAGGGCTGCCGCATAAACGTATGAGTCGTCCTCCTCGAGAAAAATCTCCATATCATGAGAATAATTGTCCGGTTCAAACGGGCAATCCTCTTCTTCAACTTCAATCAGCGGCTTGAGCTGGTGACGAATAAAGCGAAGCAGATCCGCAGCTTCCTTTTCAGACATTGGTTCGCCATTTTCTTTTTCAATAGTAATTTCCATGTTTTCTGTTTCCTTTCTGCGAAATTATACAAACCCGCCGTTCAGCCTTTATCCATAATAAAAGGACCATCCATACCCGGGCAGGGCCGGATTTGTAACCTGCCCGCATGGAAGAAACACTTCAATACATCAAAGCAGATTTTCATGTGCATACATCCTTCTCAAGGAGAGTTACCGCCTCTCCGGAAGAAATGTACAAGGCAGCCAGAGAAAAAGGACTGGAAAAAATTGCCGTAACCGACCATAACACGATCAAAGGAGCGCTCAGGCTTGCCGAGAATGATCCGGATTTCATTATCGTCGGCGAGGAGATCACCTGGGACGCCCGCGGTGAGATCATCGGCCTTTTCATGAAGGAAGCCATTCCCGAAGGAAAAAGCGCCGCTTACACGCTGAACGCGCTGCATGAACAGAACGCGTTTGTTTTCATCCCGCATCCCTTCGCTCCGTTCCATTTCTTCTGCCCTCCGGGAAACATCCTGAAAATAGCTGACAGTATCGACGCGGTCGAGATCCAGAACGGGAGAAATTTCCGCATACTCAATGCCTGTGCATCCGCATTCTGTTCCATGGCGAAAATCCAGGGCATATGCGGATCGGACGCACACCTGCAGAAGAATGTCGGCAGGGCGGGAATGCTGCTTCCGGATTTTTCGACCGCCGATGAACTCAGGGAATCCATAAAGAAGGCGAGACCTTTCGGCAGCGGACAATCACTGCTCAGTTCCCTGAAACTGCTGAAGAAAGTATTTTGAAAAAATCCCGCAGAACACCTGCGGGATTGGATTATTTCCCTATATCCAAAAGGAAATCGAGGTTGTGCCCAGTCCGGCCTTTCTGCCGGTCTATTTCTCAAACCAGAACAGCTGGATATTAAAGAGGTACCCGCTTCCGCCGCGGAAAACGAGGTAAAGATCATGGATCCGATCATTGCTGGCAAACACATTGCTGATCCTGCAGCTGAAATCATGGTAATAACCCCAGCCTCCGGTATTCGTAACGGGACAGGATCCGATCAGGCTGCCTTCAATACCGTCCAGCCGGAATTCGATTGTTCCCCCGTCATGCAATGCTGATGCTCTGACTGCAGCAGTACCGGGGCCTTCCCCGAAGTCGATCTCTTTGTAAAGGACCCAGTCTCCGTTTTCAATGTATCCGATATTCGCACCATAGTTCTCACCGAACACTCCGCTGCAGTCATTGAATCTTCCGGCAGGGAATACCTTTAACACGGGCTTTGTCACCCTATAATACGGGCTCGTAAAATAAAAGAAATTGATATTGAAAAGATATCCATTCCCTCCACGGAATACGAGATAAAGATCATGCACACCCCATGTCGGCTCGATATCGCAGCTGAAGTCCCGCCAGGCCTCCCAGCTTTCTGTTCCGGTGATATTGCAGGTGCCGATCACCGGCCCGGTCAAACTGTCAAGATGAAGCTCGATATTCCCTCCGTCATGAAGGGATGTCGCATTCGCGGTAAATGTATAAGCACCGTCACCGAAATCCAGCCCGTAATAAGCCGCGTAATCACCGTTTTCGATATATCCAAGGCATCCGCCGCCTTCATCAGCGGCCATAACTCCGGAACCTGCATCATAGTTTTCCGCCTCAATCTCATTAAATGCAGAATTAACAGAAAGCAGCGGCTGAACTTGAGAGGCCTGCGGATCAGCAGAGGAGCCCTGCGGATCTGTACGGAACCCATCAATATCGAAATAATCTCCGTTATACCATTTGTCTCTCACCATCGCTCCGGTCTCGTCGACATAAAAAGTATCATTGATCCATTGGTTTTTCGCCACTTTTCCATCGCTGAGGCTGTAATAGCGTTCGCCGTCCGTGAGCATCGTCCATTGGTTAAACACCCGGTTTCCGTCGATATCAAAAATATAGTCTTCTCCATCGATCGTATACTTTCCGTTTGACAGCCTGCTGCCGTCGCTTCTTTCATACCAGGTATTAAACTGTCCGTAAACCCAGCCTTCAGCAAATGCAGAATGTACAGCTAAGGTCAGCAAAATGATCAAAAGCATGATTATTACTATTTTCTTATGCATAATATCTTCTCCTCAGTCAGCCGGTAAATGCTCCATCATGGCCGGAAGTCTGCTGGTAATTGAATTATACCCGCACGATAATGCAATACACAGGTTTGTCTTTCCATGAGTTCTTAACATATTTTTCTGTCGAAATATATTTTTCCCTGAAATAATCCGTGAACACAAGCGGAAATGAAAAATAAATCGGAGATACCACAACGGCACCCCCGAAAAAACTGAAGATGAAATGCAGCCTTTGCCGCAGATATTTTCGAAATTTCTTCTCTACAGGAATGTGATCTTGTTGGTCGCGGTGCAGACCACTTCATTTTCCTTCAAGAGCTGGATCGTAATCTCACTGTCGCCCTGGAAATCAGGCGCTAGCATATCGAATATGATCGTTCCGGCCTCCCCGGGCTTTACGGATTCGGGAAGATCGATCAGGACCTTGTCCGGATATTTCAGGTAATCCACCCCGCTGATGATCCGCACATCAATCTCATCGGCTTTCCATTCCTCATCCGAATTGTTCTTGATCCGGAAAACAGAGTCAAAATCGCTGAATCTCCAGACTGCGTAAGGCGAAACGCGGACGATCGAGCAGCCGGAAGGATTGTTCACAGTCAGCTTCAGCCAGAAGGGAATCTCCTTTTTCGTCGCGGTTCCTGTGATGCCGAACCGGTTTCCATCGCCGTCCTCCAGAAGGTATTCGCTTTCAAAGCTGCCGTAAATGACGGGTGCCGTAAGGTTCATCGAGATATCCGCTGTTTCTCCCGGTTCAGTCCTTTTATCCAGGTAGGCGACCTGCGAACCTCCCATATGGAAATCCCCGGAGGACACGACCCTGTAGGACCGGTCCCATACGCAGGTCCCTGTGTTTCTCAGACGCCAGACTTTCCGGAAGTGTTCGCCGGGACTCATGACCGTCCCGTCCGGAACAGTGATATCCTCAATGAATTCCGCGCTGTTCACGCATTTTCCGGTTCCAGTGTCCGCTTCCTTCCGAAGATCCTCCAGACACTTCGACACGCACATCTGAATGCAGCCGTCTTCATGATCAGATGCCTGTGTCAATGACTCCGAATCCCGTCCAAGGCATGAAGCGGGGACAAGGAACGCAAGGATAATCACAGCCGATAACAAAAGCTTTCTCATAAATAGATCCTCCATAAAGCAATATCTGGTTTTGAGCAAGAATACAAAAAATGGCGGATCCCGCTGGACGATACGGGACCCGCCGAAAGGTAGGTAATGTGATAATTTTACAAAAAACTTTCAGGAAACAGCGGCATCAGCCTGTCCAGCATACCCTTCATAAGCTGCCGCATCGTTTCCTTCTGGTTTTCCGACATGCTCTTTCCATCCTCCAGTTCCCGGCAGATCCTGAGAAAACCCTGTGTCATTGCGCTGACCGCCCGTCCAAACCGCCTGTCTTCGCAGAGATCAACGGCACGGCCCGCGGCGATAGCTGTATCGCAGCCGGTAAACTCAATGATCATCCCGGTCAGGTCTTCCATCCAGGGTTCTTCATGCTCCAGCGCACGGAGATGATCCCTCACATCCAGTTCATTATTCCTGTCCATTCCGCTCCCTTTTCCAAACACTGTTTGAGATTATTCTAGTTATTTTTACATATTGTCCTTTTTGAGGTCTTCGGGCCGTATTCCCAGCAGCCTGTCAAGGATCTCCGCTTCCTCGCTGTCTGCGGGTACAGCTGAACCGAACCGTTTCCTGCAGGCGGCCTTCTGCCTGTCGAGCTTTTCGTATGCGGCGATATACAGGGAGACGGCTTTCTGCGTATTGCTGTCTTCAAAGACCCGGCGCAGTGAATCCAGCGTCTTCTCTGAAATCTTCCCCCCGTTTTTCCTGATAAGCAGCATGCAGCGCAGATCTTCCGGGCCTGCGTTCCCGCTCCGGCATATTTTTACGGCTTTTCTCACATCCGCTTCCGTGCATCCGTATGTCCCTGCCTGTTTCGCCGTATATCCCTTATCCGACTCAAGGGCATTCCAGAGTTCATCCAGGGCAGGCAAGGTTTTCTTATCCTCCCGCACTGGATCATCGGAAGCAGGAACTGAAACAGGATTGTTTCCGGATTCATTCAGGTAGCCCGCCGCGCTGCCGGCGGTCCTGTAATACTCGATCAGTTCCCGTGTCTGCTTCGTCGAGAGTTCCGGCAGTGTACCGATAAGAAGGTCCCGGTCCCTTTTCCCGGATTCCCTGTAAATGTCTGCAAGCGCCGGAACAAACTGATATCTCAGCAGGCCGTCCTTGAAAAGCGCTTCAATGTCCGGGCATTCCTGCGCCTTGCGGTAGGCGGCGACCATTTCCGATACGTAGGAATGATGATATCCGTTCCTGTCGGCGAAAGCCCTGATGGAAATATCGTGCGAGGCAAGATAATTGGCGAATTCCCTTGCCCGCTCATAGGCGTTCAGGGTGCGCACACCGGTGTTCTCCGTCATCGTGACTTCCACGGAATTGACGGTGGGATCAACGATGAAGGCAGGTATGGTCGTGAATCCGAGGACCTTGCAGGCCGAAACCCTGCGGTGGCCGTAGATGAGTTCATATCTGGCGTCGGCAAGCAGGTCGTCATCGTCTTCAAGGTATTCCTTGACCATCACCGGCGTGACCACCCCGCGGTTCCTGATGCTCTCCAGCAGGGACCTGTCTTCCGGATATTTTTCAGGATCGAAGTCCGTTAGGCGTACTTGCGCATCGCTTCGCTTCACAATGCTTGAGAGCGGAATGAACTGGGCGGGAGAACGCCGCTTGATGATGGATACATTGGATTCCTCACGGATCGTGACGCGCTTTGGGCTGCGTTCAGTCTCGATCATGAGGTCATCCGGTTCCCCTTCATCAAACATTTTCCTTGCGACTTCAGTTTTGTCAATCGTTTTTGCCATGCTTTCTTCTCCTTTTTACAGCCCCAGCGCCTCATAGATTTTCTCCAGCGTCGGAAGGGCGATAGGTGGAATCGTTCCTGAGACCGGATCTGCCTTGACCACGGACCGGCTCTGCGAAATCCCTTCCATAAGCCCGAGATCCCATCCCAGATCCGAAGTATCCCGGATGATCTCTTCCCAGTTTTCCAGGATCGCCCTGTCCCATCTGGACCTGCCGGCTGCCATCGGAAGCAGTCCCAGAACACGGGTGTGTTTCCGTCTGGCCAGGTTGATGGTGTTCCGAGTGGGACCGATACACTGCTGGGACATCATCATCGGGATCAGGAGCCGGTCGCAGGCTGTTACACACATTGACACGATCACCGGCACAGTTCCGGAGTCGATGATGACAAGGGAGTACCGGTCAAAATGGGCGATCCCGATCATGTCCTTCAGCGCTTCGGCTTCCAGACCGAGAGCGGTGATCTGGGCCAGTTTCCGGGATGACTGGAGTACAAACAAATTTTCATACCCTTCCGCTTTCACAACGGCTCTCTTCATGGCGCCAGAAACAGACAGGAAATCATACGGATCCTCTGCATAACATTGAAAGGCGTCGAAGATGCTGTCCGCCGGTTCTTTGTTTGAGAAGAATACCGAAGAAGAACCTCTGTTGTGATCCGCGTCGACCAGCAGGATCTTTTTCTCTGTGTGTTTTGCCGTATAAGCGGCAAGCAGCGTGGACACGGTGGTTTTGCCCACGCCGCCCTTGTTGGAGCAGATTCCGAGTATCATTATTTCCTCTCCTTCCATCCTAACGGGCCTGAAGCATGATCCATGTCGTGAGCCCGAAGACAATACCGATGCTTACGATGAAGCAGACAGATACAAAGCCGCAGCCTTTTTTCTTTTCCATTTGATGCCGTCCTTTCAATTCTGTAGTCCATGGCAGCCTTTCCAAATATTCTACAAAGCTTCAAGTATCTTTCCGAACTCTTCGTATCCGATGATCTCGGAGATAATTTTCCCTGCAGCTGTCTTATCATGGCAGGGTATCGAAAATTCGAAGTCGGCATCCTTTTCGATCATCTGGATCCGCGTTACCGCAGTCCATCTGAAAGGATTGAAAAAACAGCTCCGGCTGTTGTCAGGTTCTCCGAATCTGAGCAGATCCGGTCCTCCTGCCGACAGAGGCGATATGTATTCAGAAACAGACTTCTCCCCGTGCTGCGTATCAGTTCCCCTGAACAGCCGGATATATGAATAGATCCCTCGTCTTTTTTCCAGACATCGCGTAAGGATGACCGTCAGCTTCCTGCGTTTTTCATCAAAATTGAAGCCCTTTACATCGTTTTTTCGGAAATAATGGAATCGGCATCCGAATGAAATCAGGAAACTGTCCCTGAAATGATCCATCCGGACTTTCCTGTTTCTCCCTGTGATGACCGCTTCGATGATCTCATAAAGGAACACCGCTCCGAAGACGATCCCGGCGGAAATCACCAGGGAGATACCGAATTTTCTGACAGGTTCGTATGTCAGCTGAATCCGGCGAAGTCCGGCTTCAATAACCTTACCGTTCAGAAAAACCAGCAGGCCCGGCGGCAGCGCATCAAGCAGAAATTCGGCCGGGCCGTATTTCAGTTTGTATTCAAGACTTTTGATTTCCATTTACATTCTCCTTCCTGTCCGGATATTTTAGGCGTCACGGCTGTTTTTGAAACCGCTTTTCTCCAGTATGAGAGATATTTAAATGGGATCCTTCAGTCTGCCGTGAAGACAGGCTGCTGCCACCAGGATACATCCAGAAGCAGCAGACGGGTCTTGTCATTCTTGCTCCATCCCGCAAGACAGTATTTCCCGACAATGCCGCTGTCAATTTCGGCGTTCTGTCTGCCCGAGAATAATCCGATGCCTGATTCCACGAAATACGTTTCCGGCGTGAACAGGAAAGTTCTGGCTCCGATCGTAACATGATATGTCCCTCTGTCTTCAGCGGGTTCTACCGCGTTGATCCTGTCTTCAACGGAAAGCGGTTCTTCTCTTTCACAGGAACAGAGGATCGATAAAAGAAGCAGGACTGCGAGAAGCAGCGTAAATCCATAATCTTTTTTCAGATAGTTCAGCATTTTCCCTCCCGGAAAACAATACAAAATACGGCGGGCATTTTAGTAAGATTTCACACGGAGGTTCAAATATGACAAAGCGAATCGCAAATGTATTCTTTATCCAGGCTGTTCTGCTATTCCTGGTATTCGGGATCTGCAGCGCTGACAATTCTATCGTTGACAACGGGGACGGGACGTTTTCCATGGAAAACGGGATCTATCTGAGATACTATAACGGTTATTCCGATGATTCCCAGCAGTTTCTTTCAGTCCTGGATGCGTGCTATTCAATGATCTCGTCCTATTCGGAAATCATCGATCCCTATATCAGCGGGGAAAAGTCCTTTGATGATGACCAGTGGAATGTTATTGAAACGGAAGTCCGGTATATGTCCGGATACGCGTGTTCATGGGTCATGCAGAATGAAGTTCCCGCGGAGCTGACCGGACATTCGGATGAGATCTATTATTCCGCGTACCATCTGCTGATTGCCAATGACTTGCTCCTCACGGCAATACAGATTGATGATGCGGAAACGGCGATGCTGGCATCATATTATTACAGCCAGGCCGACAAAGGGCTGGAATGGTGGATCAGGTAATACACGAGAGTTGATCAGGAATATACCTATAGTAAAATAGAGTTACGAGTAATTCCTCGTAAAAAACGTTCGTTTTTGTCACTGCTGGGTATAGCCGCCTGTGCGGCCCTGTTATAAGACTGTCAGCCGAAAAAGTGACCGGTGCACTGGACTTACACAGAAGAAACGGACGTTGTGCCAGCGGAGCCCGGCAGCTCATTGCGCAATAGCTCAAAGGATAAGGGACAGACAGGTCCTGATAGCTTACGGCGTTGTCCCGCTCCAGAAATCCGGACAGATATAAAGGATGGAGGATTATGACTGAATATAAAAAATTATGGATGTTTCTGATTGCTCTTGCGGCATTCGTTATGCTGTTTCTGTCAGCGCTTTCTGTCCGGGGGGAGAATAACACTCATTTTTCTTCATGGAATGAAGATGCGGCTGCTCTGAATGCTTTGATCGATTTTGTCGAAGCAGTGACGGATGAAAATTCCAGAGATTATATTCCTCCGGAAAACCGTGTCGCCGTCTTCGATATGGACGGCACGCTGTATGGCGAACTTTTTCCCACTTACTTCGGCTACTATGCCTTTGTCTGGCGTGTACTGAAGGATCCCGATTTTGAGCCGGATGAAGAAATGCTCTCCATGGCACGGGACTTACGCGATTACGGACCGACAAATTCTTTCCCGGAAGATATCACCCTGCGCCATGCGACTCAGGAAGCCCGCATTTTCGGCGGAATGACGCTGACTGAATATTATGACTGGGTCAATAACCTCCTGCTGAATGACGCGGATGGCTTTGACGGCATGACCTACAGCGAGGCATTTTATCAGCCCATGATCGAAGTGGTGGATTATCTGGTCGATAACGGGTTTGAAGTTTATCTGTGCAGCGGGACGGATCGCTTTATGTGCCGCATTATGCTCGAAGGGATGGTCGATATTCCCGTCAACCACATCATCGGCATGGATGTCGCGCTGGAAGCCACTGGACAGGATGGCGCCGACGGATTGGATTACGTTTTCAGCCGGGATGATCTGATCATCCGTACCGATAAACTTCTCGTCAAAAACCTGAAGATGAACAAAGTCACTCAAATCGTGAAGGAGATCGGCATGCAGCCGGTGCTTTCCTTTGGCAACAGCAGCGGTGATGTCAGCATGCATAATTACACACTCAGCGCAAATCCTTTCAGAAGCGCGGCATTCATGCTCATCGCCGATGATGATACAAGGGATTACGGAAATCCGGAAAAGGCAGGGGCCCTTCGTGAAAAGTGGGAAGCGAACGGATATAACGTGATCTCAATGAAAAATGACTGGCAGACGATTTACGGAGACCAGGTTAGGAAAACCGGAACCTTCCGCTGGGCGGAAGAGTTTTCCGAACCGGACCGCGACGTGATGTATCAGGTCTCGCTGCTGCAGGGACTGACGCTGGGCGATTATCATGGCAGCGTGACGGCAGGTGAGCTGAAAACGCACGGGGATACGGGACTGGGCACGTTTGATGGATTGAATGGGGAAATGATCGTCGTAGATGGGACGGTATTTCGGGCTGCGGGAGACGGCAGTGTGGAGGAAGTGCCGGACGATGAAACCGTTCCGTTTTCAAATGTGACGTTCCTCGACAATGATGTTTATCTGAATATTGATGGCGCGGATAATTTTGATGCACTTATATCCTTCCTGGATGAGATCGCAGAAGAACGGGGGATCAACCGGTTTTACATGGTAAGGATAGACGGAACGTTTTCCGAAATGAATGTCCGCAGTGAATTGGCGCAGGAAGAACCTTATCAGCCGCTTGCGAAAGTTCTCGAGACCGATCAGACCTTTTTTGATTATGAAGACATTGAAGGGACACTCGTCTGCCTGTACTGTCCGCCGTATATGAAGGATCTGATTGCCGCGGGGTGGCACCTTCATTTCATATCGGCAGACAGGACAAAAGGCGGACATGTCCTGGGGCTGAAACTCGACCGGGGAAAAATGCTCTGGGATGATACGGACGGATTTGAGATGGCAATCCCTGCCGGAGAAATGTTTTCAGCTCTGGATCTGACTGTCGATCAGTCTGACGATATTGAGAAGGTTGAGAAGCTTACCGTAACAGATCCCGAAGGTAAGCAGCAGTAATCATTTCACCGCCGGAAACGGATTGAGTAATTCTCACAGATTGAAAAGTCCGTCATATCTTTTATCCAGACTTTCCATCCGTTCAGGATCCATCTTTTCTTCCGGGATGGGATCCGCTTCCGGTTTCTCCTTCTTTTTGTCCGGTTTGTTCTCTTTATTCTCCGGATATATTTTGCCGGTGTCGATATCATCATCTTTACTCCCCTTTGGGGATGATGAACCGGTATCAGAGCCTGCCGAAGATATTTTTCCTGAAGAGTAGAATCCGTATTTGACGACGCGGTCAAGATACCCGAGCGCTTCGGATACCGCTTCGCTTTTCTTTCTCGCGTAATCGTCCCGTTTATCCAGAACATCCTGCTGGATATCGGGATCTGGAATGACAGGAGCAGACGTCCGAAAGAAAAACGGTCGGGAGAGTTTTCCGTCCCGGCGCATGATCCTTGCGTAGCAGGTATACGGGTCCAGGCTGATCAGTGTATCGCGTGAAGGGCCGCCGAATTTTTCGGAGAGCTCGTTGCGGGAAAGATAATCAGCGTCCTCGCCGTTCACGGTGAAGGCGAAAATCGAATAGACCCCGGACATGATGATGCCCGGAAGGTCGCGTGAATCCTCTGTCATCATGCTGGCAAAAGACTGCGTGCCGAGGACGGTGCGGCCGCCCCATTTCCGCAGCTGGGCAAGAAGCTCCTGCCAGGGAACGCCGGAATAGGTCTGGAACTCATCGATCAGGAGCTCTACAGGAATCCGAGACGAAGGATCATTCTCCCCCTGGCGGGAAATCTCCTTCAGGATCACACTGATGATGAACGACCCGATGAAGTCCGACAGGTCAGACCCGAGCTCACTCATCCGGGTGTTGACAAGCAGGACCTTCCTTTTTTTGATGATATCCTTCGGATCCAGCACGGAACGCGGCGCGGAGAAATATTCCAGCATCGGGCTTTCCTCGAAACGGTATGACTTGGAGAGGACAGGCAGGATGATCTGTTCCCGCAGGTAGTCGTTGTATCCGTTGAAATCGTAGATGAAATAGCGCAGCAGCATCTCCCGGATCCTGTCATCCCTGATTTCTTTGATGTAATTCATCCTGGCGTCGCCGTTTCCGTTCAGGAGAATGCCCATTATGGAAAGACCGTCCGCGCCGTCGGCGTACGGAATGCTTTTGTTATGCGCGGCGATCGCCAGCACCGAACGCTGCAGCGGGATCTGCATGCGTGGCCCCCAGGATGTCGTCCACAGAGATTTTCCGATGTCCACGATCATCTGGGTCGCCTTTTCCGGAGAAAGGCCGCTGGTCTGCACGTCCAGAGGATTGTACGGGACCGCATAATCCGGATCTCCGAAATCAAGCAGCACAACGTCATTGATACGTTCCGGAGGTATGCAGCCGACGAGGCGGCTGTACATATCCCCGTGCGGATCAATGACGATGACAGCCGAGTCCCGTTCCGGATCTTCGATCGCCGCCTTCGCGATATGCTCCATCAGGGTGGTTTTTCCTGTACCGGGTTTTCCGATCAGGAACATGTTGTGCTTCATCATCTTCGAATTCAGGAATACTCCCTCGGTATCGCCGTTCGGACGGTCGTAATCGCCGATCCGGTAGAAGCCCCTGACTTCATCCGCGTCCGGACAGCGCATTTCAACACCGCGGACAGGAATGAGGCCCGGCGACACGGATTCGGAGCTCCAGGGGATATGCCAGAGGGAGGCAAGCTCCCAGTCGCACATTTCCATGACAGGAGCGTTATATGACGTTTCTATGGATATTCCTGTATGTACATCTTTCAAAACAATTGAGTTTCCTCCGGAAAGGGCAAACTGGGAAAAGACCGTGCCGGTCCGTCTCTGCAGTTCCTTTGCCCGTTCCAGCGTACCGGCTGCTGAGACCACACGGACCGAAACCGCATTGAACTCCTGCTGGTTTGAAGCTTTCAGCTTCAGCATATCCAGATCCGTCTGGTACCAGGGATCGTCCATCTGATCCGGCATTTTTGCACGGATGAAGGTCAGCAGCAGGGAAATAGCCAGAAAGATAAACATAGTACCGGTCATTCCCATAAGGTACAGGAAAAGCACAAAAGCCCAGGCAGCCATCATCAGGACCGTAACGGATGCTTTCTTCAGATCAACAGTGCGGTACTGCTCGACAGGAGTATAGGCGCCGATGGAATTTCCGGTATTCTCCATTGCCGCGTTTGTAACGAACCCCCGCTGTTTTTCCGCCTTGATCCTTTTCAGGACGGTATCCAGCCAGTTCGGCTTTTGCCTTTCCTTCAGATGGATCCGGATGCTGACGCATTCATCCGATCCCAGATCCAGAAGGTTCGCGAGAATGGTGTGCACCGGGTCATAATCCCTGTACCTTTCAAAATTCTTCAGCGGCAGGTAACCCTCACCTGCGAAACCGTAGTCTCCGGTTACGGCAAAGCCATCTTCCGGAATATTGGTGGCAGGATCTTTGTCGAGAAAATGCAGGGACGCAGAAGGATATGCTGCCGTGATCAGTGATCCGGCGCTTTTCACATCCGGCAGGCTTCCCCTGACAAGCATCGACCTTTTGGAACCCTTCGCAAAGTATTCCAGGCTGATGTTTACCGGGAGAGACGAGATGAGCCGGGACACTGCCGCGGCTTCCGTCTCATTCCTGGAAGGAAGCCAGACTTCCGCCACAGTTTCATTTTTATCTCCGGAAAGTGTTACGAGATCAAAGCCCATACAGAATCAATCCTTTCTAATCGGTTTCATTTTCCACAGCATATCCGGCAGGGATCTTTTCCGGTGAGATCATTGTGATGAAAACGTCCCGGTCCATCACAAAGGTAAGAATGTAAGATGGCAGACGGAAATGCACCGCTGCCGGTACGGACGGATGCAGTGGGATCCATGAGCTGAAGAAATACAGGGCCAGTTCCTCAATCTTCCGTTTATCCGCGGCAAGCGGGACATCCGTTCCTGAAAAGACAGCCTCCAGCAGGCTGCCCGTATTCGCCGCGTATACGGAAAGATCGTCTGTGCCGAGTTCTTTTCCGGTATCGAAATGCTGTTCCTGGATGAACGAAGCGGCTTTTCCCGTACGGCTGTCGTAGCGGAATACATACTTTGCGTATCCGTCCAGATCTCCAATCGTTCCGGTCCCGTAGACATAGCAGTCATAAATACCGGTTTCCTCATGGAATACATGCTGATATTCTCCGGAAGGTTCATTGTAGAAAACGCTGCCCGTGATATCTCTTAGGCTCAGCATGCCTTCCGCAGCAGGAATTGCTTCGGCGGTCATGCCGTCAAACGCGTATTCGTGAGAAACCGTCCGGACCGGTCGGTGGAAGGACGGTTCATCAGGAATCGATGGCACGGCAGTTTCGGCAAGCATTACGGTTGTCTCGGCCTGGACCGGAAGAAAATCCGGAATGCTCTCATCCTGACGGTTCGCAAAAGCGAAAATCAGGCAGACCAGGATGATTCCCGCCGTATAGAGAACAAGCGCAAGATGGTCCCAGGTGTTTCTCATCTCTTCCCTCCCTTTATTTGCATTTTGTCCTGCCGGATGAGCAGGTCGCCGCGTCAACCAGATGCGATCCCGGACTGCCCGCGTACAGTTCCGGACATGCTGCGGCTCCTCCGGAGCATGAACTTTCCGAATAACTGTAGGGGTAGTTCCTGTTTCTGAATCCGTATGACGCGTTGTCGACGGAAACGCCGCCCACGCCGCGCCAGTATTCACCGGTATACTTGTCGCCCATGTAGCACATATAGGAGGTATAGTCCAGGTGCGCTCCGGAAGAATTGCCGTCATCCGCCGGATTTCCCGTACCCCCTCCCATCCAGCCGACAACATCGCCGGCATGGACATGATCGCCGACCTGAACCGGCGGACTGCTCGTCATTTTCGAAGGAAGAAGATGGTTGAACGTGTACAGCATGCCGCAGTTGTAAATGGTCACGCGGTAGCCCCATCCTGTTGATGTCATGCCGACATCGACCACGGTTCCAGATACAGGCGTAAAGATCGCCTGACCCATCCGTCCGTCGCCTGTCGCCTGGTCCCAGCCCGCATGGCTTCCGCTGTACGCGCAGCAGCATTTCCCGACGGAATCCCAGTAGGGATGACAGGTCGTCATCTTTGCTATGTCATCCGGATCATGCTGTCCGTTACCGTTGCTGTCGATAAGCACGCCGTCCAGGCAGTTAACTTCGAAGGGTACGCTTCCGTACTGGTCTTCCAGTGAATTGCAGTCATATATGGTTTTTGCGATCGGGCAGCCTGCCGCGGGACAGTATCCCTCCCCGTCTCCTGGACCGAGATCCGCGATGGGAATGTCGCTCAGGTCGTATTCGCAGAATTCCAGACGGAACAGCTGTTCCCAGGTGCGGACGCATCCCTCCTTGTTCTCGTCATCGTAGGTTTCCTTGGAATGCATATCCAGAAATTCCGACATCTCGGATTTGATCTTCTGTGCGTCTGCGCCAAGGTCCGGATCTATGGATTCCATAACGCGCCAGGCCATGAAGTTGCTGCCTCCGAGGAAACCCGTGAAAACGCAGCACATCGGCAGAAGCGCGATGGCCGCGATAATGAAGATGAGGATCACGGGGCGGTTCACGATTTCACCTCATAGGAATGCCACTCCTTGGGAATGCTTACGGAAACACGAAGGATTTTCCCCGGAAGGACCATCAGGCCGCGTCCTGTTCCAAGGTGCGTCAGGATATTCTGTGTTCCTTCCGGAAGCGAATACAGGTTCTCAAGAAGGGATGCTTCCATAGGACGCTGGTCCATCAGGAAGGTGTTTCCGACAATGGAAAGGATCTTCTTCGCGTCGCCGGAATCAAGGAATTCCCGGACCTCCTGCGTAGCCATCCACAGACCGGCCTTCCGTTTCCGGAAGCGTCTTGCCATGTTCTCGATCGCATTGACGCCACCTGGCGCTTTCAGGAGAGCCCATACCTCGTCCAGCATCACATGATTGGCTGTTTCCGTGTCCCGCATGTACCGCCCGAGCACCTCGGACCAGATCAGACCGAGGATCTGCCAGAGATACACCCGCAGCTGATTGCTGGAGGAATGCGTATTGACATGCTTCAGGCCGAAGATGACCAGGCGCTCCTTTCGGATGTTGAAAGTCGTCGGACGGTTGAAATAGGACGCGTATACACCGTTCCCGACATACTGGGCCAGCATCTGGCTCATGGAAAGAGCGTCCGGATTGGACTGGTCCCGCCTTAGGATATCCACGATATCTCCCAGCAGCGGCGCGTCTTCGCTCCGCCATCCGTCTCTGTTCAGGACTTCAAAGGAACCGTCATAGTTGTTTTCCTTCAGCCATTCGCGGTCGATGAGCGCACGCTTGTAGGCGTCAGCAAGGACGTTCCATTCCGGTCCGGGATGGATGGCAGCGCCGCGCACCGCTTCCGCGAAGGCTACCAGCTGCTCCGTTCCGCCGATCAGCGGATCGTCCGCATCCGGCTGGATATCCATGACGTTGATGAGTTCCCCGTTCGGCGTTCCGACTTCGATGTAACGCCCGCCGTAATACCTGCAGTATTCCTCCATTTCGCCTTCGATATCCACAGCCATGACTCTGCCTCCGGAGATCATGGCGGAGGTCATCATGGTTTTCAGCCAGACGGATTTCCCGGCGCCGGGACGCCCGATGGAAAGAAATGTCGGCGTTTTGCTGTTGGAGGCTCCGAACGGATCCAGAAAAAGCGGAAAATTTGTCGATTCGTCGAAACCCATGTAAAGGCCGTTTTTCTCGTTGTAGCGTTTCCGCTGGGGCCAGAAAAATGTGGAGAGCGAAGGAGCGTTCATGTTCCGCCGCTTCTGTTCCGTGTTCATAACGCCGAGAGGAATGTAGGAACGCCACAGGTGTTTCTGTGTGTAGTCAGCCTGGAACGCCGCAACGCCGATCGTCTTGAACAGGCTCTCCATTTCCCGGCAGCGCTTGTCCAGCTCCTTTTTTGTGAGCGCCGTGCGGAAGACAAAGAATCGGATGTTGATGGGGGCCTGCCCGGCTGTTTCCAGCTGCATGCGGCTTTCCTGGACTGCGCTGACCTCCTGGCGGACGCCGAAGTCGACAAGCATCCCCTGCTTGGCCTTGACCATTTCCTGCGCGGAAAGCTGCGTTTCACGCTGGGAAAGCTTGTCCGCGGCGACTGCCGGATCCATGACCTCGACAAACAGCGTTCCCAGCCATGTGCCGGAAAGGCTGTTGAGACGGTACATGAATGTGGGCCGGTTGGGACGGAAATCATAGACGACATAGCCTTTCATGAGCACGCCGTCTATTTCCAGCATGTCCTTCCGTTCGATCACGTAATTGGGACTCAGCAGGCCGGATATCTGTTCGGGAGTCAGGTCCGCAGTCCATTCATCCGCTTTCGGGGGATCCTTTTTGAAGATCTCCTGCCCGAGGACCAGGTTCTTCGCGATGTCGGCCGCGGTGACCTCAGGGTCATTTGAGGAAAACGGGTGCATGGTGCGCCAGACCGCATTCAGTGCCTCCGCGGGATCCAGCTGCACAAGCGGCAGCCCCGCGCCGGAAAACGCGCTCTGGAGAACGGATATGCGTTCTTCCAGGTTCTCGGCCGCGGTTTCCTTTCCCTTCCGGATCTCCTCGATTTCAGCCTGGGCGTACTGCCCCATGACGATGTTTCTCGCCACGTTGGCTGCTCCCGGCAGGTAGTACAGCGTCAGGACCGTCCTTCTTCGGATGGGTTTGACACGGTCATAGATCTCGGCAGTCCTTGCCGCCATGGAAATAGAGGAAGCGGAAAGCGCCTGACCCTGCTTATAGAAAGCGGATATAGGATCCTCATAGGCGATTTCAGCCTCGAATCCCTCGGAACGTTCCGTGAAATAACGGATATCGTCCGAGGGATCGAAGGGATCCTCGAAAACGGTCATCTGGAATTTTGTGCCGGGTGGCAGCGCTCCGAGCGCTGTCTGGTATCGCTCACAGATCTCCCTTTCCGTCATCCCGTAGATATCCATATCGATCTCCGGGATCTCGAACATCAGGACAAAGGCGCCTTCCTTGGTTATCAGGAAAGGATCGTCGATGGCGATTACGCTGACAAGATCCACGGTGTCCGCGGTCGGCTGACCGGGATCTGAAAGCTTTTCAGTATCAGGTTCTTCCTGTACCGGTTTGGCTGTATCTTTCTTTTTCCCTTTGAACAGGTTGAGCAGTCCCATATAAAATCCTTTCCTGATAATTCAATCCGGAATAGGATACAAAAAATAATCAGACAGTTCTGATTATGCAGGGCGTTCTGAATATTTACGGAACGACAAATCGCCTGATGATCGTATATCCGACCGCGGGATTTGTCCTGCTGTCGGCAGGAATTATATTGTTCCTTAGAAAAAACAAATATAATAAGGTCAGCTGAAAGGCAGCTGCGGCGTAAATTAAAGTGTATCTGGGGGGCTGCATATCGTAGCCTTTCCTGTTTTCAAAGGTGAGAAATGGCTTTCTGCAACTGGGATAAGACATCTGAACTGAATACCAAATACCATGACGAGGAATGGGGCATACCGCTGCATTCCGACCGCGGACAATTTGAATTTCTCATGATGGAAGTCATGCAGTGCGGGCTGAACTGGAATATGATGATCCAGAAACGGGAGATCTTCCGCAGCTGTTTCGATAACTTTGAATACGACAAAATCGCGGCTTATGATGAGACAGATATTGAACGGATCATGAATACGGAAGGGATGATCCGTTCCAGACGGAAGATCGAGGCTGTAATCAGCAACGCAAAGTGTTTTCAGAAGATCCGCGAGGAATTCGGGACTTTTTCGGAATACATCTGGGCTTATTCGGGCGGAAAGACCATTCTGTACAACAAACACGGGGACGGATATATACCCGTCAGCAACGGATTATCGGACCGGATCAGCAAAGATCTGAAGAAACGCGGATTCAAGTTTCTCGGGACGGTTACCGTGTACTCCCATCTTCAGGCCTGCGGTATTATCTGTGACCACGGCAGCGACTGTCCCTGTTACAGGAACATCGTTGAAAATTATCCGACAGTTGCCAAGCGCCGGTATCTTGAGAAGCATATAGGATTTTTCGGAGATAATTGATCATGACTTCGCCGTCTTTGAGAGAAGATGTATTTAATTATGTGCGGGAAAGGTATAAGAGTGATATCGAATATCTTTGGCGGCGTTATCCGAATTACGCTGTTTTCCGTCACAAGGACAACATGAAATGGTACGGGCTTGTCATGGATATTCCCAGGTTTAAACTTGGTCTGAAGGGAACAGAGCCGGTCGATATCCTCAATGTCAAAACCGACAGTCCGCAGCTGGCTGACATACTCCGCCAGCGGAAAGGGTGCTTTGCATCCTTCCATACAGCCGGGCCCAGATGGGTCTCTGTCATTCTTGACGGAACAGTTACGATCGGGGAAATATATGGTTTGATCGATATGAGCTATGAGGAAACAGCCTCAGCAGCTGAAAAGGCAGCGATGCGTCCGCCAAAGGAATGGATCATTCCGTCAAATCCGAAATATTACGACAGCGTTCATGCCTTTGATCATAGAGACGTAATTGAATGGAAGCAGGGAAAGGGTATCAGGAAGGGCGATACCGTTTATATGTATATCGGGGCTCCTGTGTCTGCGATCCTCTATAAATGTGTGGTAACTGAAACTGATATTCCTTACTATTTTCAGCGCGGGGAGCTGACGATCACTGCTCTGATGCGGATCCGCCTGGAAAAACGGTATGATCCTGATTTGTTTCCGTTTGACCGGCTGAAGAACGAATTCGATATCTTTGCTGTGCGCGGGCCAAGAGGAATCCCTCAGTCACTGAGCAAAGCGTTGAACGATTAATCAAGAGACCATGTTATTCTTTCGGATCAGGCTGTATGAGTCTGAAGTGACTTTTTCTGCATTCGATAATCCCTTCATCCCGCATCCGGCTGAGTTCCTTTGACATATTTGTCCGCTCAAGATTCAAATAATCCGCAAGCTGCTGCCTGTCGAACGGAATGTCAAACTCCAGTGAATGCTTCTGCTGCGATACAGTATTCAGATATGCAAGCAGCCTTCCTCGGCAGCTTTTCGGAGAGGTATGGAAACTTCTTCCCGAAAGTGTCAGGTTTTTGTGGGATGAAATCAGGAGAAGGTTTTTCAGGATTTTTTCCTTCCAGGTCGCTGAAGTCCTGCTTTCAAATAAATATCCAATGTAAATGAAAAAGATGCGGCAGTCTTCGTTCGCTCTCACATCTACAAGCATCACTTCGTCCGGAAGAAGAGCGTAAGTCTCCGCGAAGTACTGGCCTGCACCGACATGGCTGAGGATCGTCCGGTTTCCCCACATATCATTGCTTTCAATTGTCACGCTGCCTTCCAGCACCAGCCCCATTTTTTTCGTTGTATCCCCTGCATGGAGGAAAATACTCCCCTTTTTATATTGTTTTTCAAATGCCCTGAGTTCCGAAAGAGCTGACAGGATCTCCGGATCGGCCATTCCCTTGAAAATCATGTTTTTCTGAAGCTTCGCAATATCCATTTTTTTGTCCCGATTTTTCAAAAATGTGGTTGAAACAACATACTTTCTAATTTGATTATATTACACTGTAAATAGAAAAACAAAGGGAGGATGAGACAAATGATCCGTAAAATCATTCACATTGACGAAGAAAAATGCAACGGCTGCGGATTGTGCGCCAGTGCCTGTCACGAGGGGGCCATTGATATTATAGACGGCAAGGCAAAGCTTGTAAGGGAAAACTTCTGTGACGGATTCGGCGACTGTCTGCCTGCGTGTCCGACCGGAGCAATCAGCTTTGAAGAACGGGAAGCGCCTGCTTATGACGAAGCAGCCGTGAAGGAAAGTAAAGAAAAAAAGGCCGAAAAAAAGATGAAAGGTTTTCATATAGCCGGTGGCTGCCCCAGTTCGAAGGCAGCATCGTTTCACAGAGAAGAAGATGCTTCTCAGGAACAATCCATCGAAAGTGTTCATCCGGTTTCACGGCTGAACCAATGGCCCTGCCAGATCAAGCTCATTCCGACACAGGCGCCTTTCTTTGATGGGGCGAAGCTCCTGATCGCAGCGGACTGCACAGCCTATGCTTATGCCAATATGCATGAGGAGTTTATGAAAGGGAAAATCACCATCATCGGCTGCCCGAAGCTTGACGCGGTGGATTACACCGATAAGCTGACTGCGATCATCCGGGACAACGATATCAAAAGTGTGACGATCGTCCGCATGGAAGTCCCCTGCTGCGGAGGCCTGCAGAGAGCTGCAGAGAACGCGCTCCGTGCCAGTGGAAAATTCATTCCCTGGCAGGTCGTGACGATCTCAAGGGACGGTAAAATTCTGGACTGAGAAGCTGAAAGGAGTTCATCATGAGTTATTCAGACTGGAAAGATAAAACAACGGAATTCAAAAAGATCGATGTGCGGGGCATTCAGGGAAACTTCTTCTCCGGATTGAAAAGACAGGCGGAACAGATCTCCGCGGGAAGCGGATTGGAAGTGGTCCAGTCATTTGAACCGATCCCCCTTTATGAAGTCATGGAAGGTCTCGGGTTTGAACATCATACAGAACAGGTTTCGGATGCTGAATTTCATGCGTATTTCTACCGGGCAGAAGAAAAACAGGAAATCAAAGACATCCCGATGCGGCCAGCGGCGCTCACTAACATGCCGCTGATCGATGAGGGACTGGGCAAGGTGGCTGTCGAATTCTGGAATCTGACCTGGAATGATGAAAAGCGCCATCTGCCTTATGAGATGCGGCTGCTATTATCCCTCACAAATGCTGTCGGTGCCGGCCGGATGCGCCAGGCAACTCGTGAACTGGTAAAGGCTTATATCCACGGTCTTGACAGTGCCGCCCTTGACGATGTGTTCGAGCTTCTGGCATGGAACCAGGGCATCGGTTATTTCAGCTCCGAGATCGGGCCTTCCACATTATTCGCCGCCTATAAGACGATCAAGAACATGGAAAAACAGGGAAAACCGCGCGATGAGATCTGCGAAATGCTGAAGGAAAAGTTCGGGGAAAAGAATCCCGATGTGAAAGTGATGTGATTTCATGAAAGAGAAAGCCGGAAGGGTATTCTCAATTGCTGGGGATAACACTCCTGTACCCGGATGTACGATCTCGAAAGAGATCCACAGCGGAGAGAATGCAGTCATATACTTTTCTCTTGCAAAAAACACAGATATCAGTGCGGAGATCTATCCGTATCACAAACTTCTGATCATAGCTGACGGAACTCTTGAGGTTTATGGTTTTGGCGAAGGTCAACTGAAACTCGAGATGAATGAAGCCGTGGTAACGCCTGCCGAAATCCCGGTTGGGATGAGGACCGCGGAAGGCACTGTGTATACGGAGATATCAATCAGAAAGGAAGATGTTATTATGAATGATACAATCAAACCGGGAGAGGTTTTCAAACTGGCGGATCTCGTCCCCTATGCAGAGGGAAAGATCGTCAATATGGATGTCGTACATAACAGTAAAATGAAATTTGTGGTTATGTCCTTTGATGAAGGAACAGGACTCTCAGAACATGCAGCCCCGGGCGAGGCTATAATCTTCGCTCTGGATGGCGAGGCAGTTATCGGATATGAAGGGAAGGATCATTCCATCAAAGCAGGTGAGAACTTCCATTTCGCGAAGGCAGGTCTTCATTCCGTGAAGGCAATAAAAAAGTTCAAGATGGCATTGCTTCTTACACTGGAGTAAGAATCCGGAAATGAGCCCCGGTGCCATAATTATAAAAAGGTGGGGTTTATGATCAAAGTCGCATTTTTTGACACAAAAGCATATGACAGGCCGTCATTCGAGCAGTACGGAAATAATAACAAAATCGAATATAAATTTCTGGAAACAAAACTTTCGGAAGACACCGCGGAACTTGCAAAAGGATGTGATGCCGTCTGTGTGTTCGTGAATGATACGGTAAATGCAGCTGTAATCGATAAGCTGCATGAATACGGGATCAAAATGATCGCCCTGAGGTGCGCGGGTTACAACAATGTAGATGTCCGTCATGCTTTCGGAAAGATCCATGTCGCTCACGTTCCTGCCTACTCACCGTATGCAGTCGCCGAGCATGCTGCTGCCCTCCTGCTGACATCTGTCCGCCGGATCCACAAGGCATATAACAGGACCAGGGATTTCAACTTTTCATTGAACGGGCTGACAGGTTTTGACCTTCACGGAAAAACAGCCGGTATCATCGGGACGGGGAAGATCGGACGGATCTTTATTGATATCTGCCGCGGGTTCGGGATGAATGTGATCGCATACGACGCCTATCCTGCCAAAGACAGCGGGATCGAATATGTTTCGCTGGATGAGCTTTTCGAGAAGAGTGATATTATCTCTCTGCACTGTCCGCTGACGGATGATACCCGGCATATGATCAATACGGATTCCATCGGAAAAATGAAGAAAGGTGTCGTGATCCTGAACACTTCCAGAGGTGCACTTATCGACGCGGAAGCGCTGCTGGAAGGCATCAAATCCAGGAAAGTCGGAGCTGCTTGCCTCGATGTTTACGAGGAGGAAGCGGATATTTTTTTCGAGGACAGGTCAGGGCATATTCTGAACGATGAATTATTAGCCCGGCTGATTTCCATGCCGAATGTGATCGTTACCTCGCATCAGGCCTTCCTGACAGAAGAAGCGCTCCACAATATCGCGGAGACAACTGTGAACAACATCAGATCCTGTTTTGAAAATGACGGTATCTGCGATAACGAGCTGTGTTACCGCTGCGGCCATATCGAAAAATGCAAACAAGAAAGAAAACAGAGATGCTTCTAAGGAGAATAAAATGAAATATTATGTCAATGACAGCTGTATCGGATGCGGACTGTGCGCAGGCACCTGTCCCGAAGTTTTTTCTATGAGTGATTCAGGCGTTGCGGTCGCTATTGAAGCAGAGGTTCCAGCAAAGGTTCTGGACAGTGCCGCTGAAGCACATGAAGGATGTCCCGTAGGAGCCATCGAAGAAGTATAACACCGAAGTTTATTTATATAGAAAACACCCGACACGGTTTTGATCACCGCCGGGTGTTTTGGATTATCTGTTTATGCTCCGGAAAACCGTGCAGCGGCCGGTATCCTCATCAAACCACGCGCATTCGCTGGAACATATCCAGAATTTCAGCGGGCATCGCTTCATCTCATCTGCTGCTGTCAGAGTCCCGGGAAAACGGAAATGCCACATATACAGTTCTTCCGGCCAGATGGATGTGACATGATTATCGATTCTTTTGCTTACAGAGATACGTCCGTGTTCGCTGTCATACTCCTCTACCACATATTCCTCAACCGCGTTTCCATCGAAGTCGCAGCTGACGACGGTTGCACCTACCAGATGCGTCAGTTCATCGAAAGTCAGATCTTTTCCCATTTTGCTTCCTCCTGTAAAATCAGAAAACACCGGTCACCTTTGTGTAATATTCGATCACGGAGTCATTGTCTCTGAACAGTACCGCATCAGTGTCCGCTATGGTTAAAAATACAAAAGAAGGATCCGCGATCATACCGACAGAATATCCGCGGCCGGTCAGCTGTCTCGTCGTACGGGCTTTGAAAGCGCCGGTTTCATCGGTTTCGAAAGAAGAAAGCAGACTTTTGAAATCCAGGCTGCTCTGCTTTGCCTCATAGACGAAACGGGTAAGGTAATTGAGAACAGCTCCGTATTTTGCGATATCCTTCTGCCCGTACTCCTGCGGAAGATACATGAACCAGAAGATGCCATCTATGGGTACCTGCTTTCCCTGTTCATTTGCCCAGATCAGGATGTCATGCCTTATTTCCTGGCTGTCATCGATCACGGAATGTTTCAGGGACGCGTACTGACGGTACAGATCTTCATCAAGTTTTTCGGGATCCATGATCGCGTTCATGACGATCGTGACAGGTTTTGTTGTGTCTGAGGAAGCCGGTTTGAAGGAGTCTCCGTCAAAGAAAACCAGAGCCCTGTCGTATGGTCTGGCCGGATCCGTACTGATATCAAAATCCACTTTCCCCAGTTCAGCCGCGAAGGTAAGTGTGGAGAACGCGTCAAATTCGTAGAGATCCGTATCGGAAGCCTTGATCTCATATGCATTTACAAGGTCCCTGATCCAGCCGTCCTGTGTGAGCAGAAAGCACATATCCGGGTCCTCATACACTTCTGCGGCAGTACCGCAGAAGACCAGCAGAAACATGGCTGTCAGGAATAACAGCACACAGAAAATATCCCTATTCATTCGCTTTTCTAACCTCCATTTCAAAATTTGTGAGCGCGTAATTCCGGAAATTCATATCGAAACCGAGGTTTTGCTTCCTGTCAAAATCCTCCCGCATTCCTTTTTTGATCTCGTCATATGATCCTCCGCGCATGGCGATGTCCATCCCGTGTCTGGCGACAGCGTTCAGGTTCCTGAAGGTATCGGCTCCGGTGTCTTCATATTCTCCGCCCGGGAGGGATCTGTCCGGGAAATAATCCTGATCGACGCCTTCTTTTTCCATGCTCCTGCGGAATCCCTTATAGGAATCGTCCTCGGTCAGTCTTTCGGTATCCTTCCGGTCCTTTACCTCCGGCTGCGGCTGATCAGACGTATCGGCGTAAAAAATAGTCTGCCCTGCCCTGTCCATAAGGTCGGCAGCCATCATGCCCGCGGCTCCGCCGTGCCGGTCAAAAAATCTGCGGACAGCAGCAGGCTGACGCATGCCTTTTCTGACTGCCGTGTTTAATCCCGCTCCGTATTCTTCACGGGATATTTCATCCATAGCCCTGAGAACATCCTGCACTGCGGCGCCGGCTTTTGCGGTCTCTTCCGGTTTCAGTTCGTATCTGTCGATATTTTTTTCTTTGATCTTTTCAGCGTTCTTTTTCCCTGATGACGGTTTTTCCTTCTGACCCTTTTCCGGCTTTTTATCCGAACCTTTTTCCATGTTCTTTGACTTGTCAGCGGAACCCGCCGCCTTCTCCGCATTTTGAGCTTTCCCTGCCGTTTCCGCGGTTTTTGCGGCTGCTCCGGCAGCTTCAGAAGTCCCTCCGCTCGATACGGCGAGGATGATCCTCGCAATTACCTGAGCCACGGCTTTGATAGCCCTTACGGCTTTCTTGATATCTGAGATCAGGGCATCGAATATTTTTTTGATCACCTCGCTGTGAAGCATGACGATCATGCAGGAAATCCCGATGGAAACGCACAGTGTTTTGAAAACCTCGCCCATTGACATGCCGCTGACAAATTTTTCGTTGTTGATCATGATCAGCGCAAGAAGGATCCCGTCTAAAACCGGGGTTAGGATCAGTCCGAGAAATGTCTTGATCCAGCTGTCGCGGATCCAGTCAAATTCCTCATAAACTGAAAGAACAAAACAGACCGGGGAAATCCCGAAGAGAAGAAGAATCCCGATCCGTGTGGAAAGGGATACCAGCACAACGGAGATGAACAGCACCAGCGTAAGGAAAAGCCGCAGAAACATCAGGACGACCAGCAGGGCTTCCGAAGAGCCGTCCATATGGGTGATCATGGAAGGAAGAAAGATGCGTTCGGCTATAGCGGAAAAATTCGTGGTGACCGTTATCCCCGAAATGGCCAGCATCTCCCTGCCCAGAGCCGTGGAGATGGTGAGTATTTTTGTGAAGATCCAGTAGCTTGAAACAGCCAGGCCCGCGTTGACGATCATTCCAAAGGCAAGCTCCCTGGTCTTTACGAGCGTCAGGGAGCTTCGCTCCGCGCCGTATTTCATCGTGCTGAATATGGAGAGGATCAGCATCAGCGGAAAAAGCGCCAGTGCGAATTTCGTGGTGGATCCCCACATTTCCCTGCACATTTTCAGAAAAGGCTGGTCGACTTCATACATGTACTGTATGGCGGATCCGAAAGCCGAATTGAAGAATCCGGCAATCTCTCCGGCTGAATCTTCCAGAATCCAGGAGGATGCTAGCCGGATAATGATGTCATAAGCGATATGGAAGGGAAACTCTACGCTGAAGAACGGGAAAATGCTCCCAAACCATTTCAGCATCGACAGAAGGCCGGACATATCCATAGGTCAGCCCCGGTTCGCGTTATAGCGGAACAGATCCTCCTCGAGGCCTCCGCCCCAGAGATAGGTGATCAGGACGCCGAGAAAGGCGATCGAGCAGAGCTGAAGAACGTATGAGACGGTGAGGTCGATGGGGCGCATATGGAACAGGGCTTTGGGTTCTTTTTTCGGCTTTTCAGGTTTCCGTTCGCTGTAGTCATATTTTTCGACGTGATCGATCCCCTTCTGATGAAACTTGTCCCGGCCGTAGAACATCAGGATCTGGGCGATCATCTCCTCAAACTTTCTGCCTGTCTTCGGATCCCGTCCGAAGGCGATCCCTACGCCGATTCCCGCGCAGATGATGGCAAGGCCGATTTTCAGCGGCGCGAACATATCCGAAAGGTAAACAAGAACCGCCAGTATAACACCGGCTGCCGCGATAACCAGTTCGCGCGTGCCGACGCCGATAAAGCTTTTGGGTGCGTCTTCAATTTTCGGGGGAGTATAACCGGCCATATTTTTCCTTCTCCTGTAAAAATATGAGCGGGACAGAAGCATCCCGCGTCACCGGTTATTTTACAAAAAAGCGCCCGGAATTTTTCCGGACGCTGTAAAGGCATTCATATCATTATCCTTCCCGGTACAGACTGGCAAGCTGCCGAAGGATTTCTTCTTTTGTCCTGTTGATTCCGAGCTGCTTCAGATCCACATCTTCTTTTTCCATTCTCAGAAGGAATTCTCCCATATCGGATATTATTTTACGGGGAGTCTCAATTGATTCTTCCTGAAAACGGTCAATCAATTCAGTCAGCCTGAATACATCATTTTTATGCTTCCTGATGTTCTTGCTGTCGATCTGCTCCCCGTTTTCTTTTCTGCCGCACAAATCCATCCATGCTTTTGCCTTGAACGGTATCAGGTGAGGCGCATCCAGCAATGTCAGATTTGATATTCTTACTCTTCCCGTCTTCAGGAATTCATAATAATCCGGGTCAAGCAGAATAGCTGACAGGCTGGACACTTCATCGTCAATCGGAAGCGGAGTGAGGACCGCATGTTCAGACAGTATTATGGAATCTGAACCAGTCGAAAACAGCTCGATCATAGAGGGGAAATCTCTCGATTGAGGGTTCGTGAACCGATAGAACTGGGGAGCGCCGCTGCTTTTGTTCTTCCTTTCATATCCTCCGGCGGAAATATAATCCCAGAAATGTTGTCCGAATTCCCTGCTCAGTGCTTCGACGATGAGAACCAGATCAATATCCTTGGTGCCGCGAAAAGTGAAACCTTCTTCCGACATCAGCAGATCACAGGCCGTTCCGCCGATAATCACATACTGGTCTGAATAATCCTGAAACCACGCAGTAAAGCTTTCCAAACCTCTGACCATTGCTATTTTCTCCAGATTTTTTCAAGCATTTCTTCAACCGCCATTTCAACTCTTTCATCCTGATCATTCTGCAGGGAAAGGGCAAGAGACAGCGGATCGACACAATTACCTTCCGACAATTTTCCTGGATCATACCGCCATAATTCCAGAGCAAACTGGTTGCCGGCGTCAATTAATTCCGGTGTAGAAACCGGCGTCCATTTTGTTATGTCTTTTGAAGCGAAACAAGGTACAGCAGGAGGATTCAGCATGGAATACTCGGAGAGAGCGGAATAGCTGCTGAACAGCAGATCTTCATGGATGGAATTTCTGGCAACATATACAACTCTTTTTACAGGGTCGCAGAAGTATTCCTTTGCGGAAAAGAAGAGGTCCTTTGGAGCGATATCAGCAGAGATAATCTTCTGGATTCCCTTCTTTCGGGTTTTGACCAATCCTGTTTCATCAAGCTGCCGGGAGGCTCTGGATATTGAAGTAGGGGTAAAGCCGAGTTCTTCCGCAGCTGTACTTGTCGCTAATTCTCCGCATCCATGATATATGAAATACAGAAGCAGCAGCTGTGCTGACGGGAGAAGTTTTTCGGTTTTCTGAACCGGCCCGTCACATCGTTCCTGGAGATAGACAGCCAGGAACGGCAGATAGATCTGTTTTCCATCTACAACGAAAGGAATATGATTCTGGAGAAGAGCCTCTTTCTGCCGATACTGGACATTATTAAGAATCAGCACCGCGGGGAATCCGGCTGCATTGCCGATTCTTTCAATATGTTTTTTTACAGAGCTGATAGAATCAAGAGGGCCTTGCGGAGATACAAAAACCGCTTTGATTCCATCTAAAAATACCTCCTGCAAACGGTATCTTTCATAAATGAAGTTCGGCAGAGAATAATGTATCTCCGCATCACTGTATTCAACGTTTATTCCCAGAACTCTATTCAGGTAATTCATCCGCGGCCTCTTATTTGCATAATTATATATATTATAACTTACATTAAGTTAATATACATTAATTAAGTTATAAGATAAATATCTCCCTGTTTTCTGAGTCAAAAGCAATGTCTTGGCTGAACCAGCAGCAATTATCCCTGATTGATCCCGACGACCCTCATTCCGATATTCCGAACATTCTTATGGGCGTATTCATAGAGGACGCCGGTCAGCTTCAGCGGTTTCTGCCTGTCGATAATGAGAGATGGATTCAGCAGCACCCAGAGGTGCTCGATATCATCCACTTTCATGGACTTCAGCGCGGATCTGTTGATATGCTTCACCTTTGAATCCCGAAGCACAGCCTTGTTTGCCCGGGCGGAATACCTTTCTATCTCGTAGTTCCTGCATTCAAGGGTGATATAGGTCCCGAGAAGAGGAGCCAGATCATCCCTGTACCAGCTGCTCTTCGGAAACTCCTTTGATTTTTCCATGCTTTCCCTGGAATAGGATTCCGCCCAGATCGAATTCTTCTGTCCTCCCTTTTTCATGACTGCCTCCATATTCAGATTCTACAGGCGTCCGGCCGTTTTGAATCCGCTTTTTCCCTCTCAAAAAGGACAATATGTAAAAATAACTAGAATAATCTCAAACACTGTAAAAAAAAGGGCTGAATGAGATGCACCCTGTTCATTCAGCCCCTTAACCGGTAAAGTCGGATAGTACGGCTTCACCAGCGGATATTGTTCATCAGGTCGGCCTGTCCCAGCCGGTCCGTTACCTCGGCTGCTGCATCACCGAAATTCCGTTCCTCACCGGTATGGCTTTCCATGAATTCTCCGGCGATCAGGATGCCCTGCTCGTAATAGGAGGCTCCTTCATTCCGGCGGAAAGCATCAATTCCCGGCCTCTGGCCTTCCGGAATACCTTCCAGGAACTTCTGCGCGTGGCCGCTGTATTCGGCGTGCATCTGTACTCCCCTCGCGATCCCGAAATCAAGAATGTTGACGGCCCCCTGCTCCATGCTGTCGCCCTGGAATCCGTTCATCGGATCAAGGCCGGCGTTCCTCGCGCCCTGGTACGAAATCGCAAGCATCTTTGACGCTGAATCGGCCGCATTATGGACTTCCCTGTCAGTCAGCGTATGGTTCGTATCCAGTCTGCGGATCCGCTCCTCGATTGCGTGGATGTCCGATACATCTACGGAATTGTTGTACTTCCTGAAGAAAGATCTCTCCATTGCATTTTCCTCATCAGTTTCAGTTGTAACGGAAGATTTGACATACCCTTTTCTTTCGTTGTACATCTTCAGCCTGTTCGCTGCGGCGACACCGCCACCCATCCTTGTTCCCGCGAGAAGCGTTGAAAACAGGCTCTCCTGACCCCCGTTTCTGCCGCTGCGGGAAGAAGAATTGCTGCCTCCGGATCCCTGTGAAACAGGATGAACACCTGTCCCGGAAGAAGCCGGGCCGGATCCTGCGGAAGGAGTGGATGGTGATGCGGGTTTTCCGCCTGAGGGTGTCTGCACGGAAGGTCCTGAAGCGCTGCCGGCAGGATTATCCGGGCCTCCGCCGTGTGAGACCGCAGTGCCCAAAGCCCCGAACCCGCCGGAAGCGGCAAACCCGGCCAGGTTCAATCCTCCCGCTCCGGTAAAACCGCCCTTGATGAAATCCGCCGTTTTCGAAGCGACCATGGCGGCGCTGCTGAGGATCTGCTTCGCGACCGAGCTGTTGATGGCGATCATGATGGACGCGCAGCCGATGTACATGCCTGTGGCAAGGAGGACGCCGGAAGCTCCGCCGTCCCAGGAAATATGGTTGAGCAGGTTGATGATCAGCGCATTTGCCGGTGCCAGCACAACAGCCTGCAGCAGCATCTTCAGCCACTGGCCCCGCAGCCATTCGAGCGGTTTGAACGCGGACAGGACGATGAAGATCGGCCCCAGCGCCGCAAGCAGAGCGTACATGACCTGAAGCGACATCGCGGCCAGATAGAATTCGATCAGGAGCGCAATGATGATGAAGATGAACACGAATGTGAACAGCATGATCAGGATTGCCGACCCGAAGGTCAGGGATGTCAGCATGCTGTCCGAGAACAGGATCGCTCCTTTCCCGATCTCGGTGGCGATGCTGTAGGAAATGGCAGCGATCTTCCCGAGCAGCCAGCGGCTGGAAAAGGCAAGACCGATGCAGAAAAGCAGGTTGACGGCCATGGATCTTGCCTCCGCGATACCTGTGACGGAACTTGCTCCGGCTCTCATGGCGGAAGCGATGGACAGCAGAATCACCAGCGGGACCAGGGCAATTGCCAGTTTCCGTGTAATATCGAATCCCCGGTTCATGACCTGCACGGTTTCTTCAGTCGGCTTGTACAGCCTGTCGACGATCCCGAGCAGTGCGTTGTTCGCAATGCTGATGATTCCCAGCGTTCCGGGGTCCCTTGAATCCACGACGCATGTTCCGCTGGTGGTGTCCATGTAGAGACAGCTGCCATCACTGTCGCCCACGTATTTGATCGTCCCTTTCCTCAGACCTTCAGCCAGTTCCTCATCGGAGATGGTCCGGACCGCTGTTCCGTCATCCGTCCTGCTTTCAATGTCTTCGATGATATCGTCGATCTCTTCGTCCGTATTCTTCTTTCCGAAGCCCATATACTCCCGGGAAGGAAACGAAGTAACTGAACCATTCGCCGGCTCGATCACAGGCCGGTCCACATACTTGATGTTCCCGAACCAGTCGGTTTCAACCGTGCGCCAGGCATAGGGCATTTTCGGGTCGCCTGTTTCGACAACATATCCCTGATCCACGCCTTCCCGGATATCTTCCAGGCTCATATGCCAGATATAGTCCGTGCTCATGCCTGTGAAATCAAACTCATCCTCGCCGAAGATATCCCTCATATCGCTGAAATAGTAGACCAGGTCATCATCCGAATAGCCGCTTCCGGGATCATATTCATGGACGCCTCCTCCCGTATACGGTGGAAGATCTTCCGATCCGCCGCCCCTGCCGCTTCCTGTCAGGCGGTAGAAATCATTTTCATTGGCATTTCCTCCGAACACAGTCTGCGCGGTAAAGTATTTGGATGTATCCATCATGGCATCCACCCAGGAAACATAGGAATAGCCGGATCCTGAGGAATATGCTTCCTGTTCTTCAGTCCCGTCGCCGGTGCCGCTGCCGCCGCTTTCCTGCTCCGGAGTCTGTGATACGGGATCATTCTGTCCCGCTTCATCTTCCGGAACGCCTCCGGTATACTGAGGATTCTCCCCGTATACGACCACCCGCCTTTCACGGGGCCGGGAAGACTCGTCGGTTCCGCCGCCTGTGCCTTCCGGTTCTCCCTTTGCCTGCGCTGTCAGGTATTTCGCGGTCTGGACCAAAGCGCTCTTGAGGTTCCGCCAGGGAAAATCGATATCCACTTCCACATACAGCGTACCGCCGCCGGGAACGCCGGGTTCCTCCCCCGGGTTATCACCCGGATCCTGGTCTCCCGCGGCATCTTCGGCGGAAGCGGCCATAGTTCCAGGGATGTTTTCATTTACCTTTGACAGGATCCTCGCGGCCCGGTCCTGGTCGTAATTTGAAACAGCCAGACATACTTCCGGAATCAGTGCCGCAAGGATCAGTACGATGAAAATAACGAGTTTTTTCCGCATGATAATCTCCTGAATCAAAGGTCCAGATGTAGTCCGGTAACGGTACCGGAACCGACCGATCCGATCACTGTGCTGATGATCTTCTCCGCAATGGGGTAGGAAAGGACTCCAAAGATAAACACAGCAATGCCCAGGGCGAAATTGGCAATTTCATTTGAAACCTTTTTCGGAAGGTTCAAGGTCTGCGAAGCCTGTGCCCCGAGACCGGATTTTACCGTGCCGGCAGCAAAGACAAGGATCATCAGCCCGTATGCGATTTTGATGTAAAGGTTGGTGATATCTTTCAGAATCTCAAATATAGAGCTGATATGGGATGAACCCATCGTCTCCGCGCAAGCCGGAACCGCATCCAGGAATAATAGAGTCAAGACTGCCGTAAATACGGCAGCCTGGACTTTAAGGAAAATAATATGTTCTTTTTTCCTGCTGCTGTTTCGCATTCCCGCCCCCGGCTCCCGGCATGAACGGGAAACCATGCCGGGAGCGCCGATCCGTACCGTCATCCGCCGATGCCGGGAAGCTGGAGTGAATCCGTTGTGAAACCGCCCGATGCACCTCCGCCTGAAAGTACGGCGTTGATCACCTTTTCCGCGATCGGGTAGGAAAGAATACCGAATACGAAGATCACAACGCCTCCGAGCACGTTCATGAGTTCGCCGGAAACCTTCCCCGCGGCGCCGAACTGCTGGGCCGCCTGTGCGGTCAGGCCGGATTTGACCATGCCGACCGCAAAGATCAGGACCATAGCGCCGTAAGCGAACTTAATGAACAGGTTCGAAAGTCCCTTGAAGACTCCGAACATCTTCCCGATCTCTTCACTGGCGATTTCTTCCGCCGCAAAAACAGTCCCGGAACGGATGCTGAAAAGCATCAGCAGGGAAAGGAGCACGGCAATTACCGTTCCCATATACGGGCTGTAAAGATTTCTTTTTTCCTCAACAATTGTTTTCTGCATGTTTCACCTCACTTTTATTCATGGTTCCCTGTAAATATACAAAACCGGAATCCTATCGTTTCGAAATATGGGATGTGATGTAGCTGTTTGAGCAGAACAGGTACATCACGGCATACCTGTCAAATGAATACTGCGGAACACTCTGCCCGAAGACCGCATGCGTGCCGGCTCCGATGCCGGTCTGGGCGGAGATCTGCCCCGGCCCGTCGGTGAAGATATCGTTATCGATCAGGTAAGTCCTGCCGTTTTCCCCGTATCTGTCCCGGACCTGCTTCCACATGGTCTGGACGATCGGGATCTGGCCGTCATAGCATTCCGCGAGCTCCTGGATATAATCGTCCTCAGCTCTGCATTCGATGGCTTCCAGAAGCCCGGTTTTCGAGAAATAGAACCGCATCCGGTATTTACCGGAAAACCTGTCGCTGCTCCTGCACAGGTAATAGCTTTTCCCGAGGGAGGAACTGTACAGCGCCTTGCAGGTGAAGGCATTCTGCCTCTGCAGGCGGTCCATCACGTCATTCCTGGTCATCCGCCAGAGGCTGTCCGGATCATCTCCAAGCCAGGAATAGGTATAGTCGACGAAATCCTTATAGGACGTTTCGGCTGCCGCCGGAAAGGCCGGCAGCAGCATAAGAAAGAGGAGAAACAGAAGAAATTTCTTCATGGCAGGATTTCCTTACGGCTGCACAAGCAGCGGCTGTGACTGGTAGAAAGAGATCCTGGATACATCCCCGAAATGCAGGTTCCCGTCCCCATCGTACCAGTTGTAGAAGTCATAGCAGGTCCCGCAGTCGCCGGTGGATTCATGTCCCAGCGCATTCATTTCCTCCCACTCGTAAGTCGCCCAGGCATACTCATGAACGATGCAGTAGCGCTCGCAGCCGCATTCGTACGGCTCGGAACAGTATTCCTGCCCGTCCTCGCCGATGTCGCACCCGCCGCCGCAGGTGGAACAGTTGCGCTTCACAACGGATCCGTCTTCGCAGCACTGGCCGACTTCATCTTTGCCTACCGTGGCGTTCCAGAGCCAGGCTTCACTGAAACTGGCGTGCGCGTAAAAGCACCAGGTGGATTTGATCAGGATCCCGAATGCGGGTTCCCCGTTGTCCCCGATGACTGATGAACCGTGGCAGCTGTGGCTGGATACTTCCGAATACAGTCCGACGAGCGTTGTCTGGGCATTGCCCCAGTAAACGTGATCGCCTGAAGACGCGTTTTTATGTCCTTCGCCCGCCGCTCTCAGCTGGGCGACGCATTCCCCGTAGTTCCGGGCTTTTTTGCACTGTCCCTTGATGAATTCATCGTAGGTCGGCCACGGCCTTTCCCCGAAGTTACGGTTTTCCAGCACCTTGTATGCCTGGGTCAGCCGGCCATTGGATTTATAGGAATTGTAGATATCCTTCGGCGTAACCATGAGCACATTGCTGTTCCCGCCGAGCAGCTTATAGGCCGTATTGACCCGGTCAAGGGCGTCCTTCCCGTTTGTGATGGCGTTGGCAGCGGATTCATCCCAGATGCTGCCGACATATACGGAGGATATCGTGATCTCAAAGGAAAGTCCTTCAATAATCTCCGCTCCGACCACTGTAGGCGCGTTCTTCCCAAGCGGAGCCTTGTAGGTCAGCGTTCCAGGAACGCTTCCGCTGACCTCGACGCTTCCCTGCTTCCATTCGATGAGGATGCCCGTGAGCATCTTTACCAGCGGATATTTCGGTTCGGGATCGTAGACGATCGGACAGGGGAAGGTGACCGAAACGGTGGAGTCCAGGTCATCCCCGAAATGGCAGGTGATCTTCTTTGTGCATCCGGAATCCTCGACCGTCATGCCTTCGCAGGGACACCCGCTGGTCAGTTTCCTGTAGTGCGTTGCTCCGTCCACGCCGAGCATATCCGGAATGCCGCATTTGTCGTCGTCCACGCATTTCTTGCAGACAACCACATCCGCCCGGGTCAGGCAGGTATTCCTGGCACGGAGCCATTCCGGCGACTGGTGTTCATACGGAACGCTTCCTTCAGGCACCTCGGTCCCCTGCGCTGAGATCCCGGTGAAAATGATGAAAACGGCCAGCATGGCTGACAGTAAAACGGTAAGCTTATATCTCATGATGGTTTCTCCCTTCACGCAAATATCTTTCATCCGGGAAGGATACAAAAATGCCCCGAGTTATTCTTCGAGGCAAAATGAAACAACCATGATATGGACGGCCAAACACTTTTCAGGGGAAACCGTTATTACGTTTCAGTTATGATTTTTTAGTGTTTTTTCCGGCCCTGCTGAGAATATTATCAGTTGAAAACGGAAAGACAGAAAATGCTTCTTTCAGAAAATCCGGCGTACGTTGATAAAGAAAAGCGGTCATGTATTCTGTAGTCATATTATCTGTGTAAAGCCATTCCCTGAACATCCCCAGAATACCGTAAATATGGTATTTGATTGCATATTCCTGATCTTTTGATAATTCTTTTCCGGTATGGAACAGAACTGCATCCCGGGAAATCTGCATATTAAAGGCGATCCAGTATTCGGTAATTGAGTTCTGTCCGTGATCATTAAAAGCCTTTTTGTAGAAATTTCTGCGTTTTGCCATCCGTATTGTTACCTGGTTAAGTCCTCCCGCGGTATACCCCGGTTCCTTATTTCCAAACTCTCCTGCGAAATCCTGAAGAAACATCCAGGCTACAAGTTCATATTTATCGTGAAAATAATAATAAAAAGTTGGCGCTGCCGCTCCGCATCGTTCACAAAGCCTGGCCACACGAACTTTTTCAAGCGGCATTTCTTCCAACAATTCTTCAAGCGCAACGGCGAACATAACTTTCGTTCTGTCTTTCATTTGCATATTCATAATCCTGATAATAAATCTTATGAAATTATAAAACTATAAAAATTATAAATGAAATCATCAATATGTTTGAAGACAAATTATTGAAGAGATATTATACTTTGAGCATTGATCAAGGAGAGGAAAAAAATGAAGAAAATACTGATTTTGAATGGGTCACCTAGAAAGAATGGTAAGACAGCAGCTCTTGTGAAAGCGTTTACTGAAGGTGCTGAAAGTTCAGGAAATGAAGTGAAGGAGCTGTATCTTCAGGGGATGAAGATCGGTGGATGTCTTGCCTGTGAAGCATGCAGCAAAAACGGCGGTCAGTGTGTTCAGAAAGATGACATGTCGAAGGTGAATGAGGCTGTAGAATGGTGCGATGTGATCGTATTTGCATCTCCGATGTACTGGGGAACAATAACAGGACAGCTGAAAATCACTGTCGATCGCCTTTATGCCGAGTTCAATAAACTGGGATGGGGCGGATTCAACCGTGAAACAGCCCTTCTCATGACGGCAAGGGGAGATTTCTATCAGCAGGCACTTGACTTCTATGGGATTTTTATTAATATGATGAATTGGAAGAACTGGGGAACAGTTCTCGGATCCGAAAAAGAGGATGAAGCCCGAAAAATCGGCGCTTCAATCAATTGAAAAAAGGAATATAAACTATGAACATTATGGTCACAGGCGCTGCAGGCGGCTACGGTCATTATGCAGTTGATTACGTAAAGAAATTCGCTCCGGAGTCTGAGGTATACGGCCTTGTCCGCAACGCTGAAGATGCGGCGGTTTTGGAGTCAAAGGGCATCCATGCAAGAATTGGCGATTATGCTGACAAATCATCGCTGATCAGTGCATTTGCAGGTATCGACAGGCTTCTTTTTGTTTCTGTTCCGGTGCATGATCTTCAGAAAAATGTTGTGGAAGCTGCCGGTGAGGCAGGTATATCATTCATTGCATATACCAGTCTGCATGATCCGCAGTACGCAAAGTTCGGACTGGAAATCAACCACCTGCAGACAGAAGCCATTATACAGAAGACCGGAATCCCTCATTCTTTTCTGAGAAACTGCTGGTATCTGGAAATGGCCGCGCCTCTTGCGGAGACAGCTTTGAAAACCGGCAGGTTTCCTTATTATGCAGGAGAAGCCAAAGTTTCATGGGCGTTAAAATCAGAATTGGCGGAAGCAGGTGCACGGGTCATTACAGGTAACGGATATGATGAGGTTCTTGAGCTGGCCGGTGATCCGGTTTCCTATAAAGAGATTGGAGAAGCCGCACAGACTCTGACAGACAAGAAGATTGAGATCATGGCTGTTGACAGAGATGAATTTAGCCATCTGATGGCTGGAAGCGGCATTGACAATTTGGGACTGATGCTCGGTACAGCTTATCAGGATTATGCAGCTGCAGGGAATAATGGTGAAGATGACTCCTCTTCGGTTACATTTGTGAAGGTATTGGGACATCCTCTCACACCTCTGGCAGAAGCCCTGAGAAAAATCATCTAAGCAAACTTATATTGAAGCGAACTCCCGGTCATGATTTTTGTGGAGACCGGGAGTTTGTTTATTTCAGGCAAATTGGTTCCGGTTGAGAGAAAACCAGTAAATGAGAAGTCCGATTATTTTGAGGTTCGGTTGAATTATTGGTCCGGATCGAATGGAAGGTTTTCGAGACAGTTCCGATAAACGATCCCGCCGACCGTCATGTCATGGTTATAGGAACATCCTCCGTTCCATGTGATCCCGACAGTCTTGTCTGCGTTCAGGGTCGGATTCAGACTTGACCAGCTTTTCCCGGTAATATAGGACGGAACGCTGTTTTCCGGAACGCTGTAAGCGGATGAGTATTTTACCGTATCGATGAAGGCGGCTCTGGTGTAGAAGTACGGGATGTCCGGTTCACTTATTGTGTACGCGTACGGTCTTGCAGTGTCACCGGTTTCCTTCGCCGGAATATGGACATAGCCGGAAAGCCTGCTCCAAACCTTCGCGGATTCCATACGGGTCCAGTATTCCGAGGAGGATTCGGGAAGGGCTGAGATATCCCAGCACATTCCGGGCTGATCGACCATATCCGGATAGTCAGCGCAGTGGTCCATAAGGGCATCTCTTACCGAATCAAAATACCCGTAGAAACTGTCCATGGAAAAGCCGTCCGGAGCGACCAGGAATTCCGAATACGGGATCTTCTTTACATAGAATTCCGCGTTTGCGTCATAGATCTGTGCGCGGCCGATCACGGAAACCTCACTGGAATCGTTCAGATCCGTCAGGATAAGCGTCGAGTTCTCACAACCTCCGCCGAAAAAGACCAGACTGTCGGCATACTGGTTGTCCATGGAAACTGTAAGGTCACGGTCTGAATGCAGCAGCATGAGCCCGATCCGCATGTAGTCCGACGCAATGGGCGAGCATAACGGGATTTCGCCTGAAAAATGTCTGCCGTTCAGGTTATGCATCTCAAATGAAATTCCGCTGTCCAGCAGGTCGATATAGGTCATTCCCTTTGTATTGATCCTGAAATGATCCGGATCCTTATTTCCTTCATACAAGATCTTAACCCGGTGCAACCACACGTTATCGAAAGTGACGGTTGCATTTTCGGCCGCATAAATGACCGTTTCTCCGATATATCCCATATCTGAAAACACATCCAGATCCTTCAGCCGGAAATCGAGCTCGCTCTCCGCTCCGTCATACAAGGAGAATTCCTGCTGTCCTTCGCACAGGTATCCGGAGCTGTAGAATGCCGGCAGCGTATCTTTTCCGGCTGTTCCGTTTACAGTGATTGTTCCGGCGGATTTCACGCCCGGATACAGTTCCAGAATGTCAATGGATGTGGTTTCATCCAGACCGATCCCGCATCCTTCTGCATCAGAACAATCAGTCAACAGCCTGTTAATGCTGCTGTTGCTGAATTGTACAGAAGCATTTGCGGTCATCTGCAAAGATCCCGTTACCGTAAGGCCATCAAAGACAGGTGCTGTTTTGCAGCCCTGCAGATCAATAACAAGGTTTTCAAAGGTCTTCCCGCTGAATTCACTGGTATCGGAACCGCAGTCAAAATAGCCGTCTTCGGAATAAGCGGATGAACTGAAAAGCAAAAAGACTGACATTACAAACAGATAAGCAATTTTTTTCATGTTTCCTCCTTTATCTTTTGCTGATTTGAGAATACTGTATCAGCAGGAATTTGAAACCGGTTTTGTTTTTTTCTAAACCGGTCCACCAATGCCTGTCGCGGCTTCAGCTGTCGATGTAGCCGTTGTCTGAAGCGGATTGGCGCCAAGGAGATTTGCCCACAGCGGACGGTATGTGCCGGTAACGGTCGCGGTCGCTCTTTTCCCGGATAAGGAAACGCTAAGCGTAAAATCGGTCCTTCCGGCGCTCATATATTTCGGCTGGTTTCCGTTGACTGTTTCCCGGAAAACTTCTTCGGCGCGGGCTCTTGCCCAGCGGGCATTCAGTGTGTAATTGCTGCCTTTTTCCGTCCCGCCGCTTGATCCGTCCTTCCCGCCCATATCGACTGCGCCGGCAGCCGCAAGCGCTGAAGAATCAGCGAGTGATCTGACCATGCTGCGCATTGTCAGGAAGTTCCCGAAATCCACGACAACGACCATCATCAGGAGGAACACGGGAACAGCCATTGTCAGGAACGCCAGGTAAAACTGGCCTTTTATATGTTTTTTCATTTGTCCGCCTTTCTTTATTTCACAAATACGGAGATGAACGGAGATACAGGATAGGCGACGGTGTATTTCAGCGAATCCATATCTCCCAGATTCGTCCAGCGGGAATTGTGAGGATCCACCTGATTCGTCAGGAGATGGCCGCCCCATCCCTTCTCCCATGTCTTATCCGCGATGCCGAGTGCAACCCCCAGTGAGCTTTCCGTCTGCGTCGCCGCGCTGTTGTTCCGGCTCAGTACATAGTTGGAGGCGTTGATATCCACATCCGGATCGGTCTGGGAACGGATGATCGCGATGCCGTCCGAGTAGTTGGTATTGGCCGCGGTAAGTACTGCATGCAGCCTGACGCCGTTCAGGTAGAGGACATAGATGAAGAAGATCATCACGGGTGCGATGATCATCAGCTCAATGGAGCCCTGCGCTTTCATTTTTCTTTTCATTAAGTTTCTCCTTACTTGCAGGCCGAGTCGCAGGGGATAAACTCCCAGTTCCCCGGTGCCTGTACATACCCCTTTGTTGAGGGATTCCCGAGATCGATCTTTGCCGGGTTGGAGATCAGCTGCACCGCCGTACCGCTGGAAGTGAATCCGATGAACTTCGAAAAAGCCGATTCGATCACGTTTTTTCCGGGCCTCGCGTCTCCAGTCTTATGGACTTCAATATCCGCGTACGGAGCTTCCGCTGATGCCGCCGCGACGCCCTTTTTCAGTCCTCCGCTTGCGGATTCCAGCGCTCCCTGGGCTGTAACATGAAATGCGTGCCACTGGAGAGCAAGGGAGATAAGCACCAGTACCAGCAGGATGAACATCGGGAAGAGTGCCATAAACTCAATGGAGGCCTGCCCTTTGAATTTCTTTTTGTTCCGTTTCATTTCCGGTTCCTTTCTTTTTCTGTTTTGCGAGAAGTTTACAAAGTGAAGTTTTGTATACTGTTCCGAAAAGGCAGAAAAGCCTGATTTCTGCGCAGAAAGGAATGAATGCTTATGCTCGAAAAAATTTGTCGTGACGGAATGCTCGGCGACCAGGATGGTCAGGGATCTATTGAATACATGATCCTTGCGGTTGCGGCTGTCGTACTCGGGTTCCTTGTTTTCACCCTGATCAAAAACGTGGTCCAGGGGCACCAGGGCGACCTGAACAGCGCATGGCCTTCCTAAAGAAGGCATGCATGAGGCGGGGAGCATGCAAAAACTCCCCGCCTGTGAAAGCGGGATAATCCATGGAGGTAATTCGCAAGGGAATACTTGGTGACGATTCAGGGCAGGGTTCGATCGAGTACCTGCTCATCAGTATCGGTGCGCTTGTAATCGCCGGGATTTTCTTCTTTGCAATACGCGATACAGTGCGGGCGCACACATTGTCGATTTCAAACCATTACTCATAAAGAAAACTGCCGTCTGATAATAAAGGCGGCAGTTTTTGATTAAACATGAAAAAATCTTTGACTAATTATTTTCAATAACAAACCGGATTAATTCTCTTGCCTTTGAGAGCGGATGGTCAGGGAACATGGTATCAAATTCTTTCTTCTCAGAATAATTCATGAGAAATCCTTTTTTATATGTTTCATCGTAAGGATCCGACATCCATCCATCAAAATTGCCGACTTCAATTTCATTTTGTCTGCAGTAAACCATATATATCGAGCTGTCCCTTGCTCCTGTCATTCCTGCTTCAGCAAATGACCCGTTTAAAAACATGATATGACCGGAAATTCTGCAGTTGAAATTGACCGTATACTCGTTGCCTGAAGCGGTTTTGCTGTCCGGGTTATTAGGATGTTTGATAATGTCATATGAAAATGGATTCCCGGAGCCTGTAGTTCCGCTGCCTACTTCGATAATACCGGTATTTTCGTCCATAGTTTCATGTAAATTGTCAATGATCGATTGATCATCGTCAAAGGCCATCGCAATCTCTTCTGAAATCTCATACAAAAGCAGAAGCGCTTTCATACTGTCAGTTCTCTGAGAATAGGATGCCGCAGTTTTGGGAATGTTTAATTCTTTATGAAAATTTAGATTTATCCTTATATATTCGTCTGGAAGCGTCAGCGTAATTTTTTCATTTTTCCTGATTTCTTCAATGTCTTCCTTGATATTGCCAGCAGTTTCCTTAATTGCGTGTGCTCCGGAGCTGAATGCGCCGCCAAGAGATTTTGCCCCTTTCCCAATTGCAGAACCAATGCTTTTCATCTGTTTGGAAAAATCATTCTTTCTGTCTTCTCTTTCCGCTTCACATGAACTGCATATTACATGCTTCGGACCCTGGTCATCGAGTTTTCGGTAGCACTTGGGGCATACAAAGACAAGCTGTGTACCGCAGATTGTGCAATAAGAATCTGTGGCCTTGTACAGATAATGTCTTGTATTTCTTTCACATTCAGAATTCGGGCAGCCTTTTTTTCTATTATCTTTAGCCATTTTGTTCACCCTCAATTCCTATATAGTAAGTCTGTGCACCGGCGATCTGCTGTCTGACAGTACTGATACTGTCAAACAATTTCGCTCTGGTATCCCATCTTCCATCCTGAAGAAGAACATCATTTTTATCAAACTCGGTGAGTTTCGGCGCAATGGGAATTATTTCATGCTTCAGGAATTTGCCGTATTGATCCAAAGCGGACAGCATTGCCTGTATTTCATTCCGCTCTGAATAAATGGAAGATTTGAGAAGATATGACCTGTGTATAATATCAAAACATTTATTGATATTGGCCATCTTTTCCTGAATGTCTTCCGAACTTTTCCCCTTGATTTTTTTATATCGTCCTTCAAGAAGATATTGAATCGATGTCCTCATCTCCTGCTTTATCTGTTCATTCCCGTCACTCAGTGTTTTCAGTGCCTGTGCAACGATCAGAGACCTGAGAGAAAGATCCTGAATATTTCTTGATTCCAGATACAGACAGAGACCGCTGTTATACAAGCCGATCCGATCATTTTGCTGACCCTGGATAACCTCAGCGACATCCTGTCCGATTTCGTCCAAAACATTCATCATTTCATCCAGCTTACGCTGCAGGGCCTTCATTTGCAGGGCATGGGATATTTCCATCGGGTTTATTCCTGCCGCAATCATTTCTTTGCTGATAGGAATCTTGTCGCCAAATTGTCCGGTTGCGTCTCTGATCTGCGCGAATATTTCGCCGGCCTTATTTTGATCAAGCTTTATCGCTCCGCTGTCAATAGCCTGTTTCATTTCATCGGTCATATTAACGACGTAGCGGAAATCTTTTTTCATTCCCTTTTTGATTGTTTCGCCGATCGAAGAATCTGTAACCACATCGGTTACCTTCCTGAGAACGACATCGGCAGCAGATTGCTGATGATTAAAAATATCTCTGATGTTGACTATTTCATAAAGATCGTCCGGAATCAATAGGCTGTTTTCTGGAATTTCCATGATCTCATTATTGCTTATAATCATTTCATTTTCCATCTTTATCCCCGTTAGTTCCGATTTATGTAAGTGTAAACCGCCCAATAGTAATTTTGGGTTTTGTAAGACAGATTTTTTTCTGCCATGAGTTGAATTTATTATAGTTCAAACGGGATTAAAAAGGGGAGATAACGTCAAACTTTGCTTCCGCTTTTTATTTCGAGAACACTCTGATACAAAACTGAAAGCCTGTGATTGGGTATATCCATATCAAAATGGTAATGGCCGCAGTACCAGTGCCTGTAAACCGCCTTTTCAAGAACTTTATCGAGAAACATTTCCGCTTTGCAGTCAAGGCAAAGAAGCCTGTGTGAGTTATTGATCTCATTCCTGACAATGGATTCAGGCGCAGCGTGAGTAACGATGTAATCGACGAGAAACCCGTTTTTCTCAAGGTTTTCCATTGCTTCCGCGCATTCCTCTTCAGACGGTTCCTCTTCAGGCCACCAGCTGATCCCGATGGTCCGGTAAGCCTTGTCGATGCTCAGACCTCCTCCAAAAGTGAAGATGCTACTGCCCTCGATATTGAATACCTGACCGCGCATCAGATGAAACACTTTGTCTGTGACTCTGTGGATCTTTCCTCCATTCCACATTTCAACGGGATAGCTGTTCAGAAGGTCGAAATTTTCATGGTTTCCATCGATGAACAAGGTCGCATAAGGCTTTTTTGAATAATAATCCAGGATATCCTCGTCATGCATTCCGACGTCCCAGACTCCGCCGAAATCACCGGTGATCAGCAGATAATCCTCTTTTGTCAGCGAAGCCAGTGTCTTGTTGAGAACGAGCTTGTCAATATCGTTGAATCCGTGTGTGTCACCTGTAATGTAAATCATCTTCACTCCTCGGTATATTATAACGAAAGGCATTCCCTGTTTGGAAAAGGAATATATAATTGAGCAGTTTGGTGAAATATTCCAAACACCAACATATAGGATAAAGGAGAATGAGATGTTCAATCATCATGATATAACCCGAAATGCATTCATGCTTCATGGGCCTCTTGCTTATCAAGGTTATGACTGGTGGTGGCATTCTTTCACAGCACAGGACGCAATCACCGGCGAGGACAAACCTTTTTTCATTGAATTTTTCGTATGTAATCCTGCATTAGCGAAGAACACTCCGGTTTTCGGGCAGCTTCCGTCAAACAGGGAGACCAATACCCATCCATCTTACCTGATGGTTAAAGCCGGAACCTGGGGAGAGGATCACTGTCAGCTTCACAGGTTTTTTGCATGGAAGGACGTCACACTGCATGGAGAAGCACCTTACAGTATCGCTGCCGAGGATTGTCTTGCCTGTGAAACTGCTCTGAAAGGGAGTCTTTCCATTACGAAAGAAGAAGCAGAATCTCATCCGGAATGGATGTGCGATTCCGGAGAAATGTGCTGGGATCTGACGATCGACAAACAGATTGCTTTTAACGTCGGCTACGGTGCGAGCAAACCGCTGCGGGATGCTGAAGCTTTTGCCATGTACTGGCATGCCGAAGGAATGAAAAGCACTTACAGCGGGACTATCGAGTTCAACGGGAGGAAATATACCGTTACACCCGAGAAATCCTACGGATATGCAGACAAGAACTGGGGTCGGGATTTTACAAGCCCCTGGTTATGGCTTTCCTCTAACTGTCTGACCAGCAAGCTGACCGGGAAGAAACTGCTCAACAGCGTTTTCGACATCGGCGGCGGTCGGCCAAAAATTTACTTCGTCCCCTTGGACCGGCGTCTGCTCGGTGTATTCTATTACGAAGGGAAAGAATATGACTTCAATTTCTCTCACTTATGGCTGCATGTAAAAACCGAATTCTCATTTGAGGAAACAGAAACTGAGGTCTTCTGGCATGTGAGACAGGAAAATACACACGCGGTTATGGAGACAGAAATCTGCTGTCTGAAAAAAGATATGCTGCTGGTCAATTATGAAGCTCCGGATGGGACCAAAAAACATAACCGCCTGTGGAATGGCGGAAATGGTTGGGGAACGATTCGACTGTATGACAAACAAGGAGCAGACCTGGTTCTTGTGGATGAAGTCTGTGTGACTCATGCTGGATGTGAATACGGTGAATATGACGAAGCTTGATTAGAGTTTCAAACAAATCATCAAAAAAAACAGGAATTCGGTCTGATCCGGTTCCTGTTTTTTTTGCTAAGAAATAAGCTTTGAAATCTGTTATTTCTTGGGGGCTTCCATACCCTCATGAAGTTCGGTACGGCCGATGCGGTAAATCTTGGTGCCGCATTCAGGGCAGGTACCATAAACGACAGCGCTGCCGCGCTTATTGAAATCAGCAGGAGGATTCTGGATCTCACGCTTAGCCTTGCATTTTACACAATATCCTTCCATTGTTTCCTCCATACTTTTTTTGCGTTACTCCTTCATTTTATCAGCAAAATAAAGAACAGCCCTTATTAATCTCCGAATGTCATCGGTAATATACATGATACATACAACCTGTCAAAAAAAATAATCAATTTCATGAATTTGCAAAGAAAACTTTGCAATATATTGACAAGTACACTTGGCAATACTATAATGGCATCATGCAAAGTAAACTTTGCAAATAAATGGAGGTAATGATATGAATAAAGATGAAATACTTCGTGCCAGTAAAGAAGAGAATAAAAACAGAGATATTGCTGATATCGAATTTTCAAAGGACGGTATTCGTATCGCCTGGATTGTTACAGTCTGCCTTGCTGTGATTGCAGGACTGGTTGACCATCATGTGTACGGGAGGGGATTTCCGGAAATGCTTTTTGTCGTCAGTGCCGGGCTTACTATCGTCTTTTTCAGTAAATACACAAAAATGAAGAAGAGACATGAACTGTTTGTCACGATCGCATACGGAATCGCAACGGTTTGCTGGCTCGTGGCATGGATTATCCAATTGACCTCGCATTGAGGTAAAGATTATGAATGATAAATTGGTATTGAAAAACAAACTGAAGGAGATCCGTTCCGAAAAAGGTTTATCGCAGACACAGCTTGCGGAAATGGTAGGCGTATCCAGGAATACGATCAGTTCCATAGAAACTGGGCAGTTTAATCCAACAGCAAAGCTGGCTCTTATCCTCTGCGTTGCGCTTGATAAAAAATTTGAGGAAATCTTCTACTTCTGAGACAACAGTGACAGAAAGGCGTGGGTACAGTCAGGCGTAATTCTTCTTCTAAGAGTCGGACGATTGATATCTACATAGTAAAAAGTCACCTGACATGATGATCCAAGTCAGGTGACTTTTTACAAAAAGGAGAGTTGTTATTAGAATCCTGTATTCTGCATGATAATGAAAATCGGACCGATCAGAACGAACAGCGATGACATCATGACAAATGCAGATGTCAGCATCGTGACTGTGACTTTGGCCTTGCCTCCTGCTTCGATAATCTCATTTTCAAGCCGGTCACGCTGAAGCATGGCCATAACCCGGAATGGCTCTACCAGATTCTGACCCTTGCTTTCCATGCGTACCAGTTCAAGGAATTCGTTCATCACAGAGATCTCAGGCAGTTCCGCTTTGATCTCATCAATAATATCCCTGATCGTTCGGTTCGTCGCCTTTCCGACCGCGATATGTTCGCAGATCTGTCCGAACTCCCCGGTCTTCTTTGCGGATGACAGAGCCTTTTCCAGCTGTTCGCCGGATGTCAGCATCAGGGAAATCTGTTCAAGACCAAAACCCATCTCACGCTGGATCGTCTTTTTCCGTTTGTTCGTCGCACTGATGATCTTCCGGTCCGGGGACTTTCTAAGCCGGGTTTCAAGGTTACCATCAACCGGACGGATCTTATTGGAAAGATCCGCGAGCATGGCAGTGAAAACAGTGGATTCATTGGCTGCAATGGGCCGGAGATATCCATTCTCGTCTTCCTGCAGCACTTTCTTACCGGCGGTTTTTCCGCTCAGGATACCGATCATAATCAGTGCGATTCCGGCGGCTGCCGCAAAAGCAAAAACGATGTAATTCATAAAGCCTCCTTATTCTCCACCGATTTCAAGAACCTTACCCGCGGAATTCAGAACCTTGTTCCCGACGATATACCCGACACACGCCGTCGCAATAGACAAAATCAGGAAGAAAGTACCGAGCGGTGTCTGGTAGGCTTCCCGCGAATCCGGGAAGAACAGACGCATCGCGATCATAAAGACAAAGGGCGAGGCAGTGATAATATACAGCGTGCTCTTCTGTGTCTGAAGGTCGGCGTTGACCTTTTGACGTGCCCTCATGCGGGAGCGGATCGTTTCCGTCAGCGGATGCAGAACGTCCGCAAGCGGCACGGCGCTTCCCTTGTATTCCCAGGTTTCAAGCGTGTCCAGGAGCAGATTCAAAGATGTGGAATGCCGTTTCTTCTTCACCTCCTGCACAGCCTCCTCAAATTTCGCGCCCTGATTCAGGTTGGTCAGGATCAGTTCAAAATCTGTCTTGACGATCGCCGGCGCCATCCGGATGGCATGATCCAGCGTATCGCGGATGACCGTATGAATGGCCGCACCTGATGCCATGCGGTCGGCCATATCTGCAAGCGCTTCCTCATATTCCAGCCCCTGCTTGTCCCGGCGCTCGAACAGCCACATGATATAGGCAAACCAGGAGATCCCGCCGAGCGTAAGCATTACGACAATATTGTTGGACGCGATCCATCCCGCTGCCATGAGGACAGCCATAATGATCATCCCGTCCCGGATAAAGACCGCTTTGGTTACATTCAGATTGGCCTGTCCGATAGCGGTTTCTAGGCCGTATTTCCGGGCGGTTTTGATGAAGTTCTGCTGCTTGTAGCTCAGCTTGTCTGCATCAAGCAGTGCGGAAACACGGTCCAGATCCGTCTGTTCCGCTTTCTTTTCACGGTAAGTCAGCCCTGTCCAGATCAGGAAGGCACCGAGGGCACCGACAATGGCGAAAAGCAGGTTGGTATCGATAATTGCGTTATTCATCCGCAGTTCCTTTCTCCGCTGACTGTCTCGGCAGCGGCTGTGTTGTGTAGGTATATTCCGGCATTCCCGCGTCCTCAAATTTCTGTGCAAAGCAGGATCCGCGGAGCATCGGGCCGAGATTACCGTTTCTCCCGCCTTCGTTCAGAAAGATCGGCACGATCTCAGGTTCCGGGGTCGTGTCCTCATTTACCAGTTTTCCGGAATACTCGACGATGGAGTGCACAGACCGGCGGCTGCCGTGAATCTGAAGCGTTACCAGAATGTTCAGCGTCCCGGCGGCAAGATTGGCAGCGCGGTATCGGTCCAGGTGACGTCCCTGTTCGGACTGGGAAAGCATCATAAAGATACGCCCGAAAACCTCATGCGGACCTTCCGCGTGGAGCGAGGTCAGGCCATTCTTATGCCCGGTGTTCAGGGCGTTAAGCAGATCGAATACTTCCTTTCCGCGGGCTTCCCCAAGCGTCAGAGCGTCCGGACGCTGGCGCAGTGCAAGCTTGACCAGATCCGCCTGCTCTACTGCGGCTACGTTTCCGTCGAGGCTGGCTGCGCGGGTGCGGAGGTAGATGACATTGTTCGGAGTTTTCGCGCCGGGATTCAGGTCGATCTCAGGCGTGTCCTCAATGATCAGGATGCGCTTTCCCGGCGGAATGCATTTGCCGAGGGCGGTAAGCATGGTGGTCTTCCCGCATCCGGTAGGGCCGACCATAACGATATTCAGACCCGCAAGGACCGCGGCGTGCAGATATGCCGCCGCCTTTGCGGAAAGCATCCCGCCGGTGTCAGTTTTTGTGTAGTCCGGGAGATATTTCGTCAGGTCAAAGCGGTCCGAATCATTGTTCTTCGTTTCGTATTTCCTTGTGAAATCGGACAACTGGATATCCTTTGAACGGTGAGCGCGGATACAGATCGTCGGCCAGGCGTCCGTCACCGGATAGGTAACGATGCTGACGCGCTCCCCGCCGGGGAGGATCGCGTCCACGATCGGCGTGACAGGGTTGGCCTTTTTTCCGGATTTTGAGATCCCGCGGTTGATCATCTCCAGAAGACGTTCGCTGCTTTCGAACGTCATCGGCTGATGATCCCAGCTTCCTGAGCTGTAGGTCATGATCTCCCCCGGTCCGTTGACAGTGATATCCTCAATGGACTGGTCCGCGAGAAGCGGAGTGAGCTCGCCCATGCCGAGGATCTCGTCAACGGCCTTCTGAACGAATTCCTCACGGGGCATGTCGATGGTGAGGCATCCCTTTTCCCCGGCGGAAGTGTTATAGAAGGAGAACACGTTCCTTGCCGCAAGGCGGGCGTCCATTTCGATCTTCGGGCCGGCGTTGGTAAAGTCCTGTGCGCTGTAGCCGAGCCTGGTCAGCTCACTGCGGACACGCGCCAGACCTTCCAGAAAAGGGGATCCTTCCTTGCTTTTATCCAGTGTAAGTCCGGAGACGGATCCGTATTCGAATCCGTCTTCCCCGGTTTCATCAAAATAGTCGAAATCGTTCATATGCATCAGTCCTTACCGAAAAGACGGGCAAAGAATCCTTTCTTTTTCTTCTGGGTCTTGTTCATCGCTTCAGCAGCTCCGTTCCCGAAGCTGATCTTGGACTTGTCAATGCCTTTGACGCTTTCCGCCCTCGCGGCCCAGACCGGTGTGATCGGAGGATAGAAGGTTGCCGCAAGCGAAACGAACCCCTGCATGCAGCGTTCCGTGATCAGCGGATTGTCCGGCTTCCTGTTGTTGGATACAACATAGGAACAACCGGTATTCCCAGCCTTCACGACGCCGCCCAGGTGGTCATTCTGGATAAGTCCGCGGACTGGGATCCCCATCCTTCCAGCCACATCCTGCATGCTGATGCCGGTATTCTCCTGCCAGCGGTTCAGCACCAGGGCAAACTTATCAAGCGGAAACTGGGATGACAGGATCTTGGTGACCGTCTTCTGCGTATCGGCGATACAGGCCGCGTCCGCGTCGCATACTACCAGGATCACATCGGAATTCTTGAAGGATTCACGGTGGAGCGGCACGTTGATGGACGAACCGACATCGATCACGACGAAATCAAAGCGCTGCTTGAGATAATCGATAAGGGAGCGCATGAATTCCCCGCAGGCTTCCGCTTTCAGGTATGGGCTGCGGGCCTGTTCCTGGTTGGTGATGCCCGGAATACAGAAAAAGTTGTACCTGCCGTTGACATCGCTGCTGCCGGGAACGGGGATCAGGAATTTCTCCATCTCCTGGTTGATCTCCCTCTGCGCGGAAGACCAGTCGCTGTTGTTGTTCTTCGCGCCAGCGTACATGGACGCGACAGACACGATGCTGTGTTCGGACATCACATTCAGGCGAAGGCGGACATGGCCGCCGTTCAGGTTTGTGTCCAGAAGGCAGACATTCCGTCCGCCGACGCCGGCGAGGATGCTGGCAAGCTCAACAGCGACTGTCGTCTTCCCCACGCCGCCCTTCGGTGACCAGACCGAGATAACCGACTTCTGCCAGTTGCCTGCCGCGGACTGGGATACGGCGTCGCGGATCTCCTGGGTGGAGATGGAATCCCAGGCCCCTTTCTTCCAGTCCTTTGACACAGCTTCCAGCTTGCGGGGCAGTTCCGCGTTCATTTTGGCCATGACCGCTTCATTCAGCGGGAGCGGATAACACATATCCATCCCGCTGCGGGAAAACTGCTCCATATCCGCTCCCGCGTAGGCCAGCCCGACAAGAAGCAAGGGATGATCCGCTTTCTGGCGGAGAGACAGGAAATCCGTGATGCTGAAACGGTCCACGTGCGGTTCGGCGATGATGATGTCGACATCATTTGTAGCGATGAACTGAGACGCGTTCAGCAGATCGAAATTCGGAAACTGCATCACAAGATTCAGACCGGCGTTTTCGGAGGAATAGAAGTATTTCGCAAAGTCCCCATAGAGTGAAGGGCTTGCGTAAGCCAGTACATTCAGACGAGTTTTTTCTTTATCTTCCATATC
>CADACE010000002.1 GCA_902786265.1 uncultured Chloroflexota bacterium | reverse complement strand
GGGAGTTCGTAGTACCGGAAGGATATGTTTCGGAGGACGGGCTCATCGATGACAAATCGGTGGTCTGGCATCCGGACAGGCGGGAAGTAGACATGGGATACGTCGGCGGCGAGCGGGTGACCTGGAAATATGTGAAGCACGAAAACCCGCGGGACGTCTGGATACCGGGAAGCTGGGAAGCGGAATACCAGGTCCGGCTGTATCAGCAAAACCTGGAGGATATGGAACCGGGAGTGTTCCGGCACCGGACCTGGGATGATGACGAGATCCCATACTATAACAGAATACCGGAACGAAAAAATCAATAAATCAAGCCCAAACAGCCGGGATCCGGAGGATTTCGGCTGTCTGTGTTTAAAAGTCGTGGACGGTTAGGGGACGGTTACCGAGGTACGAGGGAACTGTCCTCCCGTATTCGAAGGAAGAGCGTTGATTTTGGATTCGGAACGGGAGCTGCGCCCGCTTGCCTGCAGGGGATGAGCGCTGATTTTTTAAAAGCCGAGAATGGGAACTCATGGAAACGATAGGAATGGCGCTCATCCTGATAAGGTTTGATCGAAACTACGATCGAACGAATGAAATGGCGCTCATACTTGCGATACGGGAGGACAGTTCCTTCCTTCGTCAGGAACCGTCCCCGAGGGGGTTTGTTGGAATAATATATGAGAAATTACAAGTGGCACGAATCGGTCAAAAAACGTATATAATTAAGAAGTGGAAAGCTGGCTTTATATGCGGAAGAGGATATCGAAGGCAGCTTGAATGAAATGGCATATGGACAGCTTATATCCTGTCCGCTGTCATAGAAGATACAAATCTGTGGAGAGAGGAAATGAGGAGAGAGCGTTGGCGTAATTTTGACTTCTGGCTTTTTGGCGTGGTGATCATTCTGTGCTTTTTCGGCATCGTGATGATCCAGTCAGCGTTGGCTGGAAACCTGGAAGTTTCCATTAACAGCCAGATCCTTTACGTCAGCATTGGCCTTGTTTTCATCCTGGCCTGTGCCTTCTTTGATTACCATTACCTCGATTCCCTGGCGAACATCATGTATATCGGCATCATCCTGCTGCTGGTCGCGCTGCGCTTGTTCGGTACGGCCGCGTTTGGTTCCGCACGCTGGTTCCGTATCGGGCCGATCTCCCTGCAGCCTTCCGAATTCGCGAAGCTGATATTGATCGTCCGGCTGGCAAAATATTTTGCGGATCATGATAATGAAAAGCATGACCTGATGTGGATCATCAAGAGCTTCGCGCTGGACTTTGGGATCGTTGTCTTCATTCTGCTTCAGCCGAACATGTCCACGTCCATTGTGATGGTCGTGCTTTGGTTTTCCATGATATGGGCGAGCGGTATTCCTATGAAAAGCCTGATTTTGCTGGGCATCACGGGCGTTTTTGCGGCGATTGGTCTGCTGGTGTGGATCTTTGTTTCCCCGGAGACCGTGCCTTTTGTACAGGAATACCAGCTGAACCGCGTTCGGACTTTTATCGCGCCGGATCCGGATGCCCGCTATGGGGATTCCTATAACATTGACCAGGCAGTGATCTCTCTGGGGTCCGGGAAGCTGTTCGGGCAGGGGTATGGCGCGGGCACGCAGGTGCAGCTGCGGTTTCTGAAAGTGCGCCATACGGACTTTATTTTTTCGGCTTTGGGACAGGAGTTTGGATTTGTCGGCGCCATGCTGGTGATAATTGTGTTATCCTTTATGGTGCTGCGGATAATTCATATAGCCCGCAACGCACCGGACTTTTTCGGCGCGCTGATCTGCTATGGGATCGCGACGCTGTTTTTCTTCCAGATGGTCGTGAATATGGGCGTGAATCTGCAGGTACTGCCTGTGACGGGGCTGACGCTTCCGTTCATCAGCTACGGCGGTTCCTCAACGATGGCCCTGGCAATGGGGATCGGTCTGGTGGAATGTGTGGCCTGTGCCTCGGAAAAGAAGGCGGAAATTGCCTGATCGCAGTCAGAGGGAAAAGGACTGCAATTTTATATGAAATTTCGTGTAGGAATGGATTAAGCGGTGGATTGTCCCGTAAAAGGACAGTCCCCGGGATGAGTAAAAAGGCCGCTGATGTTAGAAGCGGATCATGAAAGGGAAAAAGATAAAATGACAGATGAAATGAAACCGGCACGTGTCAGATTTGCGCCATCTCCGACGGGACGGCTGCATTTGGGCGGAGCCCGAACGGCTCTTTATGATTACTTGATCGCCAAAAAGACCGGCGGGCAGTTTATTTTGCGTATAGAAGATACGGATCGCACCCGCTATGTGCCGACTGCCGAGCAGGAAATCATTGACGGCCTGCACTGGCTGGGGATCGAATGGGATGAGGGTCCGGATATCGGAGGACCTTACGGACCGTATCGCCAGACCGAACGGAAGGAAATCTATCAGAAGGTTGCTGAACAGCTCGTCGAGATGGGCGCTGCTTACTATTGTTTCTGCACACCGGAACGTCTGGAAGAGATGCGCAAACAGCAGGCTGAAAAGAATGAGTTCCCGCATTATGACGGCCATTGCCGTGATATCCCGCTGGAAGAAGCGAAACGCCGTGTCGCTGCCGGTGAACCGCATGTTGTCCGCCTGAAGGTCCCTCATGAAGGGACGACGGTCGTGCATGATATGCTGCGCGGTGATATCGCTATCGACAACAAACAGCTGGAAGATGCCATCATCCTGAAGACTGACGGATGGGCTTTGTACCATCTGGCGGCGATGGTGGATGACCATATGATGGGCATCACCCATGTGATCCGCAGCTCCGAATGGCTGCCGTCTCTGCCGCTTCATCACATGATCTATGAGGCTCTCGGCTGGGATGAACCGGAATGGGTCCACCTTTCCGTGCTGCTGAGCCCGAGCGGGAAGGGTAAGCTTTCCAAGCGCGAATCGGAAGAGCTGCTGAAGCAGGGCTATGCCGTGTTCCTGACTGATTTTGAGGAACTCGGATATATCCCGGAAGCTGTGACCAACTGGATCGCCCAGATGGGAGCGAGCTTCGATGGGGAAAACGATTTCTTCACGATGGATGACCTGATCGAAAAATTCTCCTTTGAGCATCTGAATCCGGCTCCGGCCGCGATGAATTTCCTCAAGCTGGACCATTTCAACGGGGCTCACATCCGCAGCCTTTCCCGGGAAGACCTGGCGCAGCGTCTGGTCCCGTTCTTCAAAAAGGCCGGAATCGATACGGATTATGAAGGCGTCTACAAAGTCGTCCCCTGCATCCAGGAGCGCATGGTCAAACTGACCGACGGGCCGGAAGTCGCGCGCTTCCTCTTTGAAGAGGATATCCCTCCGGTGATGGACCAGCTGATGCAGAAAAAACTGGAAATCAGCGACTGCATCAAGATTGCGGAACGTTCCTATGAAGTCATCAGCGGGTTGGAAGATTTCACCGCAGCAGGCATGGAACAGCCGCTGCGGGATATGGTCGGTGAACTCGGATATAAACCCGGTCAGGTGTTCGGTCTGCTGCGCGGTGCGATCTCCGGACAGAAGGTGACCCCTCCGCTCTTCGACTGCATGGAAGTGATCGGTAAGGAAAAAGTGCTGCAGCGCATCGCGGACGCGATCGAATTTTTGAAGGCAAACAGTTGATAATTCAAAATTGTATGAGAGCCCCCGTTTTTTCGGAAGGCTCTCATACTCTTATACGGAAAGGCTGATGGAAATATGAGCGGGCTTGACAGTTTTCTTTTCGATATCCCTGCCAGACTGCGGTTTGGCTGCGGAGTGATGGATGAAATTCAAAAGGCATCGCTGCCCGGCAGCAGGCTGATGATCGTTACCGGCGGGAAGACGATCCGCGCGAACGGAACGGTCGACAGGCTTGTGAAAATGGTTGAGAGAAAAGCGGAAACCATTGTGATCTTCGATGAAGTGCGGGCTAATCCCACACTTGCTTCGGTCATGAAAGGCGCTGCCATCGCCCGTGAAAATCAGATCGACTGTGTGATCGGTCTCGGCGGTGGAAGCGCGCTGGATACCGCCAAGGGAATCGCCGCGATGGCTGTCAATGAGGGCAGCCTGTGGGATTATACAGCATCCGGGTCCGGTTCAGGGAAAAGCATGGCTCATAAACCGCTGCCTCTGATCGCGATCCCGACGACTGCCGGTACGGGCAGCGAGGGGAACAAGACCGCTGTGATCACAGACACAGAGCGGAATGAGAAAATCGGAGTCCGGACGGATTTCGTCCATTCCGCTTATATCGATCCGGAGCTTACCTTATCCATCCCGCCGCAGCATACGGCGGAACAGGGGTTTGACGCTTTCTGCCACTGTCTGGAGGCATTCCTTTCCGTAAAGGCGAATCCTTTCAGTGATATGATGGCTGCCGCGGGTATGAAAGCTTTATACCGGTGGCTGCCGGCAGCGGTGGAAAACGGGTCCGATATCGAAGCCCGCTATTGGGTCAGTTACGGTTCGATGCTGGGCGGTATGGTGCTTTACCTTTCCTCCGCGTCCGCTGCCCATACGCTGGAGCATATGCTGAGCGGGCTGAATCCCGCGGTTTCCCATGGCGGGGGACTGGCGATGATATTCGACGCGTTTCACGCGAAGCTTGCCGAAAATGTTCCGCAGCGTTACGCGCAGGCAGCGGAAGCGATGGGGATCGCGGAAGGCGCTTCCGAGACTGAGATCGCGGAGCATTTGCTTTCTGACTTTCATCAGTGGAAATCCCGTCTCGGGCTGGACCGCCTGCGTCTCCGTGATTATGGCTTTACGCCGGATCAGGCTGAAGAAATGGTGCGCATGACCCATTGGGTCGGCGGCGGTCCGCTGACACGGGACCGCTACCGCTTCAGCGATGATGACCTGGCAGAGATTCTCAGAAAGGCACTGGAAGTCTGAATGATGGAAACGGTTCTGATCACCGGTGCGGCAAGACGGCTGGGGCGGCTGATCGCTGAGGATCTGGCGAAAGACGGCTGCCATGTCTGGGTCCATTATCTGACCCATGAGGAAGAAGCGCGTCAGCTGTGCCTGGAGATCCGGAAAAACGGCGGTCAGGCGGATCGCGTCAGGGCTGACCTGGCAGATATCGATCAAATCGACAGGATGCTGGCCGATATCCAAAACAGTGAGCACGGATGCCTTACGGCATTGATCAATAACGCATCCGTATTTCCACGCGGGACGATCCGGCAAACGGCGCCCGATGCCTGGGACAGAACGATGAATATCAATCTGAAAGCTGTCTGGTATCTGTCGTCGCGGTTCGCTGAGCTCTTCCCGACTGCCGGCCAGATCATCACCATCGGTGACGCGGGTACCGGAAACCTGATGCCGGGACATGCCGTATACGCACTGAGCAAGCATGCACTGAAGTTTTTGACGGAACAGATGGCGGAAGCATTTGCCCCCGCGATCCGGGTCAATCTTCTTTCCCCGGGACTTGTGCTTCGCGGGGAAGGTGAGCCGGAGGAAATCTGGAAAAAACGGCGGGAAAAATCCCTGCTGAATAACGATGCCATTGCTGACTCTGTCCTTGACGGGATACGTTTTCTGATGAAGAATCCCGGAATTACCGGTTCGGAGCTGATTGTTGATAATGGATCCCGCTTTGGCACAAAATTGAAGTAAAATAAGAGAAAGAACGTTGTATTCAGCGGCTTTGGACAGCAATTTGAGATGGGAGTGCAGATATGAAAAGTAAAATCCTCATCATCCTTGTTTTATTGGCATTATTCCTTTCATCCTGCAATATGCCTGAAAAGGTAACAGAAGAGATGCAGCGGACGATCGTTGCTTCTACCCTGCAGGCGAGGATCAATGCGATCGGGTCTTCTACCCCTCCGACTCCGACACCTACGATAACTCCGGTACCGACTGATACACCGACACCAACGATCACCCCGTCGCCGACAATAGAGCCTACGGCTACCTGGACCATGCACGAAGCCGGCAGCGCTGAAATTCTGGTCCTCTATTATCACGATGTGGTTCTGGACCGCAATGATGACGCGTATTATCAGTGGGAATTTGCTGACTGGTATGTCAAACCGCTTGAATTTGAACAGCAGATGCGGATCCTCTATGAGATGAAATACACGTCGATCACACTTTCACAGATGATCAACGTGATCTATAATGGCGGTGAGCTTCCTCCGCGGCCTGTGCTGATCACATTTGATTCCACGGAATTGGGACAGTGGAAAAACGCTTATCCGACGATGAAGAAATATGGCCTGGTCGGGAACCTGTTCATCGAAGCGAACCATGTAGATGCCAAAAACTCCCTTTCTTCCGAGCAGATCAATACCCTGCTCGCCGAAGGGTGGGAAATCGGGTCTGCCGGTTATTATGGCAATGGCATGCAGTACTCTCAGTATGGGCAGGAAATCGGTATGTCAAAGATCAAGCTGGAAGAGCTGTTCCCGAATACGCAGATCCTGGCTTTCGCTTACCCGGACGGTTATACGGATCCGGAAGGGGAGATCATCCGCCGTACAACTCAATACTATAAAGCCGGATTCTGCCGGCTGAAGGTTCAGGATAATACGGTTTCACGGGATCAGATATTCTTTATCCCCAGAAAGGAAATCACCGGCGGGATGGCTTATAATGAGTTCTTCTCACTCTTGCCCTGGAAGGAAGGTTCTATTTCTAAGGAAACCATGGAATGGACGCTCCCGACACCGACTTTGGAGCCTGAAATTATCCAGCTGACAAAAGTCATGGAGGAAACGCTGATCGCTGAAAGCAATTGAGAATAAGCGGAATAAGCAGGTATAAAAAAGAGCAGCGGGAACGCTGTTCTTTCTTTTGGCAGAAAACAGGCTGAATTCAGATCCGGGCGGTGAAACGGATCAGACCCGGTTTGGGGTATTCGGCCGTCATTCCGCCGCCAAATGCCTCACAAATTGATCTGGCGACGCAAAGGCCGATGCCGTAACCGGATTTTTGATCGGTCCGGGTCCTTGCGGAATCCGCGCGGTAGAAACGCTCAAACAGCTGCTCCGGGCTGACGTCCATCTCCGGATCACAGCTGTTTTCCTCACAAATGACGATGTTTTTGGAATCTTTTGTAAGTGAAAAAAAGATTTCTCCGTTTTCCGAGGTGTATTTTATGGCGTTATCCATCAATACGGTTATGATCTGTGTAAATGCCTGCCTGTTTGTATGGCAGATGATACCCGGTTCAATGTGGGATTGGAATGATAATTCCCGGATCGCGGCATGATCCTGATAGGGCTGCAGCAGATTTCCGGTGAGGTCGCTGATATTGATCTGTTCTTTCATCAGTTCGACTTCTTCATTGAGTTTGGCCTGCATCAGTAAATTGGAAGTCAGTTCATTGAGCCTGGTCACCTGTTCTTTGATGTTGCGGTTGTATTTGTTTTCGCCGTGGATCAGCGTCATCGCGTCATTATTGGACTGGATGATCGCTAAGGGCGTTTTGAGCTCATGCCCGGCATTTGTGATGAATTGCTTCTGCCTTTCGAGATTGTTGATGATCGGATGAATAAATTTCCCGGACAATAACACGACAAACAAAAGAACGATCAGCCAGCTGCAGACAGCAATGGAGACGGAGACGATAAAGATCGTCCGCATGGTGAGCAGCTCTCTTGTCAAATCAAGAAAGTAAATTGTCTGGTACGTGCTGTTCTTTGTGATCTTATATTTGTATCGGTCAATGCGTCCGGTAGGAGAATTTCTGGTGATAGCTGTTTTAGCGTAATCGACAGCGTCTTCTTCATATACATAAAAAATCTGATCCAGGTCGAAAAATATCACATTCCCGTCCAAATCGGCTTTGGCGATAAAATACCGCGCGGAACGCATCATGTCAATTTGCGGCAGAATACCGTTAGGCGGTTTGGAGTTTGGCGGCATCAGCTTCATAAACATTCCGTCCGTGCTTGCCAGTTCATTTAGAACTTCATCTGACTGATGCTCAAAGGAGATCCAGGTGAAACCGTTGATCGTCAGCATCAGCAGGACCAGCAGAATGGTGACGGCTGCCATCGCGAAGATTATGAATTTTTTGCGGATCGTTTTTATCATGCGTTCATTTCAAGTTTGTAACCAAAATTTCTGCGGGAAACGATTTCGACCTTGGATTCAATTGCGGCCAGCCGTTTCCGGAGATAGGATATGTACAGCCATACGCTGTTAATGTCGGCCTCCGAGTTGAATCCCCAGGCTTTTTCCAGCAGATCTTCGGACGCCATGTACATGGAGTGGTTCAGCATCAGCTGCTCCATCAGGCGGTATTCCTGCTTGGGAAGGACAACGGAATTGCTGCCGCAGGAAAGGATCCCGTTTTCGATATCAAGGGCTATATCTCCGAATTGGAGCCGGTTGGAATGGAATTCTTCGCTTCTGCGCAGCATCGCCCGTACGCGGGCAAGCAATTCACCCATATCAAACGGTTTGGCGAGATAGTCATCAGCGCCGGAATCAAGTCCCTTGATCTTGTCTTCCACCTGGTTTCTGGCAGTCAGAAGCAGGACCGGCTTCTTGTAACCATTGCGGCGGAGTTCGGAAAGGACCTCCAGCCCGTCTTTTTTGGGCATCATAATGTCAAGGATGACGCCGTCGTAGTCACCGTACATGGCGTAATCATATGCATCTTCCCCGTTATAAACGGCGTCAACGATGTATTTATGATAAGTAAGAATGTCGACAACGGCTTCTGACAGTGCTTTTTCGTCTTCTGCGTATAAAAGTTTCACGGCAGCCTCTCCGGAATAATTGTATATATCCTATGATGATATCATAGAATCGGAATTGTTATTCCGGATAATATGACTCAGAACCTGGAAAGGATCGCTTCCAATACACCGCCGCCCAGGGCTGTCGCTTTGTCGGATACCGTAAAACAATGATCACGGTTGCCGCGGGGATCGATGTCCATGATCTTCAGGTTTTTCCATACGGGAATTCCCGGGTATATGATCCCTCTCACGATCCCTGCAAGCTGCGCACGGATCTCTGTGCCGTCAATAACGGCAATCGTTTGTCCGACCTCAACGGAATCCCCGATAGCGGCGATGGGTTCAAATTTCCCCGCGCAGGGCGCTTTGATGACGCGTTTGATGCCTTCCCCTTTGATGGTTCCGGGAACACCGGTGTCCGGTTCGGCAGAGCCTGTCCAGAATACGCGTCCCAGGTTGTGCCCGCGGTTGGTTTCGATGACGCAATGGCAGTTTTCTCCGGCTGTAAACCCGGGACCAAGCCCGATCACTAACGGGGCGTCCGTAATATGCGTATCATCCCGCCAGGTTTTTATGATGCGCGCGTCGATCAGGACGTCCGGTTTGAGGGAAAGGATCTGTTCGGCAGTCTCGTCAACGATCACGGGTAGTTTGTTTTGCTCCCAGACGCTTTCTGCTTCACCGATACTTTTGATCAGTATGCCTTCCGCGTTTTCAACGGCAGCACTGCCGTCAAAAACAGCGCTGGAAAACGCGATGGTCCGCCGGATACACAGCGGTACCGGCAGTTCGGAGAAAATCACGCGGTAACCGCAGCGCCAAAGGCGTAAAGCTATGCCGGAGGCAAGGTCGCCGGCTCCTTTGATGGCAATTATTTGTTCTCGTTTCATATAGGCTCCTTGTCAATGAATGCAGACATAATCGTAATGGCGCAGCTGCCTGCAAATCTCTTCAGCTGCCGCGATCCGTTCAGGATTATCCGCATGGGTAAGGTAAGCGATTTTCAGCGCGTTTGCAGGGATGTTTTTCAACCCGCCATCCGGATGCTCAAACAGGTTGATCACTGACTGAACGGTAATGGGCATTCCCGCTTCCGTATTCGTCAGCCGGCTGAAGATCTCCGGCCGGTGCACAAATTCCGGACTCACCGGATGGTTCAGGACATCCAGCCCGGCGAGGTAAAAGCAGACATCGCACTCGGGAGGAATGTTCGGTTCGTGAGCCGCAGGTGCTTTGATGTGGCGGCAGGCAGCTCCATCTGTTTCCGCGATCAGTGTCAGGCAGCGTTTTCGGCAGCATTCGGAAAGCTGTGTGAATTCATCTTTCCCGCAGCCGGTGATTTTCCTGTTCTGCGGCTCGAGTGAGGGGGAAACCCAGATGCTTTTCACCGGAATATCTGACGGAAAGCATTCCAGACTTACTTGCCTGTCCGCCTGTCTGATCTGCGTTTCACCGACCTTCGTCGTTGTGGTGGTGACAACTGTACCTGGAAGGTCTTTGGCCAGGGATAACATCAATGTCGTCTTTCCGCCCGCTCCTGCGATGGAAATGACCGGATGAGGCGGAAGAATTTCATGGATCTCAGCATAATTGATGAGCTCAGGCTTCATCTTCGGAAATGATCCCCTGAATTTCAAACGGAAGTGTTTGTACGAATGATTCAACTGCCTGCAGGTTTTGCGGATCAAAGCGCACGCAGATCCCGCAGTCGGAACTGACTTTGCGGGGAATGGGCGTCAACCGGCATTGAATGCCGCGCTTTTTCAGCGCTTTTTCAATGTTGAACGCGTGACCGGAGGTATGGACCAGAAGGATCATTTCTTTTTCCATGATTCCTCCGCGAGCGTTTTGCACCCTTCAGTGCAGATTTCGATGTCTTTCTGTGTGGTGAAAGGAGAGACCGCAAAGCGGATGGTACCGTTCGGAAATGTCCCGAGCGTTTTATGTGCCAGCGGTGCGCAGTGCAGTCCGATGCGGGTCATGATTCCCCAACGCTCTTCCAGTTCTGCCGCCGCGGTCCCGTTATCCAGACCATCGATGGTGATGGAAAGGACCTGTCCCTCTCCGCTGTATAAATGGATCCCCGGGACCAGTTCCAGACCTGAACGGAGCTGATCCATCAGCATCCGGCAGCGCTGCGTGAGCTTTTCCTGTCCCTGATCTTCGATCCACTTAAGCCCCGCGTTCAACCCGGCAAGGCCGCAGATGTTTTGCGTCCCGCTCTCAAAGCGGTCCGGGAGAAAGTCCGGCTGGTCAAAACTCTCAGAAAGGCTGCCGGTGCCGCCCCGGACCAACGGACGGATCCGGCCGATATCCACACGGTCACCGAAAACAACGCCGCCGGTCCCGGTCGGTCCGAATAATCCTTTGTGACCGGTGAAGCAGAGAAAATCGATGTTGTCGGTATTGATATGAATGGGAATATGTCCCGCGGATTGTGCGCAGTCCGTCAGTAAAAAAATATTGTTTTCCCGGGCTATCTGTCCGATTTTGCGTATAGGCTGCACGATCCCGCTGACATTGGATTCGTGGCAGATGATGATCAATCTGGTGTTCTCACGGATTTTTCGCTGTATTTCGGACAGCAGCACCTTCCCGTTACGGTCGCCCGGAAGTATATCATAACTGATTCCCATCGCCGTCAGGGGACGCATGACGGCATTGTGTTCCATGGGGCTGACGAGCACGTGATCTCCGGGGTTCAGAAAACCGTTCAGGACCAGGTTGACCGCCATGGTGATGTTTGATGTAAAGCTAACCCGGAAAGGATCATCTGCTCCGAAAAACTCAGCGGTGCGTTCCCGAACCTCATAGAGCAGTTCGCCGGCGGCTAACGCCAGACGGTGCCCGCCGCGTCCCGGATTGCCTCCGCAGCGGCGGATAGCGTCTGTCATTGCTTCCGAAACGCAGTCCGGTTTAGGCCAGCTGGTGGCGGCATTATCTAAATATATCATTTCCGGCATCATTCTTATAATTATACCTGTTCCGTGGTAAAAAGCAAACTACCTCCCCTTTTCAGGGGAGGCAGCGTTTGTTGTTGAAGGTTATTTGGAAATCGTCAGGATGATGTCTTCACCTTTTTCTTCAATTTCCACATTGAATTTTTTCCCCTGGGCCATTCGGCGGATATTCGCCTTGGCTGTGGCGTTGTCCACAGTCACCCGGATCGGGAATTTGCCTTCATCAATGGCTTTGAGTGTCAGGAATACCGGCTGCGGGCAGGAAAGACCGCGGGCATCGATTTCTTTTGCGGCTTGCGTTGATTTTGCCATTTTATCCTCCTTAATCCACTTTGTCACGGTTAGTCAGGCCAATGATCACACAGATGACCAGGCCAAGGCAAACAGCAATCATTGTCTGTGTATTCGGCTGCCATACTTTGATGGTCCCGTCTTCCAGAACGCTGTTGGCAGCGCCGGCCAGACCGAAGTTGTGGCTGAACGCGGCTCCCGTGATCATACCCAGGACGAAGATACCGGCATCCATGTCGCCTTCACCGCCGAGGAAGAGCTGCCGTCCGGCGCATCCGCCGGCGAGGGTGTAAGCAAGACCGGAGAGGATCATTCCCAGCAGATTCCAGAGCAGGTTGCTGTGAGCGATCGGCATATTGTTATAACCGAATTTGAACTGACCGTAAACCAGGTTCGTAAGGAATGCGAAAACGCCGAGTGCCAGCACACCGCTGATAAGGTGGGTATCCTTGAACATAACGACGTCGCGGATCGCGCCAACGGTGCAGAAGCGGGTGCGCTGCGCGATGAAGCCGATGATGAGCCCTGCACACAGGGAAATGATCAGCGGAGCATGCATGGAGCCGGGGCCGCTTTCACTGTTGAAGATCGGGCCTGCGCCGTCAGCACCGAAGCGCGGCTGTAAAATGGCAAGGACAAGCAGCGCGATCATGATGCCCGGAAATGCCCAGCCTGCCGCCTTTTTGCAGCTGTGGGAACGTCCGAGGTTATAACCGTTCTTGAGAAAAGCTATACCGATCAAAATACCGATCGCCAGACCGATAAGACCGACAAGACCGTTCATATCGCCGCCGGAAAAGCGGAACCAGGCACGCCACGGGCAGCCCAGGAATACCAGTGCGCCGGTCATGGCAAAGAATCCGAGAATGAAGCGGACGATCGGAGCGGAACCGCCGCGGGCTTTGAATTCATTGAAAAGCAGAGCAGCAATCAGAGAACCTAAAACAAAACCGATAATTTCAGGACGGATATACTGGACAACAGCAGCACGGTGCAGACCTAACGCGCCGGCAATGTCGCGTTCAAAACACGCTACACATACACCCATATTCTTCGGATTGCCGAATTTCTGCAGCGTCGGTCCGAGAATACCGATTATGGCACCGGTAATGATAATACCGAGTCTTGAGCTGAAAAAGTCTGTAATTTTATCTTTCATAGATTCATTCCTTTCCCCTTTATGTTGATAAAACATTAAATATTTATTTTATGAGTATTTTGAAATAATTCAAGTAATTGGTATAATTAGCGGAAAAAGAATAGAAAAATACCGGCAGCTTGATGCTGTCAATGGGGGATCATATGAGTATAAGGCTTACTGAACTTGCGTTTTGTGCAGGATGCGCGGCAAAACTCCGGGCTGAGGTCCTGATGGATGTGATCAATCCTTTCGGGAATGTTTTTAATCAGGCGGATTATCCTGATTTGCTGATCGGTCTGGAAAAAGCTGATGATGCCGCTGTTTTGAAGTTAAATGATGAACAGGCACTGGTATTTACAACAGACTTTTTCCCGCCGCCGGTAGATGACCCTTATGATTACGGTGCCATAGCGGCTGCCAACAGTATTTCAGATATATTCGCCATGGGCGGCAAACCCTTGATGGCGCTGAACGTGACCGCGCTGCCGGCTGACCTTCCCAAAGAAATCATTTCCGAGATCTTCAGGGGAGGAGCCGAAAAGGCCAAAGAAGCCGGCTGTCCTATCGTCGGCGGACACACCATCCGGGATAATGAACCAAAGTATGGACTGGCTGTTGTGGGGATGGTCCATCCGAATAAGATCCTCTATAAAGGGAGGCTGAGTGTCGGGGATAAAATGGTCCTGACGAAGCCTATTGGCTTTGGTGTGACGGTTACCGCATCCAAGGTAGGGCTTGCGGATGAGGCTGACCTGCAGGATGTGATCAGCTGGATGAAAGTGCTGAACAAGACCGCGTCGGAACTGGCAGTGGAATTCGGCAGCCATTCCGGAACAGACGTAACGGGTTTCAGCCTGATGGGGCACAGCTGGGAAATGATCCGCGGTACTGATCTCGGCCTGCGCTATAACTATGATGATATTCCCTTTGTCCCGAACTATGAAAAATACATGGAAATGGGTATGTTCTCCGCAGGCGCCAACGAGAATTATAACTTTTATATCGACAAGGTGAAGTTTGCTGACCGTATCGATGAGAACCATCAGATGATGCTTTTTGACCCGCAAACCAGCGGAGGACTGCTGCTGGGTATTCATCCGGACCGGATCAAAGCCTTCCTTGAAAAAGCTGATAAACTTGGACAGTTTGCCCGGGTAATCGGAGAAGTGACTGACGGAAGAGGAATTGAAGTGTTATAAAAATGCGGTTTATCCCGTTTTTCTGCAATTTATCACAGAAAATGAAAAGAGCAATGAAATGAATGTATAATGTTCAGGAATATGGTTTTTTGTAAGGAGTAAAAAAGTGAAAAAAATCTTATTTGCTATTCTTGTTGTATTGATGCTGAGCTTTGCGTCTGCATTCGCTCAGGAGACTGATGTTGTTACCGAAGTTACCTGGACTGATGAATTAGCTGCCGCGGCAGCAGAAATTGATCCGGATGGACAATTCTTTTATGTCGCCGACACCGGCCTGATGATGTGGATCCCTTCTGTTCTCCATGATCAGGAGATCCCTGCAGAATTAAGTGAAGGCGGGATGGCAGTGATGCTGGCCACTACCGATGAAACAGCTTCTGTATTCGTAAATGTTCTCGATTTGGAAGATGTCACTCTTGAAGATATGTATTCCATCTATCTTGAAGAACCGACTTATTCTGAAGTGGAGTGGGTTGTTATTAATGGATTAGGCGCGATTTCATATATCGATAACGAATATGATACAATGAATCTTGCCTTTGAAGACGTAGACGGAAACATGATTACGTTCAATTTCTCACCCTATTCAGACGAAGGTTTCATGGCAGTTGCTACCATCATGGCAGCCTCTATTATGGACGCTGAATAATCTGATAATTCCAATTATCTGAAAAAAAGAGAAGGCTTTTCCGGTCTTCTCTTTTTTATTGCAGATATGGATTTACCGTATAACAGAAAAATTTCCGTCGGGGTTATCCGGGTGATCCGATTCCCGCTTCTATAATCAACTCCGGTATTTTTCACCCGGAGTCTAAAATTTCCCAAAGCTGTTGACTCTGATCACGAGAATTCCTGCTTATGTGTAACCTTCCCCGTCCGGGCACTGCTGCTTTATGTATTGATATAAAATGATGAAAAAAGGACGGCTGCGCATCAGCGGAACCGTCCCTGTATTGAACTATTATATTTTATTATTCGGAAGCTTCACCCTTAGGCATTACCTTGTTGACCAGTCCCGGAATGTCCAGACCGACACCTTCGGAAATCTGATTGACTGTGGTCATCACGTCCTTGACCAGGCGGGTGCTGTTGCCGTCCCCGTACATCGTGATGGAGCCGACCTTGTTGAGCGGATCGCTCGCGGCTTTGACGATTTCCGGCAGGGCTGAAAGAAGCATTTCCAGTTTACCGGCTTCGTTCAGCTTTGCCATGGCTTCAGCCTTCAGTTCCAGCGCTTTGGCTTCCGCGATACCGATTGCTTCGATACCTTTTGCCTCTTCTTCCATCGCGATGCGCTTCGCTTCGGCAGCCTGCGCTTCCTGATATTTCTTCGCTTCGGCTTCCTGTTCCGCGGCATAGCGTTCCGCTTCGGCTTTCTTGCGGACATTTGCTTCCAGTTCCCGTTCCTTCAGCTGGACTTCCTTCTCCCGGAGTTCAATTTCCTTCTCACGACGGGCAATGTCAGCTTCCGCACTGGCGACCTCAATGGAGCGGCGTTCCGCTTCTTCCTGTATCTTATACGCGGCATCCGCGGCAGCCTTTTTCTGGTCTTCTTCGATCTTGAACTGTGCCTGCCGGATCGCCAGATCCTTGTTCTGTTCGGCTATGCTGGCAAGCGCTTCGACCTTGGCCCTGTTCGATTGGTCCTGAGCCTGTGCCTGAGCAATGGCAACATCCCGTTCCGCGTTCGCTTTGGAGATTGCGGCGTCTTTGCGGATCTGGCTGATGTTTTCGATACCCAGGTCGGAGATGACTGAATTGTCATCGATGAAGTTCTGGATCGTCAGGTTGACTACTTCCAGACCCATGCGTGCCATTTCTTCCTGGACCGAGGACTGGACCTTCTGGGCGAAAATATCACGCTTCTGGATCAGTTCGGAGAGTTTCATCTGACCGATGATCTCACGCATGTTGCCTTCAATGACCTGCTGGGCAACATAGCCGATGTAGTCCGCGTCCTTATTGAGAAAGTTCTCGGCAGCCCGGACGACATATTCCGGATTGGAGGCTACTTTCACATTGGCTACCGCATCAACATTGATGTTGATATACTCGGAGGTCGGTACGGAAGAGCTGGTTTTGATATCTACCTGGATCAGGTCCAGGGAAATATCATCGACCCGTTCCAGAAACGGAATGCGGATCGTGCTGCCTCCGATGACCACCCTGGGTTTTCCCATATGTTTGCGGAATCCGGAAATGATCAGCGCTTTGTTCGGCGGCGCGGTAAGATAAGTCGTCTTGAAGAAAATGAAAATAACGATAAGCGCGGCAGCGCAGATAACAGGAATCATGATGATTGTATTCATAGTTTGTTCCCCTTTCTGATTCAGATTCTGTATTTTCCCGACAGCAGATGATGCTTACTGCATAAGAGTTTACTTTGCATTCCGGAGTGAATGCTTCGCAAGGCGCGGGATCGAAAGTTCGTGTGTTTGCGAAAGCAGCAAGCCCGCGCCTGATTTCCGGGGGCCTGCGGCCCCCATACCCCCGCTGTGTTTATGGGCTCTTTTTCTGACTCACCTGTAAAATGCGGTGGTTACCTTTTCCCTGAAGGCAGTTCCCTGTTCCCGGGTTTGCGGGAATTGGCAGCCATCGAAAACAGGATCAGCAGCAGGTCATCGATCGGACCGGGCGCCAGATCCACCGGTGAAATTACATAAATCGCAAGCAGCGCGAACAGCATCCCTTTGATAAAACCATTGTTATTCATAATATGGACCCTCCCTAATTTTTTTCTTGGGCATATCTCCCTTATGCTTTTATCATAAAGGATAAGGGAAAACGGCGCAATCATAACAGATGCAAAATAAAGCAGCTTATTTCCGCAAAAAGTGCAAAAATAAGCTGCCTTGTTCCGGCGGCGTCAATCCCGGGATATACCTTGTAAAAGATACCGGACCGGTTATTCTTCAGGTTTGCCGTTTGTTTCTTTGTAGTGCTCTATGTTTTTTTCAGCCCACAGCTGCAGTGTTTCAACCGTAATGGATATTTTTTCAAGCTCCTTTTGGATGGTAAGAAAATCCTGAAATTCCGTTTCCTCAATTACCCCATCGGAGGTGATCTCGATCAGACGTTCCTGTCTGCGCTGCATGGCATTGAGAGACGCGAGCATTTCCAGTATGATCTGTGATAATTCCTTTGCTTTTATTTCCGGTACATAATGTCTGCCGATCTCGCATTCATTGGCGCAGTAATAATTGCATAAATAAGGGCATTGATATTTTTCTGCCATCAGCATGACTTCATCCGGATGCGCGTTGGATTTGCCGCTTTCGATCCGTTCAATGCGTTCAGGCGTTATGTAACGCAGCAGTTCGGCTGCCTTTTCCCGGCTGAGTCCAAGCTCTTCCCGCTTGTTCTGGTATATTGTTTTATTATCTTTGACGGAGGCGCGTGCCATCTTTCCTTTTCTCCTGTCAGACAATGATAAAATTGATTTTATCATATGAAACCGAAGATACCTCAGAGAATCTGTATCTGTAAGTATTCTACTATAAGAGCTCACTTTGCGTTCAGGAGAGCATGCTTCGCAAGGCGGGGGAACGAAAGTTCGTGTGTTTGCGAAAGCCGCAGCCCGCGCCTGATTTCCCGGGGCCTGCGGCCCCATACCCCTGCTGTGTTTTTAGGCTCTTTTTCTGACTCACCCGTAAAATGCGGTGGTTACCTTTTCTACTTATTAATTAAATAATATCATTTGTCAATGCTTCTCTCTTACATAATGTATATGAATGTCATCTTTACAATTTTAATTGTTTTTGCTATCATAAAGAATGAGATAAAAGGATTTTTCATCCTTCCGAAATGATGAAAGGAATGGAGGACGGGATATGAATATTTACCATCCGCAAACCCCGCTGGAAGCGGTAAAACTCCGAAAGGAAAACGCGGAGACTGCTGTTTATTTGGCCGGTGGAACCGATGACCTTCGTTTGGGCGGAGCTGCTGAGGGAAAAGATCTGATCGATATCAATGCTCTTGGTATGGACAAAATCGAAATTTGCGGTGATAAGCTCTGTATCGGAGCGCGCTGCACACTTCAGGACCTGGCGGAATGTGATCTTGTTCCGGATTTTATCCGTGAGGCAGCTTATTTTTGTTCTTCCCTTGCAAGGAGAAACGCGGCAACAGTTGGCGGAAATCTCGGCCTGCGGCGTGATGACAGTTATCTGGCAGCAGTGTTGACCGCTTCGGAAGCGGTGCTTGACAGCATGACACCTCACGGTGAGAAAGAAAAGAAGATCGGGGAATATCTGCAAAGCAGCTGCAAAGCCCTGATCATGAATATCAAAATTGACAAAGACCGCACCGGCTGGGTGAAACGCTTCGGAAATACGGCTGCCAGCCATGCCGCTGTGATCGCGGCGCAAAGCGGTGATGTATACGCGCTGAGTGTCCATGGCAGCGGTCTTGTTTACGGGCACAGTCCGGAAATCGCGGGATCATTGACTTATGTTGATGACATTACCGGCGGAGCCGCGTACAAAAAATACCTTGCGGAAACTGCGTTCACTTTGAGGAGGTAAGACAATGGAACAGTGGAAATGTAAAATCAACGGTGAAACTGTATTTCTTACCAGTAAAGCGACTGACCGGCTCCGTGACGTACTGTATCGCACCGGATACCGTTCTGTGCGGGACAGTGATGACGCGGAAGGCTTTGCAGGATCGGATACCATCATATTTAATGGCAAACTTCGCTATTCCAACCTGATCCTGCTCTATCAGGCGGAAAATGCGGAAATCCGGACAGCGGAATCCTTACTGCACGGACGGGAATTAAATAATGTGCAGAAGGCCATGGTGGCTGCAGGTATTGTACAGAGCGCCTATAACGCTCCGGCTGCGGCACTGATCCTTACCTGGCTGCTTGAACAGCATCCGAACCCGACAAAAGAACAGATCAAAGACGCGCTGAGCAGTATTTTCATTCGTGACGCGGGTTATGAACATTATTATCTGGCTGTGAAGCTTGCCTGCGAACTGCGGGATACCGGTGCTTTTCAAAGCGAGATCGCGCCTTCTTTCCGCCCCCATCTGGATATCATCGGCAAACCGGTCGGGAAAATCGATGGCGCGGCACTGGTCTCCGGGGAACCGGTGTTTGTGGAAGATAAGGTTCCTGAAAATGCCTGGGTTTTGCATGTCATCCGCAGTCCTTTTGCCAGTGCGTATATCAAATCGATCGATACAAGCGAGGCGGAAAAACTGGATGGTGTCGCTGCCGTGATCACTGCCGCGAATTGCCCCGATGTTTATTACATGCAGGCAGGACAGGGTAATCCGGAACCATCCCCTCATGACCGGCGCCTTTTCAACTGGAAGGTGCGTCATGTCGGTGACCGTGTTGCGGGAATCGTCGCCCGTACTCCTGAGATCGCTTTCAAAGCTGCCTCCCTGATTCATGTAGAATATGAACCGACAGATGCGGTATATACCGTGGAAGAAGCCATGGCGGAAGGTGCTCCGCTGGTCCATAACGGGCCGGTGCGCTATAACGCGGGTGCTCCCGCCGATCTGGATGAATATAACAAAAAGGCGGGTGATCCCCGTGAAGGCGATGTGATCTACCAGTTCCCGCTGCACGCGGACATCCGCAAGAACATCGCCGCTTCCAACAAAGGCCATATCGGTGACCTGGAAAAAGGCTTTGCGGAAGCGGACGCTATTGTTGACCACACCTATCAGACCTCACAGATCCAGCATACCCCGCTGGAACCGCATGTATGCTATGCTCATGTTGAAAACGGACGTCTGGTGATCAACGCCTCTACACAGGTGCCTTACCATGTCCGCCGCATTGTCAGCTGGGTCTGTGGCATTCCCGAAAACAAGATCCACATTATCAAGGAACGTGTCGGCGGCGGTTACGGATCAAAGCAGGATATCCTGGTCGAGGACCTTACCGGCTACGCAGCCTGGATCACCGGTAAGCCGGTTTATTACCGCAATACCCGGGAGGAAGAGTTTATCGCCAATTCGACCCGCCATCCGATGCGCGCGCGTGTCAAGATGGGTGGGAAGAAAGACGGTACCATCACCGCGATCTTTATGGAAGTCTGCGCCAATACAGGCCCGTACGGCAATCACTGTCTGACCGTTCCGATGAACTCCTGCTCAAAGACCCTGCCGCTCTTCAAAGTGGATAACATGGGGTATGACCTGAAAGTATTCTACACCAACACACCGCCTGCCGGTGCCTACCAGGGCTACGGAACGCCGAAGGGAACCTATGGCATTATGATGGCCATGGCGGAACTGGCAGACAAGCTCGGTATTGATTACAAAGATATGGTCATGAAAAACCGTGTCGAAGAAGGCTACATGCTGGAGATCCTCAAAGGACTTGGTGAAGGCCGTGAAGGCAACGTGGTTCCGGTTGGATCCTGCGGTCTGGATGAGGCTATCGAAAAAGGCTGTGAAATGATCAACTGGGGTCATAAGGAAGAATCTGATGATCCAGACTGGAAGATCGGCAAGGGCTTTGCCATGATCATGCAGGGCTCCGGGCTGCCGGGTTTGGATCACGCGGAGGCTATCGCAAAGCTTGAAACGGACGGTACCGTGATTCTGAATTCCGGCGGTGCGGATCTGGGTACAGGGCTCGACACGATCTCAGCGAAAATCGTCTGTGAACAGCTGAAAGTCCCAATGGAACGGGTGACTGTGGTTTCAGGTGATACGGATTCCTGCGTGTTCGATACCGGCGCTTATGCTTCTTCCGGTACTTTCTTCAGCGGCAATGCTTCCCTGGTGGCGGTAAAGAAGCTCAAGGAAAAGATTCTGGCTGAAGCCGCGCTGCAGATGGGTGAAGAAGCTGCCGACCTTGATGTGCGTGCTCCGGGTGAGGTCTATTCAAAGAAGACCGGCAAGTCGCTGACCTATGGCGAGCTTTCCCATACGGCCATCAGCGGTACCGGCAGAGGACAGGTCGTTGCCCATGGCAGTTTTGTTACAGCCGCTTCTTCAGTCCCTTACGGCGCTCATTTCGCCCAGGTGGCAGTGAATGTCAAGACCGGGGAGATCAAGGTGCAGAAATTCTACGCGCTCCAGGACGCGGGAACGCCGATCAATCCGGAAATCGCGCTTTGCCAGATGTACGGTGCCGTGATGAAGTCTATCGGGCACAGTCTGTACGAGAATATGATCCTGGACAAGGACGGGCGCTGCGTCAACGCCAATCTGCTCGATTACGGTGTACCGATGATCACCGAAGCTCCTGAAGATTTTAAGTCCGTCCTGATTGATGTGGACGATAAAGACGGTCCGTATGGCGCGAAATCCATTTCGGAGATCGCCTGCAACGGGGCTGCTCCCGCTATCGGTATCGCGATCCATGATGCCTGCGGCGTGTGGCTGCGCTCCTGGCCGATGAATTCAGAAAAGCTTTTGAAGGCTCTGGGAAAGATCTAAAAATCTCTGAATTAAAAATTTACAAATAAAAAAGATCTGACTTTTAATAAGCAGATCTTTTTTGATTTAATTTTTCCTGATATTTTTGCTTAAATAACAGAAATTATTTCTGACATTTATGAATCAAATCCTATAGAGCATATGATAAATGTCACTAATATTAGAAAAAGATTCTAAAACACTTGACTTTCCTGAAATATTGATTATTATTATAGATAATAATAGCTAAAAACATTTGAGATTCAGAAAATGAGTTTCGGAAAGGAGAGAAAATGGGTTACGAAAAAGATGCGGAAATGCTGAGAGAGCTGAATAACACCCTGTCTGAAGTGAAACGATCAGAACCTTCTGATAAGAGCTCCGTGTATTCCAAAGAACAGCCGCGGAATTTCAGCACAGATTCCATGTCTTTTGAAGATATTACCGCCGGCATTATGGAACAGACGGAAGATCTTTTCGCTGTTACGCGGACCTGCGACCGTTTCTCTCCCGAATATCTGAAATTATGTAAACTTCTGGTGAGATCAGTCAACCACCTCGGCAGCTGTTATCTGACGAAATCAGCTTTGATCATAAAGCATTTTGACGAATCGAAACTGGAAATACTTACCGCTGAGCGGCTGTATGAGATGATGTCCTTCAATTTCCGTAAAACAGAGGCGGCTCTGAATGAGAAAAAACAAACACAGAAAGAATTTGACCAGGACCTGTTCAGCCAGATGCTGACCTTCGCGCAGGTAATGGGACGTCTTCGCTCTACAGAGGAACGGACCTTCGATCTCAATCTTGGCATCAAGAACCCATATGATTATACAAAAGGGACCACATCTTTCAACCATCAGGATGGGAGCCCAAGAAAAAAAGCCGTCCATGCCGCGCCTTTCCGTGAATATCCGTCTTATGAACTGCGCCATGAGGTGCTGCAGGAAGCGGAAGCCCGGAATCAGCTGGAAACAGCTTCCGATCAGTCCGCGTTGCCGGAACCGGTCACAGACGCGGTAAGCTCCGCGGATGGAGAAGGAGCGGTGATCGAAGGCGCATATGTTGAAAAGGAAGAGCCTGCTGTTCCGGAAGAAAGTGTCAGTTCAGAAAACGAATCAGCAGCTGAAAGCGCGGTTGCCGAAAGCAGCAGCCTTCCTCCCTGTGTCGGCGGCGGACTGCCATCGGACAGGCCGAAGCTGATAACCGAGCTCCCCTCATATAAAGAGGTGCTGGAACAGATAATGCGTCGGGGCGGCATTTCGGAAGACGGGGTCATGAACCTGACGATCGACGAGATCTGTACGATGCTGTGCGATGAGGAATTCCGCAGGGATGAACCGGTGATAGCGATGCATTTCTATCAGATCCTCGACCGGTATAATGACGGCATGGATGAAGAGCCGGAGGACAGCGGTTAGTGCAAGATGGTCAGGTATCAGGTGATCATGAGCGTTGGAAGAGGGCTTTCAGCGCTGTGACTCGTTAACCGAGTTTCATCAGATTGTTTGATCAGAACCTTACCGCGTCAGCGAACGCTTTCATTTTGGCCGCGTCTTTGAAACCATTGGTCTCGATACCGGAACTGACATCGACTGCGTAAGGTGACAGTTTTTCGATTGCCGTTTTCACGTTTGAAGGGTCCAGTCCGCCGGCTAAAAAATAAGGCCGTGAGAAGCCCTGAAGAATACTCCAGTCAAAAGTGAGCCCGTCTCCTGCTCCGGCATCCAGCAAAATGTAATCCGCGGAGCAACTTTCTGCCGCTTCAAGATCCGATTTGTCTTTGATCCGGAAGGCTTTTATCAACGGTTTGTATGTCAGCGATCTCAGCCGGTAAATGTAGGCTTCATCTTCGCTTCCGTGCAGCTGGGCAAGGTCGATCGTGTCCTTATTCAGCAGGTCAGCGATTTTTTCGGGTCTTTCGTTCACAAATACCCCGACTGCCGCGATTTCGGGATCAAGGGAAGATTTCAGCTCAGCTGCCTGAGCGGGGCTGATATATCGTTTGCTTTTCTGCGCAAATACAAAACCGATATAATCCGGTAATAATTGGTTCACGGTTTGGATATCTTCAATGCGTTTCAAACCGCAAAATTTTATTCTTGTCATAGGGCTGCCTCCCGGAGCTTCTGCAGTGTTTCAAATTTGTTTTCCGAACGCATCAGGGTTTCTCCGATCAGAACAGCGTCCGCCCCGATCCTCCGCAGCGCGGCAGCGTCTTCCGGTCCGCTGACGCCGCTTTCCGCGACGTAGATGCAATCGGAAGGGATCCGGTCACGGAGCCGTGCCGCGTTGGAAAAGTCCACGGAGAAGTTTTTCAGGTTCCTGTTGTTTACCCCGATGATCTTCGCACCGGCCCGGACTGCCATGCTGATCTCCTCTTCCGTATGCGCTTCCGTCAGCGCGTCCATCCCGAGTTCGCCGCAAAGCGCCAGATATTTCCCGAGTGCTTCCGGGTTCAGGATCGAGCAGATCAGCAGCACCGCGTCTGCTCCCATCACTTTTGCCTGGTAGATCTGGTATTCGCTGACGGTGAAGTCTTTCCTGATCATCGGGACCGAAACCGCGGCACGGATATCACGGAAGATATCGTCTGAGCCGAGAAACCATTTCGGTTCGGTCAGGCAGGAGATACAGTCCGCTCCCGCGGTTTCATATTCCCGGGCGATCTTTATATAAGGAAAGTCAGGTGCGATCAGCCCTTTGGAAGGACTGGCCCGTTTGACTTCGCAGATGAAGGACAGCCCGGGCTTTCGGAGAGCAGCGGCAAAGGAACCGCTGCGCTCCGGTTTGCTCTTCCGGGCAAGCTGTTTCATCTCTTCCAACGGGATCCGCTGCATGTCCGCGGTGACCCGTTCATGAGCATGGGCTGCCAGCTGATCCAGAATGTTCATCGGTTGCTTACCTCGATCAGTTTTTCAAGCGTTGCCATGGCTGCGCCGGAGTCTATCAATTCCGCTGCTTTATTGATCCCTTCCCGAAGGGAATCCGCTTTATCCGCGATGAAAAGTGCAGCACCGGCATTCATCAGGACGGCATTTCTCTTCGGTCCCCGGTCGTCACCTCTCAGGATGGCGCGGGTGATTTCGGCGTTTTCTGCCGGGGTGCCGCCGGTTAAATCGGCTTTTGTGCAGCGCTCGAATCCAAAGTCTTCCGGTTTGATGGTATATTTTTTATACCAGCCGTCTTTGAATTCGCATACGGTCGTCGGCGCGCTCATCGATATCTCATCAAGTTTGTCCTGTCCGTAGACGACCATGCCGCGTCTGACGCCGAGATCGATCAGGACCTGGGCTAACGGTTCGACCAGATATTCGTCATATACGCCTAACAGCTGCATTTTCGGGCTGGCAGGATTGGTAAGCGGCCCGAGAATGTTGAAGACCGTCCTGAATCCGAGCTCCCTGCGGATCGCGCCGACATACTTCATCGATGTGTGATATTTCTGCGCGAAGAAAAAGCACATACCGGCTTCATTCAGAAGCTCGATACATTTTTCGGGGTCCTGGTTGATATTTACGCCCAGAGCTTCCAGGCAATCCGCGGTGCCGCTGTTTGAGGATGCCGCGCGGTTGCCGTGTTTCGCGACTTTCACTCCGCCGGATGCTGCGACCAGCGCGGACGTGGTGGAAATATTAAAGCTGTGGGCATTGTCACCGCCGGTTCCCACGATTTCCAACACCGGGAGGTCAGTTTCGACTTTTATGGCATGGTCCCGCATCGCGGCGGCGCATCCGGCGATCTCGTCCTTTGTTTCCGCGCGTGCGCTTTTTGTGGAAAGCGCCGCAAGGAAGGCAGCATTCTGGGTCGCGGTGGTTTCCCCGCTCATGATCTCATTCATCACGGTGTATGCTTCATCATACGTGAGATCACCCTTGTTGACGATTTTGACGATAGCTTCTTTGATCATAATAAATAAATCCTTTCCTGTGTTTGTCAGGAAATAAAAAGTCCCTGACAGAGTTTTTTTTCTGTCAGGGACGAACAAACTGATTCGCGGTGCCACCCTGATTCATGACTTTGCGGTCATGCACTTAGCGGGATACCAACATATCCCCGGTAATTAACGCATACCCTGCGTCGCAGAATACTCGGCTTTCTCAGCTTTTGACTGCGCCCTCCGTGGGCCATTTAACGATCTGTTTCCTGTCCGTCTCTCAGCAGCGCGGGCTCTCTGTAAGGGCTTTGGTCGTTTTTATCTCCACATCAACGGTTTGAAATGAATGTATATGTTATTTTATACATCAGTATATCTGCTGTCAAGATTTTCCGCAGATTTATACGTAACCCTGAGCGCGCATCGCTTTGGCAACCAGACGGAAACCTGCAATGTTGGCTCCGCTGACATAATTGCCCTTCGTATTGTAGTCATCACAGGCGCTTTGGATCTGGGCGAAAATGCCTTTCATGATTTCCTGCAGCTGGCTGTCAACAGATGCAAAGGAGCGATACTGGCGGGAAGCATTTTGGGACATTTCGATCGCGGAAACTGCAACACCACCTGCGTTGGCTGCCTTACCGGGCAGAAAATCGAGACCGGCATCCAGCAGGAAATCGGTCGCTTCACGGGTCGTCGGCATGTTGGCGCCTTCGGTGACGGATTTGCATCCGTTGGCGACGAGCTTCTGCGCGCCTTCGAGAGAAAGTTCATTCTGTGTGGCGCAGGGGAATGCCAGATCGCAGGGAACGCCCCAGGGCTTTTCATCTTCATAATATTCGGCGTGCGGGCGATAGGCAAGATAATCCTTGACACGGCCGCGTTTGCCTTCCTTGATCTCCCGCAATGCTGCGAAGTCGATGCCTTCCGGATCATAAATAAAGCCATCGGAATCGCTGGCGGTGACTACCTTGGCGCCGAGAGTCTGCAGCTTCTGGATAGTGTAGAGTGCGACGTTTCCGGAACCGGAGACGACCGCGGTCTTTCCCGCAACAGACTGTCCCTTGTGGGAAAGCATTTCTTCGGTGATGTAAACAACACCGTAGCCGGTAGCTTCTGTACGGGCAAGAGAACCGCCCCAGCCAACGCCTTTACCGGTCAGTACGCCTTCCCAGCGGTGCGTGAATTTCTTGTAGGCGCCGTAAAGATAGCCGATTTCCCGGCCGCCGACGCCGATATCACCCGCAGGAACGTCTTCGTTTGGCCCGATGTAATTGAACAGCTCGGACATGAAAGCCTGGCAGAAGGACATCACTTCCGTATCGGATTTGCCGCGGGGGTTGAAATCCGCGCCGCCCTTACCGCCGCCGATAGCCTGTCCGGTCAGGGCGTTTTTGAAAATCTGTTCAAATCCGAGGAAGTTGATGATCGAGCGGTTGACTGACGGATGGAAACGGATACCGCCTTTGTAGGGGCCAAGCGCGCTGTTGAACTGGGTGCGGTATCCGCGGTTGACGTGCACTTTCCCGTTATCGTCGGTCCAGGCCACACGGAAGGAAATGCTGCGTTCCGGTTCTACGATGCGTTCCAAAAGTTTTTCTTCACGATAGTCACGCTCATGTTTTGCGATCACAGGAGCGATTGAATCCAAAATTTCTCTGACTGCCTGATGGAATTCCGGTTCGCCGGGGTTCCGCTTCAGGACAGATTCCATAATTTCATCTACGTATGCCATAGTCTGTTCCTCTTTAATTCCTATTCAAAGCAGCTGTTCAGATGGTCTCTGTAAATTCTGCGGATACCGGTATATTCGCCAAGGCACTTGCGGTGGGCAATTGTTTTGTAGCCGGCGTTAGCTATGAGGGTTTTCATGGAGTTGTCCGCGTCTCCGCAAACACCTTCCATAGCCATTTCACCCGCGACGAACATAAAGGGCGCGATGTGAACGGTATCAATGGCAGGGTTCTTCTTGAGATGGCGGATGACGGTATCAACCTGCGGGAAAGCATTGAAGGTACACACGGAAGTGTTTTCATATCCCAGATCCTTGAAAACATAATCAAGGGTGCAGTAGACAGAGTTGGAAGAGTGGTCGCTGCCATGACCGACGAGGACTACGGCTTCATTGGCCGGCAGGTTCGGGTAATCTTCTTCCATGATCGCACGGCAGGTGCGGACATAATCTTCGTGATTGTTCAGAAGAGGTGCCCCGATTTTCACGGTAATAAAATCTGCCTTGTGGGAGTAAACCATTTCGGTAAGTTCGTCATATTCGGAACCGTTCAAAATATAAGCAGGCTGCACATAGAGATGAGTCACACCATCCAGAACCATGCGGGCCATACATTCTCGTACTGCGTAAACCGGGTCGCCTTCCTGCTGGATGATTTTGATCAGTGATTCATTGGTGATGACACGATACAGATCACAACCGGGATGATCCGCACGGAAATCAGCTTCGAGTGCATGAAGGTTGCGTTCGCTGACATCATGCAGTTTGGTGCCGAAGCTGATCGACATGATTGCTTTCTTTTTCATAACTAATTCCTGTACTCTTTCTTCGTGATTTTGTAACTTCAGAATCCTTTTAACATCAAACAAATACAATAGGCGGGAACCACGAACCAACCGCATATTGACCGGTCTGACTGATACCTGAAGGCGAATGCCGTAATGAAAAATTCTATGGGTCGTATTATAACTTTTTTTTTGCCGATAACATGAAATTCGTGTCTGAACAAGATGACATTTATTACATTTCATATAATATTTTGTCATAGCAGAAACAGGATAAAAAGTAATGATGACGCTGCGGGGAGAAAATTTTATTTTTCAATGAGAAATTATTGCCGGATCCGGTTATGAGAATGAGGTAAATAGTTGAAAAAATGAAAACAGGGTGTCCCTGATATGTGACACCCTGTTTTTCAATTCAAATGAATAAATTTTTAGGCAATGCCGACTTCGTCGTTGAAGGCTTTGATCAGTTTGTCGATCTCATCCTTCTGTGACTGATAGCCGAGCCAGTATTCACGGTCATACCACTGGGCGTTCAGCTCATCGGAGGTGCGTCCCTGCTGTTCGACCCAGGTGTAGTACTTCAGGTTGTGGATGCGTTTGCGGTCTGCAAGAGTCAGTTCAGCCATGTTGGCGGTATTTTCACCGTGCAGGTAGCGGCCGAAGGAGTAGGCGGCATCATCGCGGGTGAACGGACCGAATTCCTGATTGTATTCATCAATACGGGAGCTGTAAAGCTGCATGGAGTCGGTGAAGACAGTCATGACAACATCATCGGAGGTCAGTTCGCTGTATTTCGCGAATTTGATCGCGGCCAGCATGTTGGCGATGCCGGAGAGACCTGCCAGGTTCAGTTTTTCGATCGTTTCCTGCGGTACGCCCTTGTCAGCCAGATATTTGTGGCCTTCCGGTTCGTTGAACAGGCGGAGAATGTTGACACAGGAATTGTCATCGATTGAGGTGACAAAATCGGTGTTGCGGACGTTGTGAACGAACGGGACATGCTTGTCGCCGATGCCTTCGATGCGGTGTGCACCAAAACCGTTTTCGAGCAGGGTCGGGCACTGCAGTGCTTCAGAAGCAATGATCTTTGCGTCCGGATACTGCTGTTTGATGTAATCACCGCAGGCAATTGTACCGCCGGAGCCGGTGTTGGAAGCGATACCGGCAAAGCGGCTGTTCGGCCCCTTGACCTTTTCATAAACTTCCTGCATGGCATGACCGGTGAGGGTGTAGTGCCACAGATAGTTGCCGAATTCTTCAAACTGGTTGAAGATCATCAGTTCCTGACCGGATTTGCGCAGTTCCCAGCACTTGTCAAAGATCTCTTTGACGTTGGATTCCGTACCCGGGGTTGCGATGACTTCATCAGCGACACCCTTCAGCCAGTTGAAACGTTCCTGGCTCATGCCTTCCGGCAGAATGGCGATGGATTTGCAGGCAAGCAGGGCGGAGTCATACGCACCGCCGCGGCAGTAGTTGCCTGTGGAAGGCCATACAGCCTTTTCGGTGGTGGGGTCAAACTGGCCAGTGACCAGACGCGGGACGAGGCAGGCGAACGCGGCACCGACTTTGTGCGCGCCGGTCGGGAACCATTTACCGACAAGGGCAATGATGCGGGCATCAACGCCGGTCAGGCTGGATGGCAGTTCAATGAAGTTGACGCCCCCGAAAGCACCGCCTTTTTCAACCGGCTGGTTGTGCCAGGTGATGCGGAACAGGTTGCGCGGATGGATATCCCACAATCCGATGGATTCCAGTTCCTTCTTGAATTTATCGGGAACAGTCTCCGGATGAAGCTGCTGCTCCAGGGTTGGAATAACGATGTTGCGTTCTCTTGCACGGTCGACCGCATGCTTGAGTCGCTCTTCATTAATGGTTAAATCGATTTTTGCCATGGTACCTCAATAATATTTATAAGTTGTTTCCAGTTTATAAAACTGATTGTAATTAACCGGGGAACGTCTTCCCCGATATTGACCCTTACTTATTCGCTCAGGAATTTTTCCAGTGCGTCCATTGTCGGAGCAATGATCGGAGCCTGACCGGCTGCAATCATTGCTGAGCGAATATCTTTCAATCCGGAACCGGTATTCACGACCAATACATCATCCTCTTCGCCGATAATATCCATTGCGATGGCTTTCTTCATTCCAGCGAAAGCAGTTGCACCGGCCGGTTCGGCAAATACGCCGATTTTTCCGAGTTCCGCGATGCCTTCATAAATGGATTCGTCCGGAACCGCGATATAGGCTCCGTTTGTCTCTGTTGCAGCACGTACCGCGCGAACTCCGTCACGCGGCAGGTCAACGGAAATGCTGTCCGCGATCGTAGTCGCATTAACCGGCGTGATGGTTTCCGTATGGGCAGCCCAAGCGTTGAAAATCGCCGCGGATTTTTCCGATTGGACACCGAAAATGCGCGGCATAACCGGCAGCCATCCGAGTTCATGGAGGTCTTTGAACCCTTTATGGATTCCCGATATGATGTTGCCGTCACCAACGGATACGAAAATATTCAGAGGTTTTTCTGATTTGTTTTTGCAAAGGATCTGTTCCCAGATTTCAAAAGCCGCGGTTTTCTTTCCTTCAGCGGTGAAGGCGTTGTAACCGGTATTGCGGCAGTACCACCCGTATTTATCACAGGCTTCAACGGAAAGGTCAAATGCGGAATCATAATTGCCGTCCACCAGGATAACTTTTGCCCCAAAGATGAGCAGCTGCGCTATTTTCGCCTGTGGAGCGGTTTTCGGTGCGAAGATGATCGCTTTCCATTGGCTGGCTGCCGCCATACCTGCCAGGGCGGCTCCTGCATTCCCTGTTGATGCCGTTGCGATAATTTGGGCGCCTATTTCTTTTGCACGAGCAATCAGAATGGCACTGGCACGGTCTTTGAAGGATGCTGTAGGATTTCTTCCTTCATCTTTGATCCAGAGATTTTTGACACTGGATTTTTGGGCAAGTGGTTCTGATTTATAAACGGGAGTAAAGCCCGCGGAATGTAATGCGGTGCCCTCAAAACCGGGATCTGATACCGGGAGTAAAGGCAGATAGCGCCAGAGCGATTTTTCTGATGATGCAAAAATATCCTCCGGTTTGACAGTATTTTTAATTTGCTCATAATCGAGAATTACATTCAGGTTTCCGCCGCATTCAGGGCATACATAACCTTTATAATCCGAATTAAGCGTCTTTCCGCAAACAGAACATTGATATCCGGTAAAATTTCCCATACAAGCCGCCTTTCCCGTGGTTTGTTAATCCATTGCGATGAATTTTATTTCATAATTTATTATACATAAAAAACAGATATAGTTGTCAGACAAATTAGGTAATTAAGTCATAAACAGTCATGACTTTTGTAAAAATCCATCAGATCATAGTTATTCGGGTCGGCAGGTATGCTGTTGAGCCAGAAGGTGCAAAGGTAACCCCAATCTTCGCTTCCGATCTGATTATTTGCTAACATCGTTTCTGCATTCTCGATATCGCCTGATTCCAGAAATGCACGGATGACCGGAGCCAGATCGGGGGCATAAAGGGGGTGAAGATCATTCTGAATGATATTCAATGCGTAATTGTAGGCTTCATCGGTTTTTCCGGATTGTTGAGCTAATGCTGCTTTCTGGAAATAATAACAATATCCGTGTTCCGGTTCTTTTCCAATAGGGAGCGGCGGAACAGCCTGTGATCCCGTCTGGATATTGATCAGTCCCGGGTCAGAAAGCCGTGCGATACGAATGAGGGAATCGGGAAGTCCGGGGTAGTCTGTGTTGGATCCATCGATAATTTGCAGGCATCCGCCTTTTTTGTAAAATATTCCCAGAGTTTTGTCTGTGGATGATCTGAACATATGCGACCGATAGGTATGATCTACCGGTATCGGTGTTGAGGGATCAATGTAATAGAAACCTTCCCGCAAGTCGAGATCAAAATATTTATAGTCATACCACAGTCCGCGTTTTTCCGGCGCATACTGCCAGTTGACTACCGGAGAGAGGTCACTGTCACTGGTGCGGTCCAGCGGAATGTTTTCAGAAGCCAGGATCGTTCCCGGTTCAAGCTCCGGTGCGCGCCATGCGAGCTGCCAGAAATAATCATTCATTTTTTCAGCTTCATAGATGTATATTTGTGTGTTCTGAATATGGAAAAGCACTGAAAGAGCCGTTACTGTAGCAGCGGCAGCATAGAAAAAAAGCGGGGTGAATGCAATCTCAAGCAATACCGCGATAACAATGGCAGCACCGGGAGAAAATGATAATGTGGAACGATCCCACGGAAAGTCGGTTGATACATCTAAAAATGTTCCCCAATAAGGAATACCTGATAAGAACAACAAAGCAAATCCAAGTATAAGCATTCCGATATGTTCTTTATTTTTTGTGCTTGATTTATCGTTTCGGAACGAAAGGTAATACAAAGTAAAAATAATACAAAAAATAATAGCAAATATGCTAATACCTGCGATTCTGGATATATTTGCAGGACGGGAGAATATCAGTCGGTAAGCACGAAACAGCACTGTAATAAGATCCTGCACGATTTTGGTGAACAATAATTTAATTCCTGTAAATGGATCATCCTTTAACGCATTGACTAATTTGGGCTCATATGTTGTAAAAGAGAAAATAAAAATACGCCATATGAAATAGAAACCTGCCATCAGAATATAAGGGATCAGAAAAGGAATTATTCTTTTCCATGAAAGCTGATTTTGGCCATCGTTGTGTTTTTTTATGGTGAAAATAAGAAATAACGGCCTTGCCAGTTCTAATCCCAAAAAGTATTCGCAAGTAAAGATTCCCAATCCGGCGGATGCGATGCTGAGGATCAGCAAAAGAAATAGTTTTCCACGGGATTGAAAAAAAGCTTTCTGCATAATTCTTAGAGAAAATTCTACCAATACCAGGCTTGTAAAATGCATCACAAACTCGACCGATATCGGTTGCTGCTGAAAACCCGGATACGTAGAAAATAAAAGGGCTGCCGTCAGCGGAATTTTTTTATTCTCAAATGAATCGGATAAAATTCTCCAGAAAAGAAATGCAGAAAGCCAGCGAAAAACCAAGAGGTAAATATGATAATAAATTGGTGATTCACGGAATAAGGAGGATGTCAGGATATAAATCCATGCGGAAAAAGGACGATCCGTTTGAGTGAAAAGAGTGAAGCTTTCGGAACCTGCGATGTGGTAATTGTAAATATAGATCCAGTCATCTCCATAGAAGCTCAGCCTTGAAATACCAATACCGTAAGAAATGCTCACAACTATTGTGAGCAATCCAATGAAAACAATATTGTTTTTTAATTCAGGCTTCTTTTTCAAATGATCCATATCTGTAATCCTTTGATATGAGAATCTGTCTTGAATTCTACTTTACAGTCTAAAAATTACCGATTTTTCGAATCACATGGAATTTAAAAAAGCCCGGAGCAAAATAACTCTCTGAATAATCTATGATTCTTCCTGATTTTTCTATGAGATATGCTTCAAATTTCTGTATAACATCCCCTCGCTGCATTTGTATCTTTTTTGCTATGTCACTTGTTGCAGGACAGGCACTGATATAGGTTTTTGAGTGGGATAAATCATATGTGCCGCGTTTTATGATAAGGTCAAGAACAGATCCTGTAAATCCATTGACAAGATCATCGTCTGACAAGATATGATCAGGCAGAACATCTATGAGGAAAGCGACCGGATGATCTGAGACCCAAATGACCCGCGATATTTTTACTATTTGAGATTTGGGGCTGATATTAAGTTTTCTCCCGAATTCCTCACCGGCTACTGTTTTATTTATTCCCAGATAGCCCATTTTTACGTCCATCCCTAATCGGGTAGCCTGGGTTTCAATGCTTTCTAATATTTCCAATCCGGATTCGATATTTTGTTTTTGATCGAGTACAAAAGTGCCTACACCCTGACGTCTTCGGATCAATCCCTGGCTTTCAAAACTGCGCATTGCTTCTCTGAGTGTAGCTCTTGACACTCCCAGGGAAGCAGCCAGCTCCGGTTCCGATTTTAATTTTTGCCCCGCAGGTGTTGCTTCAATTATTTCTGCGAGCTGCATGTTCAGTTTTTGAAATAAGGTCAAATTGTCATTTGAATTCGTGTATTCAGACATTTTTCCTCCGAATTGGCTGCTTTTTAATTGATTCGAACCGGAAGACATTCCCGAAAGCAGTAAAGTGGAAATTACCGGCATGAATTCAAAATTATCGGTATTCTATTGCTTTCAGGGTATTGGCCATAAGCATAGCAATAGTCATCGGACCGACTCCGCCCGGAACAGGAGATATTGCTCCCGCGCGTTTCACAGCTTCATCGAAATCAACATCTCCAACCAGACGATAGCCGTGTGGTTTTGTCGAATCGGGTATATGATTAATACCCACATCAATGACAATGGCACCGGGTTTGATCCAGTCTCCCTGAATCAGATGAGGAGATCCCGCGGCAGCAACCAATATATCCGATTCACGACAGATTTCATCCAAATCTTTTGTATAGCTGTGGCAAATCGTGGGTGTGGCATTGGAGCGGCTCAGCATCATAGCGGTTGGCATGCCGACAATAGATGATCTCCCTACTACCGCCGCTTTCATTCCGCTTATATCTGGGCACACACTTTCGATCATGCGCATGATTCCGGACGGTGTACAGGGGTAAAAAAGCGGTTCACTATACTTTCGTGACAGAAGCCCTGCGTTGTAAGGATGGATACCATCAACATCTTTTTTGGGAGAAATGGAATGGAGTACTTTATCTTCAGAAAGATGTTCCGGAAGCGGAAGCTGCACCAAAATACCTTGTACTTCAGGATTGTCATTTAATTCTGAAATCAACATCTCAAGAGATTCCTGAGATGTATTTTCTTCTAATTCATATGAGTAAGACCGGATTCCTAACGCTGCGGTAGTTTTAATCTTATTCGCTACATAGGTTTTAGAAGCAGGATTATTCCCAACCAAAACAGTTGCGAGCCCGGGTATTGGCAGATTCTGGGCTTTACGCACAGCAATAGTGTTTTTTATATCTTCCTTGATCGATTCAGCGAGTTTTTTCCCGTCTATTATTTCTGCAGTCATTTTCTCTTCCAATTTAGTCAAAAATTAATGATTTCCAAATTTCCCAATTTGGGGCGGGTGTTACAGCAATTTCCGGATATGGTGTAGGAGTTGGAGTATCATAATGCCCCTGAAGAGGGATTATAACATGGTCGTCCTCTTTTCTCATCAATCCTTGTTGTCTTGCCCATTCCTCTACAGCTGTGTCAGATTCAGCATAGACAATGCGGTCATGAACGGTGTCAAGTGTAGATTGCAAATTTACCACATCCGCCTGGAGTGTTGCTTCCTGATTTTCCAAAAATGTCAGTGTAGATAAACGTGTGTTCAGATCGATAACCAGATAAACAACGATCAAAATCAGGACCAGGATGTAAAAATGCCGTTTAATAACCTTTAATAAACCCATATTATAAATATACCAGAAAAATGTCAAAAGTTTGAAAAAAAAAGACCCTTTTTAGGGGTCTCTTTGGTGCCGAAGGAGGGATTTGAACCCTCATGAGAGTACTCTCACTACGCCCTGAACGTAGCGCGTCTGCCAGTTCCGCCACTTCGGCTCGTCAACAATATTGATTATATACCATTACAAATATGTGTCAAGATATTTGTAAAAAATCAATGAAATTTGATGACATTTTTAAATCAATAGTAATAAGTATAAATATGGAAAAACTACAGCTGCATTTTAGAATTCGCGAAAATCTTTCTTATACAACGAAAAACCGGAACCCTATTGAGTTCCGGTTTTGATAACTCATCAAAATTGATTACTCAGTCGGCAGATTAGAGATGACTGCCTGCTGACCGTCAACGATCTCATCGCCCTGGATAAAGCGTCCGGGTACGAAACCGGTACCGGCGGGGATCAGCTTACCGATAATAACGTTTTCTTTCAGACCATAGAGCGGGTCTTTCAGACCGCCGATAGCTGCGCTGGCCAGAACCTTGATGGTATGCTGGAATGAGGATGCGGACAGCCAGGAATCGGTTGACAGTGAAGCCTTGGTGACACCCAGAAGAATTTCAACATATTTCGCAGGGGTCTTGCCCTCTTCTTCGAGCCGGCGGTTGATATCTTTCAATGTCAGATAATCGACTACATCCATCGGCAGATACGGTGAGTCACCGGAGCTTGTGATCTGGACCTTGCCGAGCATCTTACGGATAATCACTTCAAAGTGTTTATCATTGATATTCTGACCCTGAGTACGGTAAACATCCTGGATTTCCTTCAGCATATACATCTGGCAGGCATCGCGGCCATTCAGTTTCAGGATCATGTGCGGATTCAGTGAACCTTCTGTCAGCGGTGTACCAGCGGAAACGATTTCTCCATCCTTGACCAGTAAGCGGGCGTTCGTCGGAATGTTGTATTCCTCAGACATATGATTTTCATAAGTCACGATCACTTTGTTGTCTTCCACGCGAACCTGTCCAGCGTGAGCTGCGCCGATAGTTGTTTCACCCTGTGACGCAATTGTGTCTCCCAGTTCAACCCGCATTTCATCTTCAACCGCGATATCCCAGCCTTCTTCGATGGTATATGTGTCAGAGACCAATTCGCTGTTTTCGATGCGTACAATGCGGACATCGTCGTATTTATCATTCTGCATGATAAATGCCTTACCGGAGATTTGAGCAATGATAGCTTCACCCTTCGGTGTACGGCGGGCTTCGAAAAGTTCCTCAACACGAGGCAGACCGGAAGTAATGTCACCACCCTGGGCAACACCACCGGAGTGGAAGGTACGCAGGGTCAGCTGGGTACCCGGTTCACCGATGGACTGAGCTGCAACGGTACCGACAGCGGCACCCAGTTCAGCCAGTTTTCCGCGGCCGAGATCCATACCGTAGCATTTTGCGCAGATACCATGTTTGAGCTGACAGGTCATCGGTGAGCGGACTTTCATTTCCTGAACATTTGCAGCCTGAATCTTGCGTGCTGCTTCATGATCGATCATTTCGCCCTTTTCAAGGAGTATTTCGCCTGTTTCGAGATCGACAACGCGTTCAGCGGTTACACGGCCGTAAATACGTTCTGCGTAAGACTGTTTAGCAACATCATCAGAACGGCGGATGTAAATACCTTCATCGGTACCGCAGTCTTCATCATTGATGATCAGATCCTGAGCAATATCTACAAGACGGCGGGTCAGGTAACCGGCATCTGCCGTACGCAGCGCGGTATCTGCCAGACCTTTTCGGGCACCATGAGTGGAAATGAAGTACTCCAGTGCGTCCAGACCTTCACGGAAGTTCGATTTAATCGGCAGGGTGATGATACGACCGGACGGGTCAGCCATCAAACCGCGCATACCGGCCAACTGACCGATAGGACCGAAACCACCCTTGGTAGCTCCGGAGTTTGCCATGATAGCCATGTCACCTTCCGGATCCATGAAGTTGCGAACAGCCTTGGATACCTTATTGGTTGTTTCCTGCCAGACTGCAACGATACGGTCATCGCGTTCGGCTGCTGTGAGCAGACCTTTGCGATACTGTTTGTTGATCTTTTCAACTTCTTCGTCTGCCTGATGCTGCAGCTGATTTCGTTCCGGCGGAACAGTAATGTCGGAAACAGCCATGGTAAGACCGGAACGCATGGAGAATTCAAAACCGATATCCTTAATGGAGTCGGCAACGATTGTCGTTTCATCCTGACCACAGACATCGTAAACTTCAGAAATCAGGTCTTTAATTTCACCCTTGCCGAAGGTCATGTTCTTGAAGAGCATCTTTTCCGGCAGAATGTTGTTGAAGATCACACGGCCGACGGTGGTATCGATGATCTTGGTCACCGGTTCATCCATGCGTTTGCCATCTTCATCATAGTAAGTCGTGGCTTTGAACTTGATCTTCGTGTGCAGATTGACCTGGTTGACGTCGTAGCAGTATTTGACTTCATCGAAGTCATAGAAAGCGCGTCCATCGCCAGGATGATCCTGCCCAAGTTCCATAGTCAGATAATAAATACCGAGAACCATATCTTTGGACGGGCTGATGATCGGTTCGCCGTCTGCAGGCTTCAGCAGGTTCTTGGAAGCCAGCATCAGGGTGCGGGCTTCATTGACAGCTTTATCGGAAAGCGGTACATGGACAGCCATCTGGTCACCGTCAAAGTCAGCATTGAAAGCTGTACAAACCAGCGGGTGCAGCTGAATGGCGGACCCTTCGATCAGGATCGGTTCAAAAGCCTGAATACCCAGACGGTGCAGGGTTGGCGCACGGTTCAACATTACCGGGCGTTCTCCGATAACTTCTTCCAGAACTTCCCATACTTCGGTGCGGTTGCGTTCGATCAAGCGGCGTGCACCTTTAACGTTAGTAGCATAGCCATGCTTGCACAGGCGGGAAATGACGAAGGGCATATAAAGTTCCAATGCCATGGACTTCGGCAGACCGCACTGGTACAGCTTGAGCTTCGGACCGACAACGATAACGGAACGGCCGGAATAGTCGACGCGTTTACCCAGCAGATTGCGGCGGAAACGACCTTTCTTACCCTTCAGCATGTCACTCAGAGATTTCAGCTCGCGGCGGCCACGGCGGGAAAGTGCTTTGCCGCGCTGAGAGTTGTCGATCAGAGAGTCAACGGCTTCCTGGAGCATACGTTTTTCGTTGCGAACGATCACATCCGGAGCGCCGAGTTCCAACAGTCTCTTCAGACGGTTATTGCGGTTGATGACGCGGCGATAAAGATCGTTCAGGTCAGAAGTAGCGAAACGGCCGCCATCCAGCTGAACCATCGGGCGCAGATCCGGAGGTATAACCGGCAAAACTGTCATGATCATCCATTCCGGATGATTATGAGAAGCGCGGAAAGATTCAACGACCTTCAGTCGGGAAGTTGCCTTCTTACGTTTCTGCTTGGATTTTGTGGTGCGGACTTCATTCCAAAGATCCTTGGAAAGTTGATCCAGATCCAGGCGCTTGAGAATATCATAGAAAGCTTCTGCACCCATGTCAGCGCGGAAAACCTGCCCCCAGCGGGAGCGCAGTTCGCGATAAGAAGTTTCACTCAGGAAAGTGAAAGGCTGCAGATCTTCCAATTCTTCGCGGAGTTTGGAATTCTGGCTTTGTGTTTCAGTAGACTGATCCGCGTGCTGGCTGCGCAATGCTTCCATCTGTTCTTCAGCTTCGGCACGAATTTTCATTTTTTCGATGTCGAGTTTTTCGATATCAGCCTGCTGCTGTTGTTTGATTTCTTTCTCAAGTGATTCGAGCTTTTCCCGAACGGTATCCTGAACGGTGGAAATATGCTGGAAAGAAATGGTTTCGCCGGCTTTTACAATTGTCACGTCTGCAGCGTTAAAATGTAAATCCAGAGCTGCTGCCTGTCCTACAGAATCCTGCAGGGTTTGTTCCAGACGCTGTCCTTCGCGCATGACAGGATCCAGCCGCTTGCTGATTTCTTCTTCAGCCCTTGATTGAAGCTGATCGCGTTTTTCCTGAAGAGCTTTCAGTTTTGCATCACGTTCACGTTTTACGCTGAGAATTTTCGCATTTACTTCCTGAGCACGTTCGCGTTCTGTACCATTGATATCATCTTCTAATTTGCTGAGTGCTTTTTGTCGGGCTTCTTCATCGACATAGGTGACGATATACTGCGCAAAATAGAGAACACGGTCTAAATTTCTGCGGGAAATATCTAAAAGCAAACCGAGATATGACGGGATACGGCGTGTATACCAAATATGAGCAATCGGGGTTGCAAGTTCAATATGTCCAAGACGTTCGCGGCGAACAGAAGCTTTTGTAACTTCAACACCGCACTTGTCACAGATGATCCCTTTGTAACGAGGGTTCTTATACTTACCGCAATAACACTGCCAGTCACGGGTAGGCCCGAAGATCGCCTCACAAAAGAGGCCGTCCTTTTCCGGGCGGAGGCGCCGGTAGTTAATGGTTTCCGGCTTCAAAACTTCGCCGTGAGACCAGCTGCGGATGGTGTCCGGAGATGCAAGACTGATTCCTAATGCAACCAAACCTTTCGTTTCCACGTTTTTTCTCCTTAATTATATGATGTAAACATCATTTGATTTATGTAGCAAAACAGGCTGTAAGCATACAGCGGTTTAAGGCACAATTCGCCCATAAGCATTTTATAAGCGACTTATCATTATATCACAAGTCGCTTAAATCTTAAAAGAAAATGACAAACAATAACAGAAATTCTCTAAAGAGATTGCTTCAGAACATCAGAAGTATCCAAAGTTTTCAACCCCCGGGTCATAATTTTCAACCCCCGGGTCATAATTTTCAAATCCCGGGTCATTATACAAATCATAACCATCAATAAAACCAAAATTATCACCTGTTTCCACAGGTACATCAGTAGGCTGGGGCGGATAACACTCAAGGTATACAGCTGTTGCTGTCATTTGTACGGGTTCTGATATCGATATCACTAACCCCTGCTGATAGAACGGGATGGCACCGCAGAAATCTTCTCTGGCGACATATTCAGAAGCGACAGCAAATGAGGCTTCCGCGTATCGCTGATTTGCGGTCAAGTTTGTAGCACGATCCATTAAATTGGGCATTACAGAAGCTGCGTTTGAATAATATTCAAGAGCTTTGCTCCAATTGATTTCCCAGAAGCCTGCTCCGGAGAGATATGCTCGGGCGGCATTGCGCAGGCTGTCAGCCTGGTTATCAATAGGACCGAAGGATTCTGCCAGTGTGATATTGTAGACGCCGTTTTCAAGGTAACCCGCATTGATCTGCTGCATTCCGTAATTACGCAGGGCAATGTAATATAATCCATCGACCTCTAAGCCACGGTAACTGATGTCCCGGTCACGAAGTGCGGTGATTAAATTGATCGCGTATTCCCAGTTCTGACTGTAAACAGCCTGCTGAATTGCCTGAAACATTTCCTCTTCTCCGCGGGTATCCACAGTCGCTGTGGGTGCAGGGGTTGCAGTTATTACAGGAGTGGGTGATGCTGTCGGATAGAGAGCTAACATGACCGTCTGATATGTTTCCATAGCTCCCGGATATGCAGAATCCACTTCAATTACATAATCCAATCGGGTTTTGGCGTTTTGATATTTTCCCTGCTCAATGTCTGCAAGTGCCATTTGATACTGTTCAGCAGCAGCCATCATGGACCGACGGGAATATTCTGCCTGACGGGCACTGATGGCTGTATTGTAGCCTAAAACACCGCCCAGAATGCCTAAAGCGATCATCAAAACAATTCCCAATAAAATCCATCCGATAACAGAGCCGCCTGATTTTTTCTTTTTTTTCTTTTCCTTACCCGGTTTGGCATTTGAATTGTTTATCTGGGGTCCGGCAGGATTTGTGACAGGCTGTCCATTGAAATTGGGAGCTGCATTCCATTGTTGTCCGCTCATAGGAGGCTGCTGCGGAAATCCCTGCGGATTTCCTGCCTGATTCTGATTCATTGGTGTGAAAGGAGTCTGTTGGTTTTGATTGGGCAGTTGATTCATTTTTTCCTCATTATCGGTCCATTACAGACCGGTTTATTTCAAAAACGTCTAAGTAACTTTATCTCTGGAAGAATGATAATGCAGTAAAAAGCCAAAGCTGCAACCATTCCCACAATAGATTTTACCAGATTATTCATAATTAGGAAGTTCATCACGGCAAAACATATACCACCTGCCGCGGCAGCACCTGGAATGGAACGCAGGAGCGTATTTCGTAAATCCGGAGCAGAGGAAAGAAAATTTTCACCTGACAGAAACCGGCTGAACTTTTTCGGGTGAGCAAGGATGATCAGCATAAGGACAGCCTGGACCGTGAATGCGATGGAGTCTGTCAGGCTGAGGCCGGGTGCATCCAGCCTGCGGAATAACAGAAATCCGGCAACGATATAGATAACCACATTGAGAATTGTTGCCAACAGGGGAGCCAATGCCTGTTCCTGTGCGTAAAATGCACGGTTGGCAATTTCCAATAAACAATGCCCGGCCAGACCGACAAGGAATCCCTGCAGTGTTCGCATCATCAGCAGGTTCTGGGCTTCATCAAAAGCGAAAAAAGCTCCGATCAAAGGACCCAGACCTACTGCCATAATTACAGCAGCACCGAGAGAAAAAGCCAACGCAATGCGGCAGGCTTTTTCGATGACTTCCTGATAAGAAACAGCATCCTTATTCGAAATATACAAGGAAAGTGACGGCAGGATCGCTGTTCCGATTGCTGTACCGATCAGGGTTTCAGGAAGCTGCTGGAACATGTATCCATAGCTCAATGCTGTAACTGCTCCGGATGCCAGACGCGACGCGTAATTATCCCGGATAATAAAGATGATCTGCACGAAGAATACGGATAAGATCCGGGGTCCCAATATGCGCAGTACGCGATGAACATTATGGTCCCGCAGTGCAATATCAGGATACCAGCGGAAATTATGCCTGATCAGGGCCGGTACCTGGATCAACAGATGGGCGGCTGCTCCGATGATGACACCGTATACAAGCCCGTCAATACCCATGCCGAAACAAGGCAGAGTTATCGGTCCGATCTGATATGCTTCGGTCGGAGAAAGGATAACCGCCCCGAATATCTGACCGATGTTATAAAAAATCGGAGCGAGCGCCGGCATCAGAAAATGCTGGTTTGCCTGAAGCCCGCCGACAATATAACCGCTTAGGGCAAATATCAGCATAGCGATCAGGTTCATGCGCATCAAACGGATCACTGCTGACTGCTGTTCCGATGTGAATCCCGGAGCGATGCCGATTTCGGAAACGACCAGCGGTTTGGCGAATATAGCTGTCAATACAGCCAGAACTGCCGCACAGAGGAAAGACAGATTGGCAACAGAAGAAAACAGTTTCCATCCGGCTTTTTTTCCGTCTTTATTGATGATGTCTGACATTACCGGTATCAAAGCCATGGAAAGTGCTCCTCCGCTGATAAGCGTAAAGAGCATATCCGGCAGGTTATTGGCAATGTTGAATACATCCAATTCCATAGAAAGACCGAACTGCCGTCCGATGATCATCTGTCTCAGCATCGCAACACATTTATCAATACCGAAACAGAAAAACAGCAAAAGTGATGTTTTTGACAGTTTTGAAAGATTTATTGAATGTTTCGTTTTTCTCTCCATGGGGTTATTATAACTGTAAAAATAATATAACCGGAATACTGGTTTGTGTTTATAATTAGGAATATGGTTTTATTGTTTATTTAGAAGGGACGGTTATCACATATGAACGAGATCATTATTGCAATGAAGGAGCGCAGAAGTATCCGGAAATTCAAGCCGGAAATGCCGGAAAAAGCGGATCTTGAACAAATCGTGGAAGCAGGACTTTACGCACCGAGCGGTATGGGAAAACAGGCTGGTATGATCATTGCTGTCACCAATAAAGATGTCAGGGATAAGCTTGCCGAAGCAAACCGGAAGATCGGCGGATGGAAAGAGGGCTTTGACCCGTTTTACGGAGCCCCGGTGATTTTTATCGTTCTCGCCGACAAAAGTGCTTTTACCCATGTTTATGATGGAAGCCTTGTGATGGGAAACATGATGCTGGCAGCACATTCGCTTGGACTCGGCAGTATCTGGATCCATCGGGCAAAAGAAGAGTTTGAATCCGAAGAATGGAAGAAATTGCTCAGTGACCTTGGTGCCGAAGGTGACTATGAAGGCATAGGTCATTGCGCGGTCGGATATATTGACGGCGAAATGCCGGCTGCTGCTCCGCGTAAGCCCGGCCGTGTTTATTGGGTGGAATAAAAAGATGCGGCGCTGCGTAATTATCGGGGGTGCTGATATCAATAATTACGACGTGATCCGGACGTACCTGCATCCGGATGACTTTATTATATTTTGTGACAGCGGACTGAAACATCAGGCGGGATTGAAAGTAAATGCCGATTTGATCATTGGCGATTTTGATTCCCATGAAAATCCTGATTTGCCTGTTGAGACGGTTGTGCTTCCCTGTGAAAAGGACGACACAGACACAATGGCTGCGGTAAGAAAAGCGGATTTACGGGGCTTTGAGGATTTCCTTCTGCTGGGTGTATTCGGCGAACGTATGGATCATACTCTGGCGAACATTTATATTCTTCTCTGGCTGACAAACCGCCAAAAAAAGGTTATGGCTGTGGATGATTATTCTGAATTTGAGATCATTACCTCAGGTGAAACCGCGAAAATTGAATGCAGGTATTCCTATTTCTCACTTCTGGCGATTGCCGGGACCGCAAAAGGGGTAACGATCAGGAACGCAAAATATCGGCTCGAAAAAGCCGATATAGCAGCTGAGTATCAGTTTGGCGTCAGCAATGAAACTCTTCCCGGAAAAACAGCTGAAGTTGAAGTCGAAAACGGTTATTTGCTGTTGATCAAAGACCGCTGATTTTTACGAAGAATTTTCCTGTATCTGCAGCAGACGTAAACAGCGGCTGTTATGGTGCTTATGAGAGAAACCGCCAGAAAGCTTTCAACCCCATAAGTGATTTTTTCGTATTTGAGCGAATAATAAGCTGTCCAGACGAGCAGATGGATGAAATAAATCACGGTGCTCATTTTCCTCAAAACGAAATAGATTTTTGAATCAGGAAGTTTGATCCCTTTTACAAGAACAAAAAAGCCGGTGCTGCAGAGTACCGCGGACATGCCATTTGAGAAACTGTTGTCTGCGCTGAAGCGAAGGCATAAGCCCAAAATAAATGCATATACAGAAACGAAAGCCGAAACATCGTAACGGGATAGGAGTATTCCTATCGGCAGATAAAAACAGCCCAGCAATATTCTTCCATTAACAATTGTTCCCGGGAGACGGGTACGTATAAAATGAAGCCATCCGGGAAGCGGTCCGTCATAACCGGAAAGAAAAGTCAGACCGATGCTGACCAGCAGGATCACAGAACCGGTTTTTGCAGCCGTTTCCGGTGAGCAGCGCAAATATTTCAGCAGGAAGAGAATGAGTATTAATGCGTATATTGCTGAAAGCAGATACCACAGCATCCATGAATTGAAATGTTCTCCGATAAAGAAAAAACCCTGGATGTACGAGCGGATCGATCTGCCGATATCCCAGCCTTTGGACCGGTAGCTGCTGATCGCCAGCGGCAGATAAATGAGAGACCAGATACAATAGTATTTGACCATCCGCATCAAATATTTACGGATTTTCGAAAGACTGTTTCTATCGGAATACGGATACCGCAAATCTTTTCCCAACAGAAATCCGCCTGCCAGAAAGAAAAACGGAACTGCCAGATCAAGAAGCACGGAATATAAGGTAAAGAGAGTCTTATTGATCGTGGAATCTACCGGATGCGTATGGATGGCGACAACACAAAACGCCATCAGAAATTTGCATAAATCTATTGAATTATAGCGCTGATGTTTTTCCGGTGTCATGCTTGCTGTTTTCGCTGCTGAAATCTCACGCGGATCATCCGGCTGCATCCCGTTCACGATCCAGACGTGAATTGCGGAAATAGAGAATTATATCAGCCAGGACCATGAAAAAATTGATGAAGTAAAACACGGTTGCCAGGTTGTAAGTGTGTGTGATGATTTTTCCGAAAATACCAAATATATATCCGACTTCGATCAGGCACAGGAAAGGAAGGCTTTTCCCTTTTGCCGTCCTTGAACGCAAAGATTTCATGATGTTTGCGGGCCAGGACAGCCCGAAACAGATGATCATGATCGTTTCACAAATTACGGGTAACGACATTCTGAATTCCTTGAGCAACAATACAAACAATCATTCATAAAAGCAGTGAACAAATCAGGAATAAACAGCCCCGGGCAGCCTGATTTGTTCACCGCTCTTTCTTGCTTTTTACTGTCTATTTATATCCGTTCGGATTATGGGACTGCCAGTTCCAGGAATCCGCGCACATGTCATCAAGAGTCTTGACCGCTGTCCAGCCCAAAACCTCTTTGGCTTTTTCCGCATTCGCATAGACAGTCGCCAGGTCGCCCGCACGGCGGGGAGCGATGACATAGGGCAGGTCATGCCCGCAGGCTTTGGAATAAGATTTGATCATTTCCAAAACGGATACGCCGTTCCCGGTTCCGAGGTTGAAAATCTCTGTCCCTTCATGATCGAGAACGTAACGCAGTGCTGCAACATGCCCGGCCGCAAGATCGACCACATGCAGGTAATCGCGTACACCGGTGCCGTCTGGTGTGTCATAATCATTTCCGAAGACGTTGATGTGGTCCCTCTTGCCGACCGCGGTCTGGGCGATAAACGGCATCAGATTGTTGGGGATCCCCTGCGGATCTTCTCCGATCATACCTGACGGATGGGCTCCGACCGGGTTGAAATATCTCAGCAGCACAACAGAAAATCCCGGTGTAGCTTTCGCGATATCCTGAAGGATCTGTTCATTCATCAGCTTTGTCCATCCGTACGGGTTGGAACAGCCGAGATGGGAATTTTCTGTAAAGGGGACTTTGTTATCCGCGCTGTAAACGGTCGCGGAGGAGGAAAAGATGATGTTCATCACACCATGTTCGATCATGCTCTCGCAAAGAGAAAGAGTTGCGTTGAGATTGATCCGATAATATGTCAGAGGAATTTGAACAGACTCACCAACGGCTTTTTTCCCCGCGAAGTGAATGACGGCATCAATTTTGTTTTCATCAAAGATTTTGTCCAATGCTGCTTTATCGCATACATCAGCTTTATAGAAGGGAAAATCTTTCCCGGTGATCTTCTTTACCCGCTCCAGTGATTCTTCGCTGGAATTGGAAAGGTCGTCAACCACAACGATATCGTAACCATTTTCAAGCAGTTCGACCGCTGTATGTGAACCAATATAGCCGGCTCCTCCGCAGAGCAAAACTTTTGTCATAAATCCTCCTGAATTATCTGTTAGTCATTAGTTCTCAGTTATAAGCATCATCGTTCTGATTGCTGATCTTATACTGCTTACATCTTATTCCCATAACGTCAGCGGGTATTTCCCGTTTTCCCGCATGGCTTTTAGTGCCGCGACAACTGAATCTTTATCTTCATGATAAGTCACACCGTACCAGCGTTCATCGGTCGGCAGTACGGTTATGCTTGCTTTGTTTTCACTGATGAGCGCGTTGGGAATGATCGGAAGAAAATATTCACATTTCAGGGGATTAACCGGAAGGTTTTCCCTCAGATATCCGCTGAAACGTTCTTCGATCTCTTTCATCATGGAAAACTGGAAGCCCCAGAAATTCATGGAAACAATGGTCCCATTGGGCAGAAACTGCTTTGTTTCTCCTTCTGTATAGATCGCTCCGCCCTCAGCGGGAACGATATGCAGACACTCTTTGACACCGGTAAGGTGATTCGCTTCATCTGTGGAACAGACTCCTCGCGAGACATAACCATTTTCTGTCAGCGTGTTTTCTATGCGGAAACCGGACATGACATGGTGTGCCGGATCTTTGTCATTTGTGAGAAATTCATAGACGCTGCGGAAAGGATGCTCCCCGTAATAGTCGTCCGCATTGATAACGCAAAATGGTCCATGAACCAGATCTTTTGCGGAGAGTACCGCGTGAGCAGTCCCCCAGGGCTTTGTCCGGCCTTCCGGTACGCTGAATCCCTTCGGCAGATTTTCAAGAACCTGATGAGCGTAGTCAACAGATATATATTTTCGCAGCCGGCTGCCGATTTTTTCCTCAAATAAAGTTTCATTTTCGGGCTTAATGACAATAATAACTCTCTCAAAACCCGCGCGTTTCGCGTCAAATACCGAATAGTCCATCAGCAGGTGCCCATATTCATCAATGGGATCCATCTGTTTCAATCCGCCATAACGGCTGCCCATCCCGGCAGCCATAATAATCAATACAGGTTTATCCAATGTTTCTCCTCCGGACAAAATGGGGACGTATTCCTTTCGCAGAGACTTGTATCAGCATAAGCGCCCCATTGACTCAAAACTATTTTATCACAGCCTTTCTTATCTCTGAATAAGGTTTATATAATGTTATATAAACTGATCGTTGAGATAAGTGACATTTTTCAGCGTATATTTAACATCAGACTGAATTGCCCATTTTTCCGCGAGTGATCCGGGGGAGACAATTGCAGTAAGATTTTCGATTCCGTAAAATGCTCCCCGTCCGATGGAATACAGATGGTCCGGAAATTCGACGGATGTAAGAGAGGAACATTCCAGAAAAGCGAATTCACCGATACTGCGGAGATTTTCCGGCAGTTTCAACTCTTTCAGTGATGTGCAATGGTAAAAAGCGCCTTCACCGATTGAATCCAAAGCTTTTGGTAAAGAAATTGATTCCAATGCGGTACATTCGGAAAAAGCATATCTGCCGATCCATGTCAGGCTTGAAGGCAGGATAACTTTTTTCAGGTCAGTACTCCCGATAAAAGTGTTGTTTCCGAGCGAAATGACTCCTTCAGGCAATTTGATCGAAGTCAGACCGCATTCGGCAAAAGCTGCATCTCCGACCTTTGTCAGTGTCCCGGGTAATTTGATCTCTTTCAATTCCGGGTGCTTGTAAAAAGCTTCCTGACCGATGGATGTGATCCCTGATTGTACCGTAAAGGATTCCGTATCAGTCCCCCATAAATAGGCAATCAGTTCCCGCTCATGTGTGTTGTATAAAGCCCCTGAATGCATTTCAAATATGCGGTTGAAAATAGATACATGGATGTCTGTCAATCCGAGACAGCCGCAGAATGGATTTCCGTTGATCGTCATCAGCGCATCAGACAGAGTGATTTCTTTCAAATATTTATTTTCAGAAAAAGCTGCATAGTCAATTTCGGTGATCCATTCGGGAATCGTGTATTCGCTGCCGGTTTTTCCTGACGGATATGCGATCAATTTCGTATTTCTGCGGTCAAAGAGGATCCCGTCATCAGAGGAATAATATGGATTGTTATCGGAAAAAGTGATCTCCGAAAGCAGATCACAGCGATCGAAGGGATTTATCCCGATGGCGGCAATTCTTTTTGGCAGGGTGATACTTTCCAGTTTTACATCTCCCTGGAATACCAGATCACCGAGAGTAACCAGACTTTCCGGCAAAAGAACAGCCTGGATATTCGTACATTCGGCAAACGCGTAATTTCCAAGTGCTGTAACGGTCTCCGGGACTCTCACCTGTTTCAGCTGCTCATTGTGGGAAAAAGCGCTGACTCCGATCGAGATCACCGGGCGGTCCTCAATTTGTTCAGGGATAATCAGATATTCCTCATCTCCGGTATAGCGGACAATTTCAATGTTTCCGTCTGCAAGGATCGTATAGGTAAAGTTTTCAAAAGTCAGATTTTCTGCCATGCATGTCTGAAACAGCAAAAAAACAGATAACAGTGCGGCAAGGTACCCGGATAGTCTTTTCATTTTTTCCTCCCCGAAAAAATACATATTTTATTATACTTGAAAACGACATTAATTTTTGTATTCTCTTAAAACAGAAAACAGGAACAGCCGCGTATTGCTTCGGTAATATGCGCTGCTGTCCTTTTTTCATGAGGCGTGTTTTATTCCGTATTTTTCTCTGAATCGAAAAGCTTTCTCATCGCGTCGGCTGTGTCTTTTTCATAATAACAGAATGCCGGATCCGCAAGAAGCTGCTCAATTTCTTCATTTGTAAAAACGAGTGTTCCGTCTTCCGAACCTCCGTTCCGGCATAAAGCGTCATACAGAATTCGAAAATATCGCGGTGGATGTTCTGCATCAAGTATCGGAATTTCCTGCGGCGGAACATGCAATCTGTCATCGGAAGGATCGTTGATGTTTTCGTATAGATTTAATGTGCGGGTCTTCCGGTTTTCTTCATCCGGGTTTGGCGCAGAAGCTGTTTTTTCTTTGTTTTCAGGATCTGTCTCCGGTTTTTCGTTTTTGGTTTCGGATCCATTCTTCTGGTCTATATTTATTTCTTTGGTGATCTTATTCATCCCTAAAACAGTATCATCTTTTGCTTCTGCGGAAAGGGAACTTCCGTTTCCGGATAAATCATCTGCCGGTTCTTTATTGCCGTCCGGCAGTTTTTTGGTTTCATTGAACATTGAAATTTCATGTTCATTCCATTCTTTCGGAATTTCGCTTGTAAATGAGATCTCCGGGCGGCTGGCTGTGTTTTTTTGAAGCTGGTTTTTGCCGGTGCCTGATTTCCGGTCCTCTTTCGCACTGAATCCGCTGTAGCTGCGGACAGCAGAGAAAGCACCGGGTTCAGACAAAGCCTGTGGTTCAGATATCGCGCGTGCATTTCCCATGCTCAGCAGAGGTTCATCAACAGTCATCTGATCAGAAATTTCTGCTTGTTTGCCGTTGATATCATCATGCCTTTCAATGGATGCTGATTCCGGTTTATGGTTTTTGATAGCCGGTTTCTCTGCCAGTTTATCTTTTGTTTTATAAAGGCGCAGCAGTGTGGTAGTCCAGCTCAGCTGGTTCAGCAGCAGACGTTCTCCGATTTCCGGGTTTCGGGAAGATGTTTGAATTACTCCAAGATAGCTTTTCCGGAATTGATAAGAACCGACACTGATCAGGTCATCGATCGACATTGGTGCCCGGCTCAGATCTTCACCATTCAAATGCAGTGTCACCAGACCGCGTGCCATGGTTGCAACGCCGTTGTTGATCATTTTACTCAAAGTGACGAAATGTTTGGTGAAATAACTTGCCTTCTTTGCTTCCCCGATCCAGGCGACAAGGGAATTGTATGTAAGGTCCATTACGGCATTCGATTCAACTTGCTGTGATAAGTAAGGATCAATGACAGCATCAGGCAGAGGAGAATACGACAAAATCTGTTTGTCTGCAGCGTTTACGCATCCCGCCTGCAGGTCTGACAAAGCATCCTGAAGCATCAGATCGTTCAGACTGTTTTGCTCGTTGTTCATTTTGCCGCACCTCCTTTCCTTCAGTTTGAAGAGTAAAGAGTGAAGAGTGAAGTTAAGCTTTACTGAATCCTGCTGAGCCTGAGAACTTCTCGCTTCTCACTTTTTACTTGTTAATCTGGATTCTATACCTGATTTTTCAAAAAGAAAACCGGCAATGTTGTCCCTTGACTTTTTAAAAAATTGTGGTAGAGCCCGAGGAAATAATAGAACAATAAAAAATGGGACAGGAAAACACGTTTTTCTGTCCCACGATAAAGGAGGATTATTAGATCCTTAATTAATTTGGATTTACGTTGAATGTGTACAGTGTCTTTGATCCGGCGATGATAGCAAACGACATCGTTTCTCCGTACATCGGACGCCAGATATTGACAGTGAAGCTGAGCTGTCCGCCGCGGTTTACGCTGTATGGAAGGTCCCATAATGTCCGTTCCGGTCTGGTCAGCAGATGGCATCCGGATGTGCATTTGATATCAATATTTTTCCTGTCCCAAAACTCATTCGTAATATTGGTGATCGTCCATGTCAGATCAATAGAACCATTGCTATTCCAATGTTTGCTGACCTGAACATTCGAATTTCTGTTTCCAGGGTCATACGGCGGATACGGATCATACGGCGGATACGGGTTGTATGGCTGATATGGGGTATTTGGCTGGTACGGATAATACGGATAACATGGCTGCTGCGTTTCATCCTCAATCGGATAGAAATATAGATCTGACCATGGATCATAATACGGGCCCGGATACGGAAACGGCCGTGGGTTTTGTTCAGGCGGACGCTTAGGATCCTGCTGAGGAGGGTTAGGAAACCAATTCTGCGGCTGATTCTGCGGCTGATTCTGTGGTTGATTCTGTGGTTGATTCGGCCCGATCGGATACAGCTGCGGAATCGGATAAGTCTGCTGGTTGTGTGTGTTCCATGACGGTACATTTCCATCAGCACCTGCAGCGGATACTGAAATGAACAGCCCTGTCAAAGCCAGTAATAACAGGATGTATTTTATTTTCATAATATTCTCCTCCTAATTATTCTTTATGATTGTAATACGGCATCGGGAGGAAAAAGTTCCTGTGAAAAATAAAAAAAAGACAAAAGCTGTGAGAGCGTCTTTTGTCTTTTCATGATTTTCAGGTGATGATCATGTCAGCGCAGGCATCGCATCGCGTTGAGGATCGCGAGAAAAGCCACGCCTACATCAGCGAAAACTGCCATCCACATGGAAGCCTGGCCAAGGGCAGCCAATGCAAGGACCAGCAGCTTGACACCGATGGCAAAAATGATGTTTTCCCGGACGATGCGGAGTGTTTTGTTGGCAATGGCAAGCGCTTTGACGATATCGGAAGGTTTGTCATTCATCAGGACAATATCTGCTGCTTCGATCGCGGCATCGGATCCCATCGCACCCATGGCAATTCCGACATCTGCGCGGGTGAGTACCGGCGCGTCGTTGATGCCATCGCCGACAAAAGCCAGTTTCTCATTTCCGCTGCATTCAGAAATTAATTTTTCCACAATTTCAACTTTATTCTGCGGCAGCAGTTCCGCATAGCATTCGTCGAGCCTGAGTTGTTCCGCAACTTCAGAAGCGACTGCCTGTTTGTCTCCGGTGAGCATCACGGTCCGGCGGATCCCATTAGCTTTCAGTCCGCTGATTGCTTCAGCAGAGTCCGGTTTGATGGTGTCGGAAATCACGATATGGCCGGCGTAGAGGCTGTCAACAGCGACGTGGATGATCGTCCCGTGCATATGGCATTCGTGAGAATGGATGGCGCGGCTTTCCATTAATTTTGTATTGCCGGCAAGAACATGTTTCCCATCTACAGTTGAAGCGACGCCATGACCGGAAATTTCTTCATTGGCTGTGATGCGGCTGAGGTCGATTTCTTTCGCGTAGGCGTTCTTGATGGATTGCGCAATCGGGTGAGAACTGAAGGCTTCCGCGAATGCGGCATATTCGAGCAGCTCCGCTTCGGAAATCAGATCCGGATGGACGGCAGTGACGGTGAATGTACCGTTGGTCAGCGTTCCGGTTTTGTCAAATACAATGGTTTTGACATTTGCCAGTGCTTCAAGATAGTTGCTGCCTTTGACCAGGATCCCCTTCCGGGAAGCGCCTCCGATGCCGCCGAAGAAACTGAGCGGTACGGAAATGACCAGCGCACACGGGCAGGAGACGACCAGGAAAATCAGCGCGCGGTTGATCCAGACCGACCATGGCTGTTTGAAGACCAGCGGAGGAACAATTGCCAGAAGTACCGCGCAGATAACGACAACAGGAGTATAAACCGCGGCGAATTTGGTGATGAAATTCTCCGAACGGGATTTTTTATCAGAAGCGTTTTCAACCAGCTCAAGAATTCGGGCGACAGTCGATTCTCCGTAAGGTTTGGTTACCCGGACTTTCAGGAGCCCGTTCAGGTTTACGGCACCGGAATAAATATCCTGATCCGGACCGATGCTTTGCGGGACAGATTCCCCGGTCAGCGCTACAGTGTCCAGACGCGATTCGCCTTCGATCACGATGCCGTCCAGCGGGACGCGTTCACCGGGTTTGATAAGGATAATTTCGCCCGCTTCCACTTCTTCCGGGTCGACTTCCTCAACATCTTCCCCGCGTATTACATTGGCAATATCGGGGCGCAGGTCCATCATGGCAGAGATCGATTCTCTTGATTTACCGACGGCATAATCTTCGAATAATTCCCCGACCTGATAAAAGAGCATGACCGCTACCGCTTCCTTATAATCCTGCAGCGCGATCGCGCCGAGAGAAGCGATGGCCATCAGAAAGTTTTCATCAAAGACCTGTCCGTTTTTGATGTTGCGTGCGGCTTTGAGAAGGACATCCCGGGCAATAATGAGATATGCAGCAAGATAAATGATCACGGGGATGATCTCCGCCGCTTTACCGGAGAAAACCTTGTCAAACGGGAAAACCAGCGCAAGGACGAAAAGCACAGCGCTGATAATGATCATTCTTAAACGTCGCTTTTGACTCTTACTCATATTTACCTCGTTGCTGGTGGTTAGTGACAGGTGGTCAGTGATCGGTGGTCAGTGCTCAGTGATCAGTGGTTGGTGGGCGGTGATCAGTGTTTGGCGGTTGGCGGGCACCTGGCCCCTGTAAACGTGGTACCTGAAACCTGGCACCTGGCACCTGAAACCTGGCCCCTGAAACCTGAAACCTGTTACTTCCGAATGATCTCGCAGTCGGGTTCCACTTTGGCGCAGACCTTTTGAACTTCGTCCATCAGCGCGTCGAAATCGTCGGTATCGGATTCAATCGTCATTTTCTGCATCATGAAATTAACCGATGCGTTGGTGACCCCCGGGATTTTCTTGATGTTGTTTTCCATTTTTGCCGCGCAGTTTGCGCAATCCAGATCCTTCAGTTTAAAAACCTTTTTCATGATGTACTCCTATTCTGTAATATGTTCCATTCCCATGGCGATGATCGTTTTGACATGGTCATCAGCCAGAGAGTAAAAAACGATTTTTCCCGCGCGGCGGGATTTGACCAGCCGGGATTGCTTGAGGATCCGCAGCTGGTGGGATACGGCTGATTGGGTGGCGTTCAGCGCGGCGGTGATGTCCGCGACACACATCTCGTCAGATATCAGCAATGAAAGGATGCGGATCCTGGTGGTATCGCTGAAGTTTTTGAACAGGTCAGCAAGGTCAGCCAGAAGTTCTTCTTCAGGCTGTACCGCAAGAGCTCTTTTGACCACATCTTCGTGGATCACACCTTCGCCGTTGAATTCAATTTCATCTTCTGATTTCATATCAACCTCGCAACATATGAACAACTATTCATAAGTATATGCAATTCAAATAATTTGTCAACAGTTTGGTACGAAATACATGATTGGGATTTTTTTAAATCATGCCTTATATCATGTTCGTGTAATATCAAATGACATGCAGTGAGGTGATGTTCTTCAGAAAAATGATGGTATAATTTACTTGTTCAGTCAAAATATGCATTTTGGCATATTTTTGTCGCAAGCGAGAAGAAATGGAGAATGGTGTTTATGGCCAAATTAAGCGAAAGTGCTGTACAGACTATCACCGAGATCTGTCATCGTTATGACAATGAGAATACTCCTCTCATGATGATCCTGAGTGATATTCAGAACGAATATGGTTACATTCCGTTGGAAGTTCAGGAAATCGTTTCCAAAGAAACAAATATTTCCGTTGCTGAAATTTACGGTGTTGTGACTTTCTATTCGTTCTTTTCTTTAACACCCAAGGGCAAGTATGTCATTGGATGCTGCCTCGGTACTGCTTGTTACGTCAAAGGCGCACAGCAAGTCATCGACAAGTTTTCGGAGATCCTCAAGATCAATCCGGGAGAGACTTCAGAAGATGGTCTCTTTACGCTTGATGCACTTCGCTGCATTGGTGCCTGCGGTATTGCCCCGGCAGTAAGTATCAATGGGACAGTATATCCCAAGATGAGCGTTGACAAGGTGAAAGCTGTCATCGATGAATACAAAGCAAAGGAAGCGGCAGCATGATCATCAAATCAGTTGAAAACCTGAATGAAAAAATCGATGCCTGCACAAAGGCTTTTGATGAAAAAATCAAAGGTCTTGACGGCAAGCGTCACATCGTCCTTTGCGGCGGTACCGGTTGTCTGAGCAGCCACTCTGACAAAATCAAAGAAAAGTTTGAAGAAGTTCTGGCTGCCCGCGGTGTTGCTGACAAAGCAACTGTCAACCTCGTCGGCTGCTTTGGTTTCTGTTCTCAGGGACCTTTCGTGAAGATCTATCCGGAAGATACACTCTATCGTCTGGTCAAGATCGATGATGTTGAAGAGATCGTTGAAAAAGACATCATCGGCGGCGAAGTCGTCGAACGTCTGCTTTATGTCGATCCCGCGACTCATGAAAAGGTCATCAAACAGGATAACATCAACTTCTATAAAAAACAGAAGCGCATTGCCCTGCATGGCTGCGGTGTTATCAATCCGGAAGATATCAACGAAGCGCTCGGTATGGGCGGTTTCCAGGGCCTGCGCCGTGCTTTGAGCATGGACCCGCAGGAAGTTATCGACGAAGTTCTGGCCTCCGGCCTTCGCGGCCGCGGCGGTGCGGGCTTCCCGACCGGCCGGAAATGGCAGTTCGCGAAGAACGTCGAAAGCGCTGAAAAATACATCGTCTGCAACGGCGATGAAGGCGACCCCGGTGCGTTCATGGATCGTTCCATTCTGGAAGGTAATCCGCTGGCAGTTATCGAAGGTATGGTCATTGCCGGTTATGCGTTCGGTGCCAGCAACGGTTACTTCTATGTCCGTGCGGAATACCCGATCGCGGTCAAACGTCTGCGCATTGCCATTAAGGAAGCCGAGGAAATGGGCCTGTTGGGTGACAACATCATGGGTACCAATTTCAGCTTCCGCTGCCACCTGCGCCTCGGTGCCGGTGCCTTTGTCTGCGGTGAAGAAACAGCTCTGCTGAACTCCATCCAGGGCAAACGCGGCATGCCCCGCCCGCGTCCGCCGTTCCCGGCTGTGAAGGGTCTGTGGGACAAACCGACCTGCGTGAACAACGTGGAAACACTGGCTTGTGTTCCGTATATTCTCCGCAACGGTGCTGCTGAATTTGCTTCCGTCGGTACCGAAAAGTCCAAGGGCACGAAAGTGTTCGCCCTCGGCGGTAAGGTCAACAATGTCGGTCTGGTCGAAGTTCCGATGGGCACCACCCTCCGTGAACTGATCTATGACATCGGCGGCGGTATCCCGAACGATAAGAAATTCAAAGCCATTCAGACCGGCGGTCCTTCCGGCGGTTGTCTGACCGAAGAATATCTCGATGAACCGATCGATTTCGACAACCTGGTCGCCAAGGGCTCCATGATGGGCTCCGGCGGTGCCATCGTCATGGATGAAGACAACTGTATGGTTGACGTCGCGAAATTCTATATGGAATTCATCTGCGACGAATCCTGCGGTAAGTGCACACCCTGCCGTATCGGTACCAAGCGCATGCTTGAGATCCTGACCCGCATCTGCGAAGGTAAAGGCACCATGCATGATCTGGAAGAGCTGGAAGAACTCAGCGACACCGTGAAAACCAATTCCCTGTGCGCGCTCGGTCAGACTTCCGCGAACCCGATCAATTCCACCGTTGCTCATTTCCGCGATGAATATATCGCCCATATCGTCGACAAGAAATGTCCGGCCCATGTCTGCAAGAAGCTGATGTCCTACGTGATCGATCCTGAAAAGTGTATCGGCTGCGGTATGTGCGCGAAGGGCTGCCCGGCGAACTGCATTACCAGGACAGATTATATCGCTCCGAAACACAAGCTTGCTTCCATGAAGATCGACGCGAGCGTCTGTGTGAAGTGCGGTGCCTGTATAGCCACCTGCAAGTTCGGTGCAATCAGCAAGAAATAAAAGGGAGGATTTCATGTCATTAGTTAATATTAAGATCGAAGGCCAACCCTATCAGGTGGAAGCCGGTCTTACGGTTCTTGAAGCTGCGAAGAAATGCGGTTATGAGATCCCCTCTCTGTGCACCTTTAACCATGGGGAATGCAATGTGGGTTCCTGCCGCGTCTGCCTTGTCGCCGCTACCGGCGGCGGTGCCCGCGGACTTGTCGCGAGCTGTGTTTTCCCGATCAGCGAAGGAATGGAGATCCGTATCTCCGACCCGAAGTCTGTTCAGGCCCGGAGACGAAGCGTTGAACTGCTTCTGTCCAACCATAATGTAAACTGCCAGCAGTGCGGCAAAAACGGCCACTGTGAACTGCTGCATGTCGCCCAGCTCGTTGGTGCCCGCGAAGGTGCTTACCAGGGTGTAAAGTCTGCAACGACTCTCGATGAGATCGCCCCGGCTCTGGTCCGCGATACCTCCAAGTGTATCCTCTGCGGACGCTGCATTGCCCGCTGTGCCAATGCTCACGGCCTCGGCATCCTCGGTTTCGAAAACCGCGGGTTCAAGACCATCGTCTCCCCTGCTGAAAACCGCAGCTTTGCCAATTCCCCGTGTATCCAGTGCGGTCAGTGTGTCAATGTCTGCCCGACCGGTGCTCTGATGGAAAAATCCGAGATCGACAAAGTCGATGCCGCCATCAAAGCCGGCAAACACGTTGTCTGCCAGGTTGCCCCGGCTGTTCGTGCCGCTATCGGTGAAGAATTCGGAAATGCGATCGGCACTCCGACCACCGGCAAGATGATCGCAGCTCTCCGCCGCCTCGGCTTCGAAAAGATCTATGACGTCAACTTCGGTGCTGACCTGACCATCATGGAAGAAGGAACCGAACTGCTGCACCGTCTGACCAACAACGGCGTGCTGCCGATGATCACCTCCTGCTCCCCGGGCTGGATCAACTATGCTGAATACAACTACGGCGATCTGCTGGATCACCTTTCCTCCTGCAAATCCCCGCATCAGATGCAGGGTGCCATCATCAAGTCCTACTGGGCTGAACAGCACGGGTACGATCCGCAGGACGTCTTCGTTGTCTCCGTTATGCCTTGTATCGCCAAGAAGTTCGAAAGCAAACGCGAACAGGAAAAGGTCAACGGGATCCCGGATGTCGACGCTGTCATCACGACCCGCGAACTCGCGAAGATGATCAAGCGCGCCGGTATCATGTACAACCGTCTGCCCGATGAAGACTGGGATCCGGATATCATGGGTGATTACACCGGTGCCGGTGTGATCTTCGGTGTTACCGGTGGTGTGATGGAAGCTGCTCTGCGTACTGTCTACTTCAAGCTGACCGGCAAAGAATATGAGAAGATCGAATTCACGGAAGTCCGCGGTCATGACGCCGGTATCCGCGAAGCCGCGATCGATATCAACGGCACAGTTGTGAATGTGGCAATCGCTTCCGGTATGAAATCCGCGAAGGTCCTGCTGGATGAGATCCGCAATGGTACGTCCAAATATCAGTTCATTGAAATCATGGGCTGCCCGGGCGGTTGTATCAATGGCGGCGGTCAGCCGTATGTCCGTCCGTGCTTCCTGCCGAATGAAGAGGATAACATCCTTGATACTTACAAGGAAAAGCGGGCGAAAGCTCTGTATTCCGAAGATGAACGCCAGACGATCCGTCAGTCCCATAACAATCCGCAGATTGCTGAACTGTACGAAAAGTTCCTCGGCGAACCGAATTCTCACAAGTCTCACGAACTGCTGCATACTACCTATGCCGCTCGTGTAGGTTTCAACGACTGAACCTCAAAGACCAAATATTTGTAAAACGATCCCCCGGCAGAAATGCCGGGGGATCATTTTAATGGCAGCCAGGGAGGACAGTGTCACAGGAGAAAAGAATATTACAGAAAAACGCCTTTTTCATTGACTTTTACCCTTCACAAAAATAAAAAAATCGGTTAAACTATTTGTTAACCCTGGTGTGTTCGCGAGGCCGCTAATGCGTTTGAGCCAACACTATCAAAAAGGAGTTCTTCTTGATCTACTGGTAATGCGATAGGCCTGAGCCAAGGCAGCGTCAGTGCGGGGAACACCATCCTGCGTCTTTGCAGGTTCAAAAACATGGCGGATAACGGCACGTTGGGGGGTTTTTTTAAACGCCTGTACCTGACTGTGACAGACGTTTTTTTCTTTATATTTCTCAAGTATAAATGGTCAGGTATAAATGAAAAAACGGCCCGGGTAAATACTTCCGACAGGGAATATCAGAAGACCGAATTGCCGGGATGTCCGAAAACTTCGCATCGCGGTTCCGGTATATCCCGAAGTATTTTTCAGCGGATCACTGTGTTTTGCAGTTTTTCGATCTTATCGATCTTTGACCATTTTCCGATGGTCTCGTCCTGTTCGGTCAGGCGGATGACGAGCGTTTTGTACTGTTCGAATTTTTCCCTGTCTTTTGTTTTCAGATAATATTTCATTAGCTTTGAAGCGGCATCCTGGTCGCCGCCTGCGGCAAGGTTTTCAAGGATCGGCAGGGCTTTTTCCGTTTCACCCGATTTCATGAATCCGGATGCGATGGACTTTTTTTCTTTATCAGTAAATCCATCGATCTCAGAAATGACTTTTCCGGAGAAAAACGAAAGATTATGGCGAAGTAATGCCGGCTCATGCATACCGCTGCCGACCATGACTGCAGGGTCGCTTTCCCCACGGGCAGCAAGATCATTCAGATAGAGCAGAAATGCCGAAAGGCTGACGACATCGATTTGGTTATGGTATGCCACCCCTGATATATGTTCAGCATCTCCGTCACGCAAGAAGTCACGGTAAAGCTCCGGCGCAAGGTATCCCGGGACTTCTTCATCTCCGCGCTGCAGCTTGAGTATATATTGTTCGATATTGGCAAGGCGGACGCTTCCGAGTGAGGGCTTCCAATACCGCCGGGTCAGGTTCAGCAGGTCAATATGGGCGATCTCTTTCGTGAAATCAGGAAACAAATGGAAATGCAGCCGTGACTGCAGCATGGGAATATCGAAGCCTTTTCCGTTGTAGCTGAGCAGCACCGGATAGCGGCTGAAAATCAGCTCTGTCTGGCGCAAAAAAGCGGATTCCGCGCTTAGGTCCGGAAGAATCAGCTGGTCGACAACATATTCATCCTTTTCAAAATACCCCAGCCCCATCATGAAAATAAAGCTGCCGCTGCCGTTGGAAAGGCCGGAAGTTTCTGTGTCAAATGCCAGTGTATCTTCCTTTTTTTCGACGTGTAATTCCATGATAGAATCAAACAACGGTGAAAATTGAAGAATATTCTCCATATCAACCAGTCCGTGCGGCCGGGAAAGCGGCTGGCGGAGCCGGTTGATAAAAGCATAGCCATGATCATTTTCCACGACCAATCCGTTTGGGAAGGTTCGGAGCAATGCGTCCATTTGTGCCTGCTCAGTGACAGATTTCTCCGGTGGTTTCACATTCTCCGGCATGCCTTTCGTTACCCCAAGCGCTTTCAGTTTGGAGAGAATATCACTCATGATGAACTTCCCCGATGGCCCGGCAGATGGCAATTGCTTCTGCTTTACCGCCCGTCCCGTTTTCTCCGGCTGCTCCGACACAGCCCGGGCATCCGTCTGTACAGGGACAGCTGCGGATGAGGCTGACGACAGCTTCATTGATCTCTTCGCATTTTTCACTGATCGCCTGGGACAGACCGATACCGCCCGGTGTGTTTTCGTATATAAATACAGCGGAGCGTCCTTCAAAATCAACGCAATCCGGCTCTATGGCAATATTCAGGTCTCCCGGATCACATTCAATAAAAAGGGCTGCCAGCTGATGAAATGCCGCGGCATAACCGGCAAGCCCGCTGCGCATCTGGACATTCTGCTCAACACGGCGGTGGCAGTCCGGGCAGAGCGTAACAAGGTTTGCGGGATCATTGGCTTTACGTTTATCGGTGAAACTGCGGAAAGGTTGGATGTGATGGACATGCAGCATGGAAACGGAACCTTTTGTATGACATAAAGTGCATTCATGGTGGTCCCGCTCAATGATCAGGGCCCGTATCGTGTTCCATTCCGGACCGTAATCATTCCGGTCGGAATTCCATTGGAGACTGGAGCGCAGCTCTTCGCGGAATTCATCCTTCAAAACCATGATGTAAGCCTTGGTTTCAAGTATTTCCTCCGGCAGATCCAGCGGGTTTACTTCCAGCGTCTGACGGGTTTCGTTGTCGATTTTTTTGTAACTGATGACCTGCGAATGGACGGTTATGGCCGCGGTAAGGATCTCTGCTCCGGGCTGATCTTTTGTCGTCAGGATCTCATTGACCGTGATCTTTGTCTGTTTTTGTGCTTCCGTGGAATAGGACGCGATAAAGCGTTTAGCGGATGCGATATTTGACTTCAGGTCGAGGTCTTTGATCAGATAAGAGACACCGTTATGATAGTATATTGCGCCCGGATGGACCATCCAGTATGCGGAGGATTGATCAACTTCGCCGATCAGTTCCGGTTTGCCCGATTCATCGCTCATGATACCGATGCGATGAAGTCCCGCGTTGCGCAGGGAAACAGTCGCCTGCGGCTGTCCGCTGTCCATCCAAAAATACCGTCCTCCGCTGAAGCGCGCGATTCCCTGTGCGGCAAAATAATTCATCAGGTCTTCTGTCTCCTCAGCACTCAGACTGCCGTATGCTTCGCCGATCGTGAACGGAAGTTCAAACAGAGCGCATTGGAGATGCTGAATGAGGATCAGCAGATTGTCCGGATCGATCAGTACCGGTTCGTAACGCTTTTCAAACAGAAAATCAGGATGGTTGATGATGTATTGGTCCGTGGGAGTCTGTGTCCCGATCAGGATAAACCGTGAATCTCCGCTGCGCCGTCCTGCCCTGCCCTGCCGCTGCATCAGCGCTGAAAAGGAGCCGGGATAACCGATTGAAATCACCGCGTCGATCCCGCCGATATCCATCCCCAGTTCCAAGGCGTTGGTAGCTGCGATGCAGCGGGATTCGCCGGATTTCAGCCCGGATTCGATGGCTCTGCGTTCCCGTGCGAGATAGCCGGAGCGGTAACCGGACGCGTCGACATCATAATCCCGAAGGCGCCGCACAGTGAATTCGACGGATTGCCTTGACTGGCAGAAAAGCAGGATCTGCCGGCTGGATTCCAACAGGGATTTTGCTGTTTGTGCCGCTATGGAAATTGCTCCGGCCCGGAGCTGAAGCTCTTCATTGATGATTGGCGGATTCAGGAATGAGATCTCTCTCCTGCCGCTGCCGGAATCGTCTTCCGTAATGGCGGTAAATGTTTCATCCGTCAGCTTCTCGGCAAGATTTTTCCCGTTGGATACGGTCGCGCTGCAAAATATAAACCGGGGATCGCTTTTATAGTGATGAGCGATCCGTTTGGCTCTGCGGATAACATTGGCCGTATGGGCTCCGAAGACACCTTTATAGATATGAATTTCATCGAATACGATCCATTTGAGGTGGGAAAAGAATTCACTCCATCCGGGATGGTAGGGAAGAATACCCATGTGGAGCATATCCGGATTGGTGAGAATAATGCGCGCCTGTGCGCGTATCCGGCTGCGGAGCTGTTTCGGCGTGTCGCCGTCATAAATGGCAATCTTATCGGCTTTTTCCGGGAAGAGTCTGGTGAGACTGCGGTGCTGGTCCTGGGTCAGTGCTTTGGTAGGAAAAATCAGGATCGCTGTCGCGGATTCATCGGAAAGCAGCATTTCGATGAGCGGTATTTGATAGCAGAGACTTTTCCCACTGGATGTTCCGGTGGAAATCACGGTGTTTTCGCCGTTATAAACAGATTCTATCGCTTTCCGCTGATGGTGAAAGAGCAGGTGAATATTTTGATCTGAAAGAAGAGAAATCGTTTTTTCATTCAGCCATGCAGGAAGCGGTACATATACAGCGTCTTTCCTGTTTTGAATATGCGTATATGTTATTTCTCCGAATTTTGATAAAGGGTTCCTGCCGCCCATCTTTTTCTCTCCGTGGATAATTATAAATCGTAACCGAAAAAGTATGGAATACAATTCAGGAAAGTGAGCAGGTTCTGGTGTGCTCTGATGACCTATTAACCTGTTATTCTCTGTTCAATAAATGAATCGTAATAAAAAAACTCCCTTTTATCATTTAAAAACACTTGATTATTTGATTGTGCATGTTATAATGGTATACAAGTCTTGGAACAAGTCTGTAAGGGATTTAGAATGAATACACAGTATCAGCTTTGTTTTTATTCCGGCTCGCTGACAGGAAAAATCTTTCCGATCGTTAAAGAGGAAACAAAAATCGGACGGGATGCTTCCTGTGATATTGTATTGACCGAAAACTCCGTTTCAAGAATCCATGTGTTTTTGTATGTGCAGCAGAATGGATCTGTTGTTCTGGTCGATAACAATTCAACGAACGGAACTGTCGTTAACAATTATCAGATTTCTGCTCCGGTCCAATTGTCTGAAAATGATGTGATTGGTCTGGGCGGAGAAGTGATGCTGGTTTTTCAAAAGGTGGCGGGATATGATCCCGGCAGCCAATGGAATAGCACGGATATGCCGGCTGGAAATGCGCCGGATTCTTATAATTTTGAAAAAAAGCAAGGAAATCCTATGAGCAACGATAATAATAATATTCCTAATGACGGCGCGATGAATGGTTTTGCCCCCAACAGCGGGCAGGATCAACAGCAGGGTGCGGATAATTTCGGATTCAACCAGGCATATAATGCCGGTTATGGCATGCCCGCCATGAATCAGGGACAAATGCCTTATGGTTATCAGCAAAATCCGTATGGGCAGTTTGACCCGTCCGGAATGAATGCTCAAATGCCGGCGCCGGCTGATAGTGCAGCAGCACAGCCTGCCGCTTCGGTCTCTGCTGATCCTGCGGCGGCCGCACCTGTTTCTGCGGATTCCGGTAATAATCAGGCTCCCTATAGTGCACCTGCTGATGCAATGTTCCAGCAGGGTGCGGCATTTGGTGCAAATCCGTATGCTCAGCAGATGGGGCAGCAAATGCCTTATGGAGCGAATCCGTATGCGCAGCAGCCTCCGATGGGGCAGCAGATGCCTTACGGCGCGAATCCTTATTTCCAGCAGCCTCCGATGGGACAGCAGCCAGCCGGATTTGGAGCGGATCCTTATTCCCAGCAGCCTCCGATGGGGCAGCAGCCTGCCGGATTTGGAACGGATCCTTATTCACAGCAGCCTCCGATGGGGCAGCAGCCTGCCGGATTTGGAACGGATCCTTATTCACAGCAGCCTCCGATGGGGCAGCAGCCAGCCGGATTTGGAGCGGATCCTTATTCCCAGCAGCCTCCGATGAGACAGCAGCCTGCCGGATTTGGAACGGATCCTTATTCACAGCAGCCTTCGATGGGACAGCAGCCTGCCGGATTTGGAGCGGATCCTTATTCACAGCAGCCTCCGATGGGACAGCAGAACGCATTTGGAGCGGATCCCTATTCCCAGCAGCCTCCGATGGGGCAGCAGATGCCTTACGGAAATAATCCGTATGCTCAGCAGCCTCCGATGGGGCAGCAGATGCCTTATGGGAATGATCCGTATGGTCAGCAAATGGGCCAGCAGATGCCTTACGGGAATGATCCGTATGGTCAGCAAATGGGCCAGCAGATGCCTTATGGAAATAATCCCTATGGTCAGACAATGGGCCAGCAGATGCCTTATGGAAATGATCCTTATGGTCAGACGATGGGCCAGCAGATGCCTTACGGGAATAATCCTTATGCTCAGCAGATGGGACAGCAATATGCCGGTATGCAGAATGGACAGGGTGAGGAAGAACCGAAGAAAAGCAAAAAGAAGCTGTTCATTACACTCGGGATCATTCTTGGTGTTTTGATTCTGATTGCCGCGTTCATTTTCTACGTGGATCATAACCGCTTATGGTGTGACGTGTTCCCCTTCCTTTGGGACGCTGATACCTGTGCGAATTATATGCGCTGAGTATTTTCGGATAATTTATGGATCTGGGAGTATTCTTTAACCGCCTGACACAAATAATTGATAAAAACAGACCGGCTGATCCTGCGCCGGTCGTTTTTGTTTCCGAAGGAGAAGAGAAACCGGGTGTAATTCCGAACAGGTCGCCCCGCTGGCAGAAGACAACGAAACGTACTGTCATCATCGCATTGTCTGTTTTCGCGGTGATCTGCCTTTTCTTCCTTCGCAGCATGATCATGCCATTGATTTTTTCCTGCCTGATGGTTTTTTATCTCAAACCGCTTGTCAATAAAGTTCAAGTCAAATGGAAAATTTCTCATAAATGGTCTGTGATCGTTGTTTTTGGTATATTCCTGATCCTTGTTATCGGGATAACCGCAATCGGCGGATTCTCTGTTTACGGACAGGTTGCCAACTTCTTTGACCTGCTGAAAAACTCTGTTGATAACCTGCCCGAAGCTGTTCTCGAATTTCTTGGCGGAAGTGACAGCCTGGCCGGACAATATTTTTCCAAAATTTTTGGCTCTGCGCAAAACTCTGAAATCAATCAGCAGCTGCAGGATATCCTTCATGGCATTGGAGGAAGCATTTTATCATTCGCACAGAATTTTTCATCAAAAATCGCCTGGTTTTTCTTTGTTTACGGATTTTCATTTTTTATTGTTTGGGAATCAAAAGAAAGCAGCGAAAAACACCAGGTGATAAAGCTGCCGGGATATGAATTTGACATCGAAATGGGCCGCTATCATTTATCTTTGATTTGGCGCCGTTTCCTGTGGGGGCAGATGATCCTGCTGGTTATCGCACTGGTCGTCTATACGATTCTGTATATTATCCTTGGTGTCCGGTATGCGGTTATTCTGGCAATAGCTGTGGGTTTGACGCGTATGATCCCCTATATCGGGTCGGTATTTGCATGGGTTGCTGTTGGATTGGTTGCCTTATTTCAGGGTCCGACAATTTTTGGGATGCAGCCTTTGGCTTACGCTATTCTTGTTGTGGTGATCTCATTCCTCCTGGATAAATTCATGGATGGATTTATTCAGCCAAAATTCCTCTCTGAAACCCTGAAAGTTCACCCGGCCGCTGTTCTGGCTGCTGCACTGATCTGCGGACGGACAATGGGATTTCTCGGGATATTCCTGTCCGCCCCTCTGGCTGCAACGATAAAACTTGGCCTGCGGTATATTCTCAGAAAACTGCAGGATGAAGATCCCTGGGAGGGAATCGAAACTGTTGTCGAACCGCTGCCTTTGAAGGAAACTTTCAAAAATTATTTGCAAAAAATTCAGGAATTTTATGATAAACTTCTTTATCATATCAAACATTTTGGGTCCCGATTATTAGGAGGTAAAGACCATGGCTCAACCAGATATTAAAACAGAAGAAATTGCCAAAACTGAAGCTTTTATGTCCTGGAAAGCTTATGAACCGGATGAAGTAACCTATCATATCGAATTCGGTAAAATTACGGTTCATTTTTATCAGGAAGAGTGGGATGAATTTGTCGATTTTGTATCCGAGTTTGTGAATATTCCGATCGGGACAACAGGTGTTTTGGCTGAATCAGAAAGCTATCTGGTTTCAGCAGAAGAGGTGGAAGGGGATATCATATATTCTATTGAGATGCCCGGGGCAACTCTCTTTTTCTTCGAAGATGACTGGAAAGAAATAATTGAACTGTTGAAGGAACTGAAATGAGAATGAGAAAGGGCTGCAGTGAATGCAGCCCTTTTCTGATTATTCAGGATCATCAGCGGGAGTTGAAGGCATATTTACGTTCGTTATGTTCCCGTGAATATCTATATTTACCCGAAACCCTGACATACCCAGAAACTCAGCTAATCCCGGAGGGGGTCCCTGCCGGAACATTGCTTCTATTTCTTTATCAATATTCATTAAAGAGTTTTTAAACATTACCATTGAAAACAGGTCGTTTTTCCCTGTCATATTGGCAGCCGCATTCGCGAGATATTCTTCATTGCCGTTGATCTGGTCTGTAAACAAGCGGACGATCTTTTCATCGACTTCCCTGGAATCAATATGCCGTTTGAATCCACAGTCGTCTACAACGTAAAAAGCTTCATTGCCGATTGTAACAGACTCAATCAGGTTTTCATTTTCATCGTATATCAGTCCTGTAAAAAAAGCTTTGTTAGCCATATTTATCTTCCTTTGCTATTTTTCCGCAGCGATTGGTTCAGACAGCGGTATCTGGTAAAACTTGCGGGTTGAAGTTGACAGTGTTGATAAGGATGTGATCGGCAGAGGCTGGTTGATACTCCCTATCGCTTCATCTTCAACATAACAGATGATTCCGTCAGCGATCCCTTTCGCCAGGCTGTTTGTTTTTTCGGAAATCGTGCGGTAATCATTTCCCAGAAAACCTGTATGAATAATTGAAATTGTCGTGTAGTTGTTGACATTATCAAAAGAATACAGCATTTCTTCCCCGGGTGTGTAGTTTTCACCGAGAAAATTGAGACCGGAGTTTTGCATATAATGATAAGTCAGACAGTCATTCAATCGTTTGCTCTCGGATGGATATGAATTTTGTCCTCCGGTGGTTACATTAAATCCGGATTGATTTGTTGAATCGCATTGGTTGGCGTGAATTGAAACTAAAGCCAGTGCCGTATAATTTGTCAAAGCCGGATCAAATTCATGCAGAAAATCAACGGTATATCCCTTGATTTGCAGATAGTCCCGAACCATAACGGCAAGGCGCAGATTGACATCAGATTCTTTCACAAAATTATATTCGGCACCGCATTGGTGACCGCTGTCAAGTCCGTAATGACCGGGTAAGATACCGATGATTTTTCTCTGGTTATTTTGCCGGTTGATGTTTATTTCTTCTGTTTCAGCCGGTGCAACAAATTGGTCAATATATTCAGCGCCGGGTGAGAATGTAATCAGTATCGTCGAAGTGATCAATGCTGTCATGAGAATTGTGATAAGCGCTTTAAAAAATGAATAGTTTTTCATAAGTCAATCAGATGTCCCTAACAAAAGTTTACCATAATCTCTTACTCCGGTTTGAAATCTCAGTAAACAGTTTTATCAGTTTATTCCTTTCTTCTATGCTATCACATAATTAGTTATTTATAATTAAAAAAATATAAGAAATTTGAAAAAAAGTCAGGATAAAAAAGTATGAGCGATTCAGGAAAACAAAAGCTTTGTTTATGCATCGGCTGCCTGTTTGCATTGGCTTTTATTCTTTTGATTTATACCCCCGCGAATGTTGATCCCGGTAATACAAACTGGGTCATCAATGGCGGCGGGGATAACCTTCAGCATTATCTGGGCTGGCGGTTTTTCCGTAACAGCGGCTGGAACAGGTATCTGCTTTTTATGCAAAACCTGAATTATCCTGCAGGTACTTCTGTGATCGTCACAGATTCCAACCCGTTGTTTTGTCTCATCTTTAAACTTATGAGGGATTTTATTCCCGATCAGTTTCAGTTCAGCGGCATATGGATCGTTACATCCTATGTGTTGCTGGCATTTTTCGCTTCTTTAATTCTTTGGAAACTGACCGGTAAAATATCCTTTACTGTTGCCGGTACGGTTATGAGTGTCCTGAATCCTGTGATTTTGCAGCGTGCTCTTATCCATGATACACTGACAGCGCACTGGATCATATTGGCATCTATATGGCTGCTTTTGAATGAAAATAAAAAATGGAACCTTCCGGGGTGGTTTATTCTGACCGGGCTCACGCTGCTTGTCCATTTCTACTTTATTCCGATGATCGCGTTTGTTCTGGTATTGCAATGCATGCGGATGATCAAACAGCATAAACCTTTTCTGAATATTGCTGCTGTGCCGGCTGCTTTTTCGTTATCTTTACTGATGGGGTATTTTTTATTCGGATATTCCCATATCCTGCCGCAATCCGGAAGCTTTGGCGAACTATCCATGAATCTGAATGCTTTCTTCAATCCGGATTCGATCCCCGCTTTGATTGGTCCAAGAGAAATATTATCTCTGCAGTATGAAGGCTTCAATTACTGGGGGCTGGGATTGTTTGGTCTTATCTTGTTGGGCGTTATTGTCGGAAGGAAAACCTTTTTTGACCGCATTTCCCTTTATCTTGTACCTGCGATCCTGCTTGTGATCCTTGCGGCTTCAAACACGGGATATTTTGATACGCAGCTGATTTATCATATACATCTTCCTGAATGGCTGTATTCTTTACTCTCGATTTTCCGATCGTCCGGCAGACTGGTTTGGTGCCTGTATTATCTGGTTTTGTTTTCTTCACTTTCTGTTATCAGTGAAAAGACAGGAATGAAAAGCGTATTGAGTTCACTCATTTTTGTCTGTGCTGTTTTGCAGGTGATCGATTTGCAGGTATTTATTCGTCAGTGTGCTGACCGTTTCAGGAATCCGACGAATCAAATTACGGAAATATCCGGGAATATTATCGACAAAATGCCTGAAAACACTGTGCATCTGTACAGTTCCGATGGAGATTCCCGAACGGTCGATGCTTTTGCTTTATATGCAGCTGATCATGATCTGACGTTTAATAAAAGTGCTGACGCAAGGGGAATTGAAAGAATATACGGCGGAGATGTATTTGTTCCGGAAGAATTAACATGTTCCCAACTGCAGACAGATTCCGTATATTTATATTTTTCAAACGTCGTATTTCCGGAAGAGTTAAATAAATGCGAAGGATTTGAAGTTATTGAATTCGATGATATGAAAATGATCAGACCCAGGTAAATATCTTCTGTCCTCTGACAGTTAAAGTTATAAAAAAACATCCTTACTTCGAATGTAAGGATGTTTTTATAAAATCGTAATTTATTATTCTGCCGGATTATTCAAATGACGGTAAATCGTCGTTATCTGATCCTTCATCAGGATTCTGATCATCAGGTTTATTTTCTGACGGCTCTTCAGTTTCTATTTCAGAAATATCGACAGGAATATCTTCCGCAGGTTCAGCCGGTTCTGCTATCGGTTCTTCAGTAACAATAACAGCTTCCTGAATGTCATCGTTTACTGCTTCGGGCGTATCCTGGTAATTTTCAATATCCTGAACCTTGGTGAATGGAGCTTCATCCACGATATTTTTGGTTTCATTTTGGACAGCGCCGCGATATGGCTTACGGCTGTTATCCGGATTCTTGAGATTGTCCCACAGCTGGCCGACCAGATGCCCGACAATTGCTGTGCCGTACGGGATTGTAAAGATGATCCCGATACAAATGATCAATCCCGCGCATTGAACCAGACCGGCAACAATTGCGAGCAATTCAACGATAATGAAGGCAGAGAGATTTGCCTTAATTGTGCGGTACGCGTCGCCAAAATCAAGACATGCTTTGATCTGATCAGTCTGTGCGAGTTTGATCATTCCATACGTCCCGAGAAGGGCAATTACACAATTAATGACAAAAGTCAGAATGCTTCCGAAACAACCCATGCTGGTGTAAAAGGCCACCGAAAGGCTGCCGTCTGCATATTCAGCCCGACCGTTTATCAGGGTAATAATGCAGCTGAGAATGACCACAGGAATTGAATAAATCAGGCTTACGACAAACATCTTCAATCCCAATGTAAGAAAATAAGTAAAATGTGTCGTCGGCAGAATATCAACTCTTCCGGCTTTTACGCGGCGAACAATTTCAACCACCCAACCCATCAGATAAAACTGTCCGACAATCGGGATCAGGGAAATCAATCCGGCGATCAGTAATTTTGATGGCCAGTTTTTATCTTCAAATACATAAGAAAAAGCACGTGAGTAATTCATTTTGTTACTTTCCTTTCTTTTACCATTTTTAATTAAATATACTGGTAAATTGCAAAAAAGTTCATTAGAAATTGATTAAATCCATTAGAAATGAATAAATCTATCTACTTTTACAACAAAAAGGACTCCTTTTTGTTTGCTGTTGGACTTGTTTACCGTTTGTTTGATAATAGCGATCGCATCGTCCAGTTCTTCATCCTCGACACCCACCAGAAGCGTTGCATTTCCCTTTCTGAGAAATCCGCCGGCAGAGGCTATCTGAGTGACACGAAACTTTCGTTCTGTAAGAGCCAGAGATACGGAATCACTGTCATTTCCGGGAATAATGGTAATTATCAGTTTCATGATTTGGCTCCTTTACAACTTGATAATTTTTTCTGCAGTCAGACCAAAAACAGCTGCTCCGCCGACTGCGATTTGTGTCGGGGTCGGAATAGCCTGCTGGCCGCTTTCAATCGGAACAGTGATGAATTCTATTCGCTGACGGCAGGAATTGTGTAAAATCTCAATTATTTCATCATTTCTGCCTTCCGGGGCATCAATGATCAATGTGCTGTTTTTCCTCCCGAGAAAACCACCAACGCTGGGCATTTGGTAGGAATCGATTTTGATTTTTTTCAAGGCATGTATCGCTATATCGGCATCTTGTGCCTGAACGATGGCAACAAGCAAATTACTTCCCTGCACGGATTCCATAAAAGCCCTCCTCAGATTGAATTCTTTGTTATTATTATATCAATGATTTTTGATTTACCTCTCTTGATAGGAAAAAATTGACTGTTTTGACGTAAAATTAAGAATTATTTTACATAAAAAATACGGAAATGACCGGGCTTCAAAAAGCAGAGATCCGGTACCGAACCGGATCGGGAAATCGTTCCGATATCTAAATGGTGCATAAGAAGTAAAAAACGGATAAGGATAGAAAATATGCCGGCTGAAAATAAAAATGTCAACCCTTTGCCTACAACTCAATTAAATCTGAATTTTGATATTGAAAAAAAATCTGAAAAAAACAGTAAGACGAAACAGCGGAAAAACGGGTGTCTGAAGTTTTTTTTGATCCTGTTTTCGCTTTTACTGGTCATCGTGGGCGGTCTGGCAGTATTTTACGGTCTTGTTCTTCGGACACTTCCGGATGTTTCCGATCTGCGTTCAAAAGCTTCCCAGTTTGAAACCCTGCGTATACTTGACCGGGAAGGCAACCTTCTGTATGAAATTGTTCCTCCGGAAGCAGGCAGGCGCGATTATGTGACGCTTGATGAAATCTCTTCGTACTTGATCGCTTCTGTGATTGCCGTTGAAGATCAGGACTATTATGATCATCCCGGTTTTGATTTAAGAGCAATCATTCGCGCGTTGTTTCAGAATATGGAATCCGGTGCAGCCGTTTCCGGCGCTTCCACGATCACGCAGCAGCTGACAAGAAATTTGTTGATGTCGCAAAGTGAAAGGGTGGAACGAAGTGTCAACAGAAAAATCAGGGAGATCATTCTTTCCGCTGAAATAACCAGGCGATACTCAAAAGATGAAATTCTTGAAATATACCTGAATGAAAACTATTACGGCAACCATGCATACGGCATTGAAGCCGCCGCACAGACCTATTTTAAAAAATCGGCAAAAAATCTGGATCTCGCGGAATCATCTTTCCTTGCAGGACTGCCGCAGGCACCCGGTTATTATGACATTTTCAATAATCGGGATGCGGTTTTGGCGAGACAAAAGACTGTTCTGCTGCTGATGTATAATCTGGTCACGGAACGCGGATGTATCGGTATCCGCAACGGGAGAGAATGTGTGCGGATAGATCCGCTGATGGTAAGTGATGCGATCAGAAAAATTGAGAATTACAGTTTTACACCGGGAGTTTTCACAATAAAATATCCCCATTGGGTCAATTATGTCTATCAACAACTGGAAAATCAATACGGAGCTGATGAATTGTACCGCTCCGGATATACAATTTATACAACGATAGATCCAAAACTTCAGGATATGGCTGAAGCGATCCTGTATGAACAAATATCTTCAATTTCGGGAGTTAATGTTCATAACGGTGCCGTGATCGTCATAAACCCTCAAAATGGAGATATTCTCGCTATGGTTGGATCTCCGGACTTCAATGATACGGAAAACTCAGGACAAATCAACATGGCGGTATCTCCCCGCCAGCCGGGATCCGCAATTAAGCCCCTGATTTATGCCGCGGCTTTTGAAAATGGCTGGACTCCTGCCACTTTGATCTGGGATGTGCAGACAGATTTTTCCCCAACAGGAATTGAAGCGGACTTGCGGTATTCGGAACCATATCGTCCGGTAAATTATGACGGTAAGTTCCATGGTCCGGTCCTTGCCAGAGAGGCTTTGGCTTCTTCTTTGAACATTCCCGCAGTCAAAGCACTTCAGTTTGTCGGGTTATATAATGACGATCCTTCCACAGCAAAACAGGAAGGGTTTATTGCGTTTGCAAAGCGGCTTCATATCAATTCGCTGGATAAAGCCGGTTACGGGTTGTCTGTCGCTTTGGGCGGCGGTGAAGTTACTCTTTTGGAACTGACAAACGCGTATGCAGTCTTTGCAAATAACGGTCAATATATCGCGGCACGTTCAATTCTGCAAATACAGGATCATCGGGGAAATACGATCTTTGATGCGGGAGAAGGGCTTCGCGAAAGAGTCCTGAATGAGGAATATGCGTATCAGATATCGTCGATCCTTTCAGATGATAACGCACGCAGTTTGGGATTCGGAACCGGATCAATACTGAACCTCTCTTTTCCTGCTGCCGTAAAGACCGGGACTACAAATGATTACAGAGATAACTGGACAGTTGGTTATAACAATAATCTTGCCGTGGGCGTCTGGGTCGGAAATGCCGATAACAAGCCAATGACAGGTTCGACCGGAATTACCGGTGCAGCTCCTGTCTGGCATGCTTTTATGGAACAGGCCGCGTCGGTTTACCCTGAAATTCGTAACGGACAGTTTATTCGTCCCTCCGGTATCGAAGATATTATGATCTGCGCTGATTCCGGTACCATTCCGGGCTCTGTATGCAGTAATATGAAATGGGATGTGTTTGCCCGGTATCAGCCGCCCCTTCCTGAATCGGAAGGCTTTATCAAAACATATTATGCGGATACCTGGAGCGGGAAACTTGTTTCTGCCGAATGTGCGTCTCAGGCAGAATTGAAGCAGTTTTTGAATGTGAAAGACAGAGCAGCGCAGGTATGGATAAAAGGGACCGCTGAAGGCCGTCGGTGGGCGGAAAAGATCAAGGCGGAAGACCTCGATTTTATCCCGGACGGCGATATACTTTACCCGCCGTGCGATTATCCGGTCCTTGACCTGATATCCCCTTCCAATGGCGCTGTAATTCGTGATGATCGGGTAGATATATCGGCTGTTGTGTATGCTTTGGATGGTATATATGAATACAGTGTAGAGTTTGCTAAAGCTTCCGAACCGGATAACTGGATGATCATTCAAAATAATCTTTGGGAACCGCACTTTACGCCGGCACATGTAGCTGAGTGGTTTTTGAATGGATTGGAAAACGGCGACTATCTGATACGTATCAGGCTGCTGCGCGGAGACGGACATTATTTTGAGAAGAAAATTACTGTTCATGCGGATATTCCGGAATTTGACCCGCATAATAATGAATTTGATCCAAATCCGCTGATTAATGACAATAATCCCGATCCTTTTTTGTTTGGAGAATACTTTACAGATATTGATGGAGAAATATATATTCCGCCGGAAAACAATTGAAATTTGTTATAATAGGAAAAATCAGAAAATTATCGAGGTATGAATGGAAAGAAATATCCCGCAAAGCGCAAGTGAAGCTATAGACTTTTACAAAAGGACAATTTATTCCGTTCTTCGTTCAAAAAGTGAGAACAGGATCAGCGGTTTGGAGGAAGTTCATTCCGCGATGGAATCCACAATGCACCCGGATTCCCGCTTATCTTCTCCGGATTATAATGCTCTGATTTACAGCATTTTACGTATGCCGCCATGTATGGTTAAGGTGAAACAACTTGTTTTGGGACAAAACGTTCACATGTTTACCTTACAGGGGTATCAAAATATTGAGTCCTGGCCAATCGTAACCGCAGTGGCAAGGAGAAGGATCTGCCGGTATGACGGAGAGGAAACCCTGGCTGTTTTCATTAATAGCAAATCGGATATAGAAGATATTGTTCCTCTTGTCACGGCGCTGCAGATCGAATGGAATAAATTTCATGATTTGCTGCGGAATGTAGATGATTCTCTGATTTATTCAGCTTTAGTGGAAAATGATCCGGTAGAGTTTAAGAACCTGGCTGAAAAGCTCTTAACCTCTGTTGAAGATCTGAATCGGCTGTGGTCGGTCTGGGGCGAGAAAATGCCTGAATGGATCCTCGAATTCCGTGCGCGTCCTTCAGATTTTCGCATTAAATTGCTGAACAGCTCCATGGTCCAATATTCAAAAGCCGCGAATTCATGGCTGGATGAAATTCTGGAACGCATTCCTGATCTTGTGGACCGGCCGGTTTATTTTGTTTCCAGCAACACGCACAGCGTTGTGAACCTGGTCAGCGGGTATGCTTTACAGAAGGAAAATGAACTGCAGCGATTTCTGGACCGGAAAGAAAATGAAATACTGAGGGAAGAATGGGAAAAGATCAACAGAAAAACGCTTTCCGCCAGCAAAGAAAACCTGATGTATTATGTACTGAAAAAATATCAGCAATCCGATTACGGAAAGTATACCATCAAAGAACAGCAGGATTTTGAATCAGAAAACGGTATTTCCCGTCTTTCTATCTCCAGTAATTTTGAAGTTGGCGTGCAGGTAATTGATATCCGGAAAACAAATTTTATGAAGATGGATCCGCGGGTCAGAATACCTGATAGTGATTTATTGAAAAATTCTGACGCGTATATTTTGAACATTGATTACCCCCTGGGAATGGCTGCCTACCATCTGTTTTCAAAGATATCGGAAAAGCTGGAAAACATTCAGGGTGTCTATGTGATGGGGAAAGCTGCTTCGCTGAACGGGGTACGCGGAGATGTCATAATACCTTCTGTCGTTCAGGATATGCATTCTTCCAACCTGTATTTATTCCATAATGTATTTTCAACCGACGATGTCAGCCCTTATTTGAAATATGGTTCAATTCTCGGCGGACAAAAAGCAGTGACTGTTTACGGGACTTTCCTTCAGAACAGAAATTTTATGCATGCGGTCTATCAAGGAGAGTTTACCGATATTGAAATGGAAGCCGGACCTTATCTTTCCGCGATTTATGAGATGTTCAGGCCCAAACGCCATCCGGAGAACGAAATCGTTGATTTGAACAATATAAAGATGGATATCGGTTTTATGCATTATGTCTCTGACACTCCGATGAGCAAAGGAAAAAATCTCGGTGCTGGAACGCTCTCATATTTCGGAATGGATTCAAGCTATGCTATAACTGTAGCTATTCTTCGAAGAATTTTCAAGAAAGTGATAGAGCAGGTCAGGGCCGTAAACTGACAGGATTACGATGAAAAAAAACGCACTTTTGATCACAGGACTTGTAATGGCATTCCTGCTGTTAATTTTTATTTTAGGCGCTGTTGATGCTGCGAGACGCGGTGCCGGTTTTTTGTTTATTCCTTCTTTTACGCCCACATCAACGAATACCGCTACGCCGACCGTGACGCCGTCACCGGTACCGACTGATACGATGACGCCGACACTGACTTCTACAAACACGCCTGAACCGACCCTGACATTTACGGCTACCATGACCGCAACGGAAACACCGACGAGTATTCCCACAGTAGATTTAACGGCATTAGCCCGGATCATTTATGATGAATTATCAGAAACTGTTCAGGCGCTGACACCAAGCCCCACGCCGGTTATTCCCGATGCGGAGTTATATTCCGGGCTGAGAAAGATCAATCCGGGAGACGGAAAAGAGCTCTATTTTGTCCGGACAGATTATTCGGATGATTATCGCGGTTTTTGGATGGATTGGAATGAAATAACAAATGCCGATTATTTTCTTTGTGTGCAGGGGGGATATTGTTCTGCTCCCAAATCGGATCTTCTTGATGATCTGCCGTATTTTTCGGATGAGGTTTATCAATATTACCCTGTTGTGAATGTTACGCGCGGTCAGGCTGCAGCTTATTGTTCGTGGACCGGCAAAACACTGCCGACAATTCAGGATTGGAGCGCTGCCATGGATTCTTTTCCTGTTGATGACCGGAATATCGATAACAAAAATAACGGACCGCGCAGGATCAGCTCAGAAAATTCTGATTTTATCGGGAATGTATGGGAGTGGCTCGATGATGAAGATGCTCAGGGAAACGGCGTTATTGCGGGAGGCGGATGGAAAACAGCGCTGCAGGATGTCCGTGAACACAGGCTGGGAAGGATGAAACCAAATCAATACAGCAGCGACCTGGGCTTTCGATGTATTCTTCGTGTGAGCGGCAGGTGATAAAGATGAAGTTTTCCTGCTAAACTCTTTTTTCAGAGGTAGTTATGAAAAGGTTATACTTAGGATTTTTCTTCATAGTATTATTCTCATTATCAATCATAAAAAATATAAGTGCCGCGGGAACAACCGAAGGTATGGTTTTTGTTCCTTCCGGTTATTCCATGATGGGAACGGAATATGGTGATCTGACTGCCCCAAACAACACAAAACCGTATCATTTGGTTTATCTCGATGCCTTTTATATTGATAAAGCAGAAGTTACAAACGAGGATTATGCTGTGTGTGTGAATGCCGGTGTGTGCAGTCTCCCTGAAAATCCGGATTCCAAAACCCGGGAAAATTATTATTCCAATATAACCTATGCCAAATTCCCTGTAGTAAATGTGACGTGGCAGGATGCGGCTGATTACTGTGAATTTGTCGGCAAACGTCTGCCTACAGAAGCTGAATGGGAGCGTGCTGCGCGGGGCAGGGATGATAACCGCCGGTATCCGTGGGGAAATGGTTCACCGAAACCCTATTATCTGAACCTGACAAAGGTTCCAGGCGACACGGAACGGGGCAATTCTTATGCTGAGGGTTTGAGCCCTTACGGCGCCGCCGATATGCTGGGAAATGTCTCCGAGTGGGTGGCTGACTGGTATGATGAAAACGCATATCTGGTCACAGAAACAGAGAATCCGCAGGGGCCTGTTAAAGGAACAGAGAAAGTTGTGCGCGGAAGCTCATTTGAAACCGATGTCAACAGTCTGCATGCGGCATCAAGATCCGGCATGCTTCCTTCTTCCTCTGCGTATACACTGGGTTTTCGCTGCGCAAAAACGATCCGTGAAGTTGTCAATTATGAGACCGCAGCAAGCGACCGGGTCGATTCAGCACCTGAATTTTTCTATGTCAAAGCGGGGAATGAAAACGGAATATTCCTCATCGCGGACCCGGGCACAGGGTATGACACCGCGTTGATCGCTGTAGTTCCCAACGGCGCTTTGTTGGAAGTACTTGCCGGGCCGGTGAATATCAATTATTCCAAATGGTATCAGGTTCGGACACAGAACGGCGAAACCGGATGGACGATCGCCAACTCCATCGTTTCCGCAGATGATCCGTTGTAGAAATTGGGCATAAGGAAGAAATTATTGCCTGCTATGTCTGAAAAAATAAAAAATTAGGCTATAATTACAGAATGAACAGTTTCTGGAAAATTCTCCTGCTGATATTACTGAACGTAATCGTATCGGCATCTGTGACTTATGGTGTGTTGTATTATTGGGAAAATATCCGGGCACCTAAAAATGAATATCAGCTTGTTACCGTATCTACCGGAGTTCCTTCCGGTGATTCAGTGATAACGAAAGAAGTTCCGCAGGATGATCAGCCGACGGAAGTGCCTGTATTTTCCGAAAATACTGATCAACCTGTGTCTGATGAAGGAAATATTCAGGAAGAAACAGCAGAACCGACCCCTGTTATCCGCGGCGCGAAAGTGGAAATATCCATGATACGGAATCCGGGAATATTGGCTTCCGAAGCTTTGCGTGTCGTAAGCAATTCCGATGAGGTCGTTTCCCTTGAAGGGTGGCGTTTGGAAGACGCCAACGGAAATGTGTTTACATTCCCGAATATACAGCTGCTGCGAAAAGGTGTGTTTGCAGAGGTTTATTCCCGCTCCGGACATACAACACCATATGAATTGTTCTGGAACCAATCAGAGGCTGTTTGGCAGTCCGGAGAAACAGCTGTTTTGAAAGATATGTTTGGGCAAATTCAGGCAACCTATCGGATACCGTAAGAAGAGGGCAGAAAATTGGCTAATCAGGCTTTATACCGGAAATATCGTCCTCAGGTTTGGGATGATGTCGTTTATCAGGAACAGGTAACACGTGTATTGAAAAACGCGATAAAAACCGACCGCGTTGCTCATGCCTATTTGTTTTCCGGCCCCCGCGGTACGGGTAAAACGACGGTGGCCAGAATTCTTGCCCGGGCTGTAAATTGTTTGAATGAAGATCCGGAAAAGCGTCCCTGTGACCAGTGTGCGAATTGCCAGGCTGTAAACAACGGGCAGTTTCTTGATTTGATCGAAATCGACGCGGCATCCAATACTTCTGTGGACGATATTCGTGAATTACGGGATAAAATCAACTTTGCTCCCGGTGTCGGACGGATGAAAGTGTATATTATCGACGAAGTCCATATGCTTTCAACGGCGGCATTTAATGCCCTGTTGAAAACCCTGGAAGAGCCGCCCGCGCATGCCATGTTTATTCTGGCAACAACGGAAATTCACAAAATTCCGGCAACGGTACTTTCCCGCTGCCAGCATCATGAATTCAGACGGATCCCGGTATCGGAAATTGTCAAGCGTTTGAGTATGATCTGCAAGGATGAGGGGGTGACAGCGGATGAGGCTGCATTGACGTTGATCGCCAGGCAGGCAACAGGTGCCATGCGTGACGCGATTTCAATGCTTGATCAGATGACCGCTGCGGGTAATAATATTACGCTTGCCGAAGCCCAGGAAATTCTTGGAATTGCTACAAACCAGTCAGTCGTTGATTTGACGGAAGCCGTTATCTCGCGGAATCATGCGGATGGTATGGCGGCGATCCATACCGCTCTGGATTCCGGTACAGATCCCCGTCAGTTTGCCCGTCAGACGGTTGAATATTTGCGGCAGCTGCTGGTGCTGAAAATGGGCACGACCGATATTGTCGATGTGACAGCTGAAATAAGGGAAACGATGGCAAATCAAAGCCGGAATATTGAAATAGACCGGCTTGTGGATGTCATCAGGATCTTCAATCAGGCTGCGACAGACAGCAGGGTCGACTGGCATCCGGGTCTTAATCTGGAACTTGCTTTTGCGGAAAGCTGTGAGGAAAAAAAGACAGCGGAACAGGTCGTGAAAGTAATCGAGAAGGAAGTTGTACGGACAGTTCCCGCACAGAAAAATACCGGACAGGCATCTGCCGATCCGGTCGATAAAGATCTGGAAGAAAATATTGCCTATGTACAAAGCCGTATTTTTATCCGGAAAGGCGCGACGCCGGATCCGACTGTGACGATGAAAGACGTTGCCGCAAATTGGGGCGCAGCCCGTAAACTGATACGGGAAAATGATGCGGTTTTAGAGGCAACGTTAGCCAGAGCAGACCTTCTCGAGGTAAAAAACGGGGTCCTTTATCTTGGATTTCCCAGGGAAACGATCAAAAAGAAAGTCGAAGAAAATCATCGCTTCCTGGTTTGGACCAGTGCCGCGATTTCGAAGGTAATCGGGAAATCAGTCGGGATCAGCTGTACGATTCAGGATGCGAACGGGCGGAGACCGGTTGGAAACGGCGCTCCGCAGAGTGAAGCACTTGCCGCGGCATTAAGCATGGGCGGTAAAGTGGTGGTTGATAAAAAGTAATCTATAAGTGAAATAGAGAGGTAAAAATGGCAAAAGGATTTGGTAGAATGGGCGGCCAGATGGGCGGCGGTATGGGTAACATGAGAAGTCAGTTCCAGAATCTTCAGAAACAGATGATGGAACAGCAGGAAAAAATCGCGGAGATGGAAGTCTCTTCTTCTGTCGGCGGCGGTGTTTTGAAAATTACGATGAGTGGTGATCAGATCTGCAAAAAAGTAGAAATCGATCCTGAATTCCTGAAAGATGCTGATGCCGAAATGCTGCAGGATATGCTGCTGACCGGGATCAATTCCGCTCTGGAACAGAGTAAGAAGCTTCAGGAAGAGCAGATGAATTCCGTAACAGGCGGTTTGACCAGCAGTCTTTCCGGCCTGGGATTTGGTTTCTGATATGGCAAGAATACCGGAACCGGTTCAAAATCTGGTTGATGCGTTTTCACGATTACCGGGAATCGGCCCCAGAACTGCTTCCAGACTTACATTTTATCTGCTGAAAAACAATGAAGCTGCGGCATTGCAGCTGGCTGAGGCACTGGAAAATCTTCATACACAGACCCATCTGTGTAAGGAATGTTTTAACATCACAACTGCGGATAAAGAACTCTGTGATGTCTGCGCGGATGAAAAGCGTGATCAGGATGTTATCTGTGTGGTAGAGTCTCCGATGGACGTCATCGTTCTTGAACAGACGGACGGTTATCACGGAAAATATCATGTTCTGCACGGGCTGCTTTCTCCTATCGAAGGGATCAATCCGGAGGATATCCGGCTGGCACCCCTCATTAACAGAGTCGCCAGGGGCGGTATTTCGGAAGTGATCATTGCTACAAACCCGTCTCTCGAAGGGGATGCGACCGCGCTTTATATTCAGCAAAAACTTGCTGGATTTGATGTGCGGGTAACACGTCTTGCCCGGGGACTGCCAATTGGCGGAGAGCTGGAATATGCCGACCAGAATACCCTTTTGCGTGCTTTGTCCGGACGACAGAAAATGATGTGAGCTGTCATGGAATATTACATCGACGGGCATAATCTGATCCCAAAAGTCAGCGGCATCCGGCTTTCAGATGATAATGATGAAGAGGAACTGCTTGAGCGTTTACAGGAATATGCCCGATTGTCCCGAAAAAGCTGTACCGTTTTTTTCGATAAAGCACCTGAAAACAAATCACGGGATGCCAGATTCGGGACTCTGCGTGTAGTTTATGTGACGCATAATATAAAAGCCGATGAAGAAATTATCGGCCGGGTAAATAAGCTTGGCAGGAACCGGACCCGGGAGATCACGGTAGTTTCCTCCGATCAGCATGTTCAATGGCAATGCCGTCAGGCCGGTGCCGCGGTCATTACTTCCGAAAAGTTTGCCTCGGAGATGGAGCGCATGTTTTCCTCAGGCGGAAGAATCAGAAAATTGCACAGAAATGAAAATCAGTTAGAACCGAAACTGAGCCGGAAAGAAGTAGATGAGTGGCTCGAGATTTTCGGTGAGCTGTAAAAAAAATAAAGGGTACAGCAGCCGCTGTACCCTTTATTTTTCTCTCCCGGGAATTCTCAGTTTTTTATGACAAGCGCAATGCTCAGGTAAATCTGGTAAATATGCCAGATCACGACCGGAGTAAACAGGTATCCCCCATAACGGTGCGTGACCAGATACATAAACCATACAACAACGGTAAGAAGAATGTCTGCTATTGCGACCGCCAGTGTGCCGGATACATTTGCCGAAAAGAAAAGCACGTAATGCCAGGTGAATATTCCGATGATCAGGATCAGACTGTTCAAAAATATATTCCGCATCCGTCTTGGTGACAGCGGAATTGAATAGACAAACAGGCAGGATGCGATCCATAAAACGGAAAACAAGCCCCATATAACCAAAAGACCGGATTTTGTCGGAAAGCCTGCCGGTAATGTTATTGAAGTGAAAACATCCGTCAAAGGCTGACTGAGAAGACGGAATAACGCGGCATAGCCGATAATGACCGCAATGATATTGCCGATTCCAAATGGATTGATTTTTTTCATAGAAATACTCCTAAAGCAGAATACCGGACGGCAGACTGCTGCAGATCAGATAAAACATTATACCAGTGACAAAAGCTCCTGTCACCCGGGATATTATCCCTTTTCCGGAAAGCCGAAGCAGAAAACTGTTCATCACGGAAATAACTGTCAAAAAGCATAGAAACCGGCTGTAACCTGTGATCCCCGCTATTTCCCAGCCGGATCTGTTTCCCAAAATGATCGGGAGAAAACCGGCAGCGCAAACAATGATCCCGGTTGCTGAAAAGATATCAGCAAACAGGACTTTTCCTGATTTACTCAGGGGAATTGCGCATAACAGACTGAACGCGACGAATTGAAGGCATCTGACGAAGCTGAAATTCATGAACTGCAGCTTCAGCGGGGGCAGGTAGTTGAACGGTGTTCCGAGCCGGACAGATATCAGAAAGAAATTCATGAACTCGCCCACAAACAGGAATATCGCTGTCGGAACAAGTATGCCTGCCGTGATTTTCAGAAAACTGCTGAATTTCGCGCAGGTTATTTGTCCGCTAATTCCGGCTGCAATCACCATCAGCAGGAACAAGCAGAAGCAGCGCAGAAAAACGAGCATCTGAGCGGTTTGGGTTGTAGAATCAAACCACAGCGGCGCGTCATTGGGTATGGCGAGGTCATTGTGGAAATGTTCAAGCATGGCGGAAAGTACAGATTTATTGACAATCATTTCCTCATGAAACGCGGGAAACAGCATGACGTTATCATCGGGTGAAGCAGCTTTTTCATAACGATATTCCGGTAAAAATTCGTATAGTGAAAGATAAAGGAGAGTGTCCGATGACATATTTGTGATCTGCGTAAGGTCCGGACTTACCATAATGATTGATGAAAAATCATCATAATATTTTGCATCCGCGGTTTTGTCGGCACCTGAATAAAATGTTGCCAGCCCTGTCCTGCTGTGATCAGTAAAAGTGCGTGTAGTTAAGAAATTGTAACCCGCATCGATCATGTTTTCCGTTTGAAAATCCGGCTGAGCGGCTGTTGTCCCCTGGGCAAAATCCTCGATTGTGAGTACAACAAAGCCTCTTCTCGCAAATTCCATAGCTATATGATCACCGGTGTACCGGTTTCCGGCTTTTCCGGGAATGAGCAGGATCGAAGGACGCTGGTTCATTGAGCTTGCCTGTATCGGACGGAACAGACGTGCTCCGTAAAAGAACCCTTCAAAGCTTTCCACTTCAATGTCATGGATCAGAATGTTCCCCGAGTCGGTTTCAAGGTAACGTGAAAAACCTGCTCCGATCAGAAAAACCGAAAGCAGGCAGCTTATTATTACCAATGACAAAACAGGCCGAGAATTGTTCATTCGGTACAGTTATTCAATAACGATAGAGCGGACATAGTAGTCCAATTCGTTCAATGAAGGCTGAAAATCAGAACCGTTGATTTGATCAGGATTCACAGAGGATGCGGATTGTCCGTTGAGACTTCCGCTGCTGAGCGGAAATACTGCGCTGATGTAATACAGCCCGTCATCGCTGAGTCCCTGCCAGGTGTAATACAGATTGGAATTGAAGCTTGTTGAAAGCGTTTCTTCGAATGATGTCACATATCGGATACCTGTTCCGTTCGCGAAATCAATTTTTGCAGGCAGTATTTTTATCGTAGGATCAGCTGCCTGATATGGCAGGAAAGGCATCAGGAAAAGGTTGTCTTCGACCGTTGAGAATTCGGATTTGATGTTACTGATAATATCAGAGAGATCCAGTGTACGGTCCAGAAGATCAAGGGAGGTTTTACCTAAATCATCGACGAGATAAAATGTGACCTGCGGCGGGATTTTTCCCATGTTCGACTCAAAATCTGAAAAATATATGGCGCTGTTGGCTACCTGCGCGTTTTCGATCTGCTCAGGGGAAGCGCCTTCTTCCAGCAAAATGTTTTCATCCACCTGGTAACAGTGGGCATTTTCAGAAGTTACATCCATCGTAAACTGATTGCACTTCACGCGTACACTACCTTGTGCTCCGGCAAGAGACACAGTGAACAGAATTGAAATCAAACAAATCAGAAACAAACCGGCTTTTTTCATCTCTCTCTCCATAAAAATAGAATCAGATTTTTACTGTTCAAAGCAGCAGTGAAACAGAACATATATCGGACATTAATCTGTTGTTTGCCGCATACGATATATTCATTATAATGCCGAACTGATGTTATTCATGAAATCGTCCGAATCAGATAATAGTCGCCGCGTGAAAAATTTCTTGATTCATAATACTGTCTGGTTCCGACAGCAGCGATCACGGCGATCCTTTTGAATCCTTTTTCCGCTGCGATCCGGCAGGCTTCTTCGATCAGGCGGCTGCCCAGACCGATATGCTGCGCGGCACCGGTTTGTTCGGCTCCTACAGGCAGACTTTGGCCGTAGATATGTACCTCACGAATTAAAGCGCAGTCACGCAGCTCCTCGATTGGAGCGGCTGACGGATCATCCGGTATCGAAAGACGCAGATAACCGGCAAGTTTATCACTTTCGGTTACATATTGCAGAAAGTGTTCCGCGGCAAATGCCGCATGGTATTGGTAATCATTCAGGTGCAGATCCTCCGGGCGGACTTTCTCTCCGCGTATTTCCCTGCAGCGGATGCATTGACAGGAAGTCCCATTTGCTTTCATCAATTCCTGAATATCCATCCTCAGGCTGGAACGTGTGTTTCCTGCCACAACGTGATGTGAGGGAATATCGCGAATGACCCGGTTTACGCGGCAGTACGGCCGGATCGTCGGTTTGATATCAGCCAGAAGATGTACCAGCGTATCCATATCGTATGGAGTGTAATTGCCGTTTTCCCATTCTTTGTAAAGATCCGTTCCCTGAAGCAGCTGAGTGGGATATATTTTCAGTTCATCCGGACAGTATCCGTAACCTTCCTCAGGTGTCTGCCAGAAATGACGGAAGTCTTCCCTGTCGCTTTCCGGTGTTGCTCCGAGAAGGTTAGGCATCCAGTGAAGAACGATTTTAAATCCGGCCGCTCTTGCCAGGGCAACACGCTGCAGCGCTTCTCTCTGGCTCAGGCTCCGCCGGTTTAGGCGTAAGATCTCATCGTTCATGCTTTGAATGCCGAGCTGGATTTTTGTCACGCCTAAAATACGGAGTTTTCGTAATGTCTCCGCGTCCAGCAGGTCAGGCCTTGTTTCGATTACCAGACCGACATTACGGTGGCCGGCTGTTTCGTTGATTTGCTGCGCCTGTTGTAAAGATTCCGATTCAACACCGTTCATGGCATCGAAACAGCGCTGCACAAACCGCTGTTGATACTCCCAGGTGTAACTTGTCCACGATCCGCCAAGGATAAGCAGCTCGATTTTATCAGTAGGGTGACCGACTGCCTCATAGGATGCGATTCGGGATGAAACCTGCAGATAAGGATCAAAATTATTCTGGAACGCGCGGGCAGCTCCCGGCTCATCCGGAAGGTAGCTTTTTGGCATGCGCTCATCCGTAGGGCAGAAAATGCAATTGCCGGGACAGGGCCAGGGTGCTGTCAGTACAGTGACGGTAGTTACACCGGAAAGCGTCCGGGTAGGTTTCATACGGATCTTTGCCAGAAGCTCAGGGTCTTCGGCAAGCTCTCCGGATTCTACCATTTGATGGTAAGCCAGAACGAGCGTATATTTTGAAATATTACCTCTGTTCGGCAGCGGATTCTTCCTGATAACTTTAAAGACATCCGCACCATCCTTGATCAACAGGAGCAGTTTTTTCGCTTCTGCTATATCTTCCGGAGCATCGCGTCGGGATGCCTTCCATTCATCAACGCTCCGCGTATTGTAATAGGAAGGATCTGACGGTTCACTCATTCGCCCAGACCTTCGACTACAGAAACTTTGAAAATACGGTCAAGCAGCTGAGCCCGGTCTGCCGGTTCCATATAATGGCTGAGCGCGGTATTTGTAAAGCGGATCGTCAGTAATTCTGTGTTGATATAATTGCCGTCATAGAAGATATGGCGGTCTATGAACGCCTCAGCGGTTTCAGGCAGGAAAAATACCTGGTCAAAAAACAGGTTCCCCAGTCCATAGTGAACAAAAGTCATGTTGGAGACATCAAATTCCATCGGAATATGAGATTGGGAACCGCTGACGATCACAGCGCCCGCGTCACGAACCGCTTCAAAATCAGCTTTGACCTGATCAACAGGTTTTACCTGAAACACTTCAAGATGCTGGAAGGTTACAATGGGAATAATTCCCTGTTTCCGCAGTTCTTTGATCTGCTGCTTCATCAGCTCAATATCGCAGTGAACGGCGCCGGGCCGTGTTTCGGATGCGGACGCGTAACCGATTTCCTTCGCATTGCATCCCAGAAAAGCAAAGCGGTTCCCGTTATGCGAAATCAGCAGCGGCTGCTGGGCTTCCTGCTTGTTATGCCCTCCGCCGTAATAGGGAATTTTAGCTTCATCATATATATCGAGTGTGAGATAAACAGGGTCTTCTCCATGATCCTGGAAATGATCTCCGTCCAGTTCGATAACATCTGTACCGATATCTTCCAGTAATGCCATATAGGAAGGCCTGCTGCAGAAAACCAGGCCGCTGCGGTGTTCCTTGATATCACATTTTTCAGTGAAAGGAACTTCATTGTTGATATGGAGAATATCCGCCGCAACGAGCGGTTCCCGAATCAGGGACGCCGGATAGAGCGGGTCAAGGTCCATATAGGCCGCGGTGCCCCGGACCATGGCTGTAACTCCGGTCAGAACAACATTAGAGAGTTTAGAGGCATCCCGGTTGCTCACGGGAAGTGTTGTAATATCCGTGCCTTCCTGAACTTCACCGATAACAGCAGTCAGCGGCCAGGTATCCGGATCAAATTGATTGAATAAAATATCCGCTTCATCGACTGTGATGATTTTCCGCCGTGGTTCGATATCTTCGAACGGAATGATCATCCAGGTCCGGGCAAGATTATTGTCTGTATACAATTCTGCTCTTGGCAGCACTTTGATATGTCTTTTTGCCGGTTCTTTTCCGAAAACAGAGATCAGCGACGGCAATTCTTCTTCTGAAACCAGCAAAACAGATATTCCGTCAGCTCCGTCATCGAGCAAATCACATGAGCCGTCCCAAAAGCACTGCAAAGATGAAAATGATATATCATCCGATATTGTCAGGTATGGTGCTGAAACCGCGTACAAGCGCCTTGAAGCTTCGACAACCTGGTCTTGTGCGGAGGTCCCGGACGTAATAATGAAGGTGACCAGAATTGCAAGAAGTGTAATGATTTTTTTCATAATTCGGTTTATATCCTTTGGTATAAAGTTCTCTGTCTGTTTTTTGCAGAAATTGATCAATACTGATCAACAAAAGTATCTATGATCCACCACCGGTTCCAATACAGCAGAAATGTCAGAACCAGGGGGCCGGCAGCATTCAGGTTGCTGACCGGGTTTTTCCAGTCCGGAAAAACAAATAACTGGAAGACCCACGGAAGAATGAAAAAAAGGGCTGAAAGGATGATCCCGTATGTTTTTCCTCTGTTTTCCCAACGCAGCTGCATTTTATCAATGGCATAAATTGTGGGGATCCATAAAATGAAAAGATGTTTTCCGATATTGGGAATACCCACAAGAAAACCGATGCTCAGCGTCAATGCCAGGACCCATTCCAGTGCGTTGATGTCCTTTTTCGCGTTGACGATCCATTCTATGATTAATATAGCAATAAATATGCCTGAAATTGCCCAGCCGATCCTTCCTCCCAGTTCCGGCTGCCAGTTTTCGAGTAAGCGGGAAAGGTTTGTAGGGTTCATATATTTCAGGTAATACACAATTGATCGCAGATAAAGCATGAACCAGTCAGTCTGCAGCAGCATTCCGATCAGAAACAGGAGCACGGCGACCATAGCGGTCCAGGCTGCTATGATCCCGCCCCCGCGGTGTGATAATGCCCAGAGACAGACCCATATTACAGGTAATATCGTAAGCGAACATTTTATTGTTGAAAATGCGAACATGATCCCGCATAATTCCGCTTCGCCATCCTGCAGCGCTGCCATACCAATCAGAAAAAAAGCGATGGCAAGAATGGAGATATCGCCGTCGGTCAATGCAGCGATCGCGTAATAATTCAGTATCAGGATCGCTGCGCATACAGCTCCGGGTGTTATCCGGTTTTGAATGCGGAAAGCGCGGATAAGACGGAATCCGCCGAATATCAGCGCTGCCTGCAGAAAAATCCGCCAGAGGATCAGCGCAACAGTGAAATTGTTGATAAATGAAAAAGGCAAGACCGGAAGGATAGCATACAGCGGCAGTGAAAAACCGCTGACATTATGATCTTCCGGATATCTTGCCTGTACCTGTTCAAAGAGCTCATCCGCGTAAGGATTCTGACCCTGTGCAAACAACACGCGTCCTGTGAGCCAGTAACTGTAAAAACTGCTTCCGTAATTCGTACTGACCGTAAACAGAACAGTAGGTACGATCAGTACAACTGCGGCCGCGATACTGATCAGAAGTACAGACGGCCTGAAAGCAAATAATTTACGAAGCGGAGAGACGTTCATTGCTCTCTCAGATCGCTACCTCATAAACACGATGGCGTTTGATCGGTTTGAGTCCAAGTGTGGCCATTTCCTGCTGTACCTCATGGGCGGATTCAGCCATCTGGACTGCTTCCACATACCGGAACTGCGGATATTCTTTCATGATATCCATCATGGAGGCGTAAAGCAGGGCATTACCGCCGCTCTTGTGATATTTTTCAAGAATTCCCAAACCGTTCATGGCACAGCTGTTCGTTTTCTTCATTTCCAGCAGCAGGTCAACGAGAAGTGCAGGATTCAGCAGACTGCCGCTGTGGCGCTGCATGGCCGCAGAGACATCCGGGAAGTTGACCAGGAAACCGACAATGTCATCGTTTTCATCTGTAATAAATCTCAGCAGGCCAGGAACAACGAAGGTGAGGACGTTATCGACAAAGAAATCAAATTCGCTCTGAGTCAGCGGGAAATATTCCCAGTTGTTTTTGAATGAATCGAAATACATCTGGGCGATGCGGGAGGCATCTTTCTTGATTTCAGCCTTGTTGCTGTAGGTCTTGATTTTCAGTTTGCCGCGTTTTTTGACGATTTCCGCAACTTTATAAACCTTTTCCGGCATCTGGAAATCATTGACATCCGCAAGCATGGTGATATATTCATTGATTTTGTAAAAACCGTAATTTTCGTATAGCTTCTGGTAATATGCATAATTGTAGCACGAGAAATTCATGGACTGCCGTCGTTCAAAACCTTCTACAAGTACGCCGTACCCGTCGAAGAGAGAAAATCCTTTCGGGCCTTTCAGCTTATCAAGACCCTTGGATTTGGCCCATTTGGCGGCCGCGTCAAACAGGGCATTGGCGACTTCCTGATCATCAATGGAATCAAACAGGAAAATATCACCGCTGTTCTGTTTGTGATATTCATTGTAGGCAGTGTTATTCAGGACCGCGGTGCGTCCGACCATTTTTCCGTCTTTCCAGGCTGTGAAGAAGGCGGCGTCCGAATGTTCATAAAAGGGGTGCTTTTTTTTGTTCAGCATGATTTCGATATCATTGCGGAAGGGCGGGACCCACTGCGGACAGGTTTTGTATAAATCATAGTGAAATTGAACAAATTCTTTCACCTGTTTTTTGTTTTCTGTATCAACAGCACGAATTTCTACCATTTTATTACTCCGAAGGTTTCAAAAACTTATTAACACTCAGTCTATTATAATCTATTTCTCAGCTGTGATTTCTTATTGCTTATTTTCTCTGCGGTTCATCATCCAGACAGAGAAAATGACAGCCAGAAAACCGCCGCCGAATTTTGTGACCATGTAAGGGAGCGTATAATCCGGAACATTATTGAGAATAAAAGACAATTGTGCTGACAGTGCTGAAACCGCGAAAACAACAAAAGCCGCGTTCAGTTCGATGCCGCGTTCATCATAATCCTGCATGCCGATGATACCCGCTGTGCCGCTGGCAACGGTCATGATAGGGCCGGAGAGCGCTTCCGGTGATGTACGGATTTTCTTCGCAAGAATTTCCAGCGGTTTCCGCAGGATCCTGGTCAGAAAATCGGAAAGCGGCAGACAGCCGAGCATGGTGACAGTGATCATACAAATGATGCGCATGGCATCAAGAATCGGTGTGATGATCGGAATGATCGTGACACCTGACATCTGCTGGAAGGCTCCGATCGTGATGCCGAAGATCCCGATGGCACGGAGAATTTGGGAAAAAACAGTGAAAATACGAACCATCAATGGCAGGTTTTTCCAGATCCCGAGCAGAACGAGACCGGAAAGAATAAAAATCGGCAGACTGTGCCAGAGAATTTCTATGAATCCCAGACCTGCAGCAAGACCGCCAAGAATCAGGCTGATGGGTAAAATCACAAGGCCTTCGAGAATGCCGCGGGCAAAGGCGTCCTGCTTATTTTTCTCCTTTAATACACGCATACCAAGCGGGATCGCGAAGCTCAGAACAGTTCCGAAAGTACCGGCGACATTGACCCCGCCGAATAAACCAAGCCGGGAATCAATGGCAAGATCCTTCGCAAGGAAAAAACCGCCCCAATCGATCGGGATCAACCCGCCGAAAACACCGGGATCGAAACCGATTTTTCCAAAAAGCGGAACAATGGTCTTCTGCAGCGCAAGTGTAAGAACGGGAACCATCACGATAACACCGGTGATAGATGTAGCCATCGGCCCCATCAGGGCGAGAGCCCGCTCAAATTTGCTTCCAAGACCGAGCTTGTTCCCGAAAAGAAAATCCAAACCGCCGATAACGGCAAAAATTGCAAGGATCCATGAAATAACTACGTTCATTTTTCTGCCTTCTTTCGAAGAAAAATTCCGCATACATTATAATAGTGTTTAGCGATATGTGGTGAGCGGAAAGAAATATATATGAATGATACTGATAATAGAATCAACTTAATATTGGATATCGGAGAGATGCTTCTTTCCAATGGGGCGGATGTGAACCGGGTTGAAGATACCACCATGCGGCTGTCTTCCGCATTTGAATTCCGCGATTGTCAGGTCCACGCGATCAATTCAAGCATTATCCTTACGCTGACGGCTCCCGGTGATACGATCATCACCAGAGCACGGCGCATTACACGGATCGATACGGATCTGGATAAGGTCGATGAGCTGAACGACCTTTCCCGGAAAATCTGCGGCGGGATGAAAGATATGGCTTGTATCGGAAAAGAGATGGAAAGGATCCGCAATTCAGCTCCTTATCCTCCGTTTATGATTTATTTCGCATATGCCATTTCGGCATCATTTTTTACGCTGTTTTTTGGCGGAAGCTGGCAGGATATGCTTTATTCCGTACCGATAGCGCTGACCCTTCGATTTGTGAAAGTGCGGTTGAGCGGATTTAATAACAATAAAATGGTTGACAACGTTATTCTTTCGGCAATACTGACATTTATGGCTTTGGTCGGGAAGCGTTTTTTCCCTGTTTTGGACAGTGACCTGATCATAATCGGAGATATCATGCTGCTGATTCCCGGTTTGGCTTTCTGCAACAGTATTCATGATATGGTGATGGGAGATACCATCAGCGGGGTGCTTTCCATGTTTGATGCGGTGCTGCGCGCTCTTTCCATCGCAATCGGTTATGTGGTGGTCTGGGCGGTAATGGGGAGGCTGTTATGAGTATTATTATGCGTCCTGAAGTGATTCAGATATTGTCTGCAGGTATCGCCGGGCTAGGATTCGCTATCATATTCCATATCCGCCCGAAGCATTTACCTGTGACTTTTGTGGGAGCTTCCCTGGGATGGCTGCTGTATCTGGCTGCCAAACAGGTTTGGAGGGCTAATGCCATCGGAATGATTTTTGCCGCGCTGGGTGTGACAGTTTATTCAGAAATCGGAGCCAGGTTGTTTCATATGCCGGTTTCCGTCATTTATACGCCGGCCATTATCCCCATGATCCCCGGAGGATATCTCTATTATTGTATGCGGGGTTTTGTTACGGATTCCCAGGAGGATTTTGTGGAATATGGTTCCATGCTTTTGGAGGATACACTCAGCATTGTGCTCGGTACAATGATCGTGCTCACTTTTGTTTCAGCAGTAGCGCAGAAACGGAAGCGTACGAAAGAGAACAGACGATAGACCGGGAAGGTAGTTTATCTTGCGTCCGATCCGGAATATCGCCGGATCTGCCCGAAGGCGGCTGCAGGGATAAATTTAAAAAAAAGAATTGTCTGGACAAAACTGTTGTTCTTTTGTTATAATGCTTTAAAACATAAAAAACAAATTACCAAAACACGTTTATAAAGTGATATTTGTCATTTGGAGATATGACAAAATTGCGGTATTAGCAGACTGAAGTTTAAGATAAAATAAAGTTGTCAGACAACATTTCATCGAAATGTTTCGTTATTTTGTGGTAAATGATATACAAGCGTATATCTGAAAACTTACAGCAAACTGTAAGAAAAAACAAAAGGAGAAAAGAAGGATGAAAAAGTTTTTATCGTTGTTTCTTGTTTTGGCAGTACTGCTGATGGCTTTTGCGGCTGTTTCTGCTGACGACTTCAAAGTCGGTGTTATTCTCGTTCATGATGAAAACTCCGGCTATGACCAGGCACATATTGAAGGTGTCCAGGGTGCAGCTGAACGTCTTGGTCTTTCCGCTGATCAGATCATCTTCAAATATAACATTCCTGAATCTGAGGAATGCACTGATGCTGCAGTTGACCTTGCTGAACAGGGCTGCAAACTTATTATCTCTGACTCCTACGGTCATCAGGCTTACATGATGGAAGCCGCCCGCGAATATCCGGACGTCCATTTCATTGCCTCCACCGGTGATACCGCCTGGAAAGAAGAAATGACCAATGTTTCCAACATGTTCCCGCACACCTTTGAATCCCGCTATGTTTCCGGTGTCGTTGCAGGTATGAAACTGAAGGAATTGATGGATGCCGGTACAGTCACTGATCCTCACATCGGTTATGTCGGTGCTTATCCTTACGCTGAAGTGGTTTCCGGTTACACCGGTTTCTTCCTTGGCATCCGCTCCATCGTCCCGGAAGCCTATATGGATGTTCAGTATACCAACAGCTGGTATGATCCCAACGCTGAAGCTGCCGCTGCTGAAGCTCTGATCGCCCGCGGCTGTGTTATCATCGGCCAGCATGCTGACTCCACCGGTGCACCTTCCGCGATTCAGGCTGCTCAGGATAAGGGAACCACTGTTTACAGTGTCGGCTACAACATTGACATGCGCGCTGTTGCTCCGACCGCTGCTCTGACTTCCGCTCAGAACTGCTGGGTTGAACTCTACACCCCGATGATTGAATTGGCGTTGAAGGGCGAAGCTCTGCCGAAAGATTATTCCGTCGGTTATGCTCATGATGGCGTCCAGATCTCTGAACTGGGTGAATCCTGCGCTGAAGGTACCGCCGAAGCTGTTGAAGCTGCCATTGCTGCGATCAAAGACGGCACACTGCATGTCTTCGATACTTCCACCTTCACCATGGGCGGCGAACCTGTGACCAGCTGGTTTGCTTTGGATACCGATGGCGACTGGACTCCGGACAGCGAAGAAGCAATTGCTGACGGATACTTCCATGAATCTGAAGTCATTTCTGCTCCGTATTTCAGCATCCGTATTGACGGGATCACAGAACTGACCAACGAATAATTATTGATATGTTTCTGCTCGGGGGGTATTTTACTCCCCGAGCATTTTTATAGCTCTGTAAAACAGAATCACGGTTTTCGGGATTCTGTTTTATGGGGATATAAAGACAAATGTTTTTATTCTGAAGTTTTAGTTACCGATGGATTCTAAAAATCTTTCGGGGAAAGGAAGTCTCCCTTGAGTATTAAAAACGCTGTAAGGATGGTAGATATCACAAAAACCTTCGCTGCCAAGGCAGCCAAGGTCGTGGCAAACAATAAGGTTTGTTTGGATATCAATTACGGAGAAGTATTAGCACTTTTGGGCGAAAATGGCAGCGGAAAAACCACATTGATGAATATGTTGTCGGGCATTTATGCTCCGGACAGTGGAGACATTTATGTTAATGGAAAACATGTTACCATCAATAATCCGTCTGATGCATTTGCGCTTCATATCGGTATGATCCATCAGCACTTTAAACTGGTGGAAGTCATGACTGCTGCGGAAAATATCATTCTCGGTTTGGATGAAGGTAATAAATTAATTGACCTGAAAAATGTTCATACACGTGTAAAGGATTTTTGTGACCGCTATGGTTTTGTGGTAAATCCTGACAAAAAAGTCTATGATATGTCCGTTTCCGAAAAGCAGACACTGGAAATTGTCAAGCAGCTATACCGGGGCGCTGATATTCTGATCCTGGATGAACCGACGGCGGTCCTGACCCCGCAGGAAACACAGAAGCTTTTCGCAGTGTTGCGCAATATGAAAGCAGACGGCAAGGCAGTCGTTATTATTACGCATAAACTGCATGAAGTTATGGACATCTCGGACCGCGTCGTCGTTCTGCTGAAAGGCAATTATGTCGGTGAGCTGATGACAAAGGATACCAACCCGCAGGAACTTACCAATATGATGGTTGGCCGTCCGACAACCTTGAATATTGACCGTTCGAAGCCGGAAAATCTGCGTAAATGTCTGGAAGTGAAAAATCTTTCAGTAAAAGATATTTATGGAGTCCTGAAACTGAAGGATGTCAATTTCACCTGTTACGGCGGTGAAGTACTGGGTGTTGCAGGTATTTCAGGCAGCGGTCAGAGAGAATTATTGGAAGCCATTGCCGGCTTGGAAAAGCTGGAACCCGGTGCGGAGATTTTATATACACCAAATACACCCGGAGCTCAAGAAGAAAATCTTGCGGGGATGTCTCCTGTGAGGATTAAAAATATGGGTATCAGCCTGGCTTTTGTCCCGGAAGATCGTCTGGGAATGGGACTTGTAGGCAACATGGATATTGCTGAAAACATGATGCTGAAGAGTTATAAGGATGGCAGCGGTCCGCTGCTGGATCTGAAGAAGCCAAAGGCGCTGGCGGAAAAGGTTGTAAAGGAGCTGGAAGTTCTTACCCCTTCTATTCATACTCCCGTGCGTCGTCTTTCCGGCGGGAATATTCAGAAAGTTCTGGTAGGCCGTGAAATCGAACAGCATCCTTCCCTGATCATGACAGCCTATGCGGTTCGCGGTCTGGATATCAATACGTCTTATACCATCTATAATCTTATGGATGAGCAGAAACAGAAAGGTGTGGCAGTGCTGTTTGTCGGGGAAGACCTTGATGTTTTGCTGGAGCTTTGCGACCGCATCCTGGTGCTCTGCGCCGGACAAGTCAGCGGTATTGTTGATGCCCGTAAGACCACAAAAGAAGAAGTCGGTCTGCTGATGACCCATCTGGGATAGAAACAGGAGGCATAAGAACATGGAAAAGAAAGAACCATTATTCCGTATCACAAAACGCGGTGCAATTCCCTGGTGGGCTTCTCTCGGAATCCGTCTCATCGGGCTGCTGATTGCACTGGTCATCTGCGCATTTATCATTTTCGGGATCACAAAGCTTAACCCGCTGAAAGTTTATGCAGCGATGTGGGACGGTGCTCTCGGCACCAACCGGCGAATGTGGGTCACTATCCGTGACACAATGATGATGCTTTGTATCGGGCTTGGCCTCGCTCCGGCGTTTAAAATGAAATTCTGGAACATTGGTGCGGAAGGTCAGGTGCTGGTCGGCGGCATCGCAGCTGCAGCATGTATGCTTTACCTTCCGAAAACTCTGCCGAACTGGCTTGCTCTGGTTATTATGTGCTGCGCAAGTGCTTTGGCAGGTGCTGTCTGGGGCTTTTTCCCGGGCTATTGCAAAGCCATGATCAACACAAATGAAACGCTGTTCACACTGATGATGAACTATATTGCCATCCGCCTGACAGCCTTTTATGTGGCGAAATGGGAAAATCCCTACGGTTCCAACACAGTAGGGATCATCAATTCACAATCCCGTTTCGGCTGGTTTCCAAAGGTGTTCGGACAGCAATACGGATTAAATGTGATCCTGGTGCTTGTCCTGACAATTTTTATCTTTATTTACCTGAAATATACCAAACACGGTTTTGAGATCGCAGTCGTTGGGGATAGTGAGAACACTGCCCGTTATTGCGCAATGGACGTCAAGAAGGTGATCATCCGCACGATGATGCTTTCCGGTGCTATCTGCGGTATTGCCGGATTCCTGGCCGTTGCGGGTGCAGGTCATACGATCTCTACTGACACGGCAGGCGGACGCGGTTTCACAACGATCATTGTAGCCTGGATGTCAAAATTCAATTCATTCATCATGGCAGTTGTGTCGGCATTCCTGGTCTTCCTCGAAAAAGGTGCCATGCAGATCGCATCCCAATACCAGCTTTCTGATTACATCTCCAATGTAGTCAAAGGGATCATCCTTATTTTCCTGCTTGGCAGTGAGTTCTTTGTCAATTTCAATGTCAGGATTCGCGGATCTCATAAATCGGAGGTGACGAAATGACACAGGCACAAATTATTGCATTAATTAATTCTTCTGTCGTATTCGGTACAGTGATCCTTTTCGGTGCTGTCGGCGAGATCCTGACGGAAAAAGGCGGTAATCTGAACCTGGGTGTGCCGGGAATCATGTACATGGGTGGTATCGCCGGTCTTATCGGTACCTTCTATTATGAGAAAGCTATGGGTGCTGATGCGGTGCCGATCATCTGTATCCTGATCGCGATCATCTGTGCGCTGGTTGCATCGTTTATCAGCGGGCTCTTGTTTGCTTTTATGACAGTAACGCTGCGCTGCAACCAAAATATCATGGGTTTGGCTTTCAATATTTTCGCAGCCGGGTTTGCGAACTTTTACGGCGGTTCCTTGAACAAGCTGGCCGGAGGTGTTGGGCAGATCAATGTTCTTACGACGAGTAAAGCTTTTCGAGCGACGATTCCCGCGCTGAACGGTTTGGGAAGCATCGGTAAGATTTTCTTCTCTTACGGCTTTCTTGCTTATGTAGCGATTGCCTTTGCGATCCTGATCCGCTGGTTCCTGAACCGGACTATGGTCGGTTTGAATCTGCGCGCTGTCGGTGAAGATCCGGCTGCAGCGGATGCGGTCGGTATTAATGTGACTAAATACAAATACCTTTCCACCAGCATTGGCGCTGCGATTTCCGGACTGGGAGGTCTCTATTATGTGATGGACTACCAGAAGGGTACCTGGGACAGTGCCGGTGGTGTTGAGGGCTTAGGCTGGCTGGCGGTTGCGTTGGTGATTTTCGCCTCCTGGCGCCCGCTGCGCGCGATCTGGGGTGCATATCTGTTTGGTATCCTGTCCTGGATGTATTTCTATATTCCCGGACTGACCCGCAGTTCACAGGAAATATTCAAGATGCTGCCTTATATCGCGACACTGGCTGTTCTGATCTTTGTCTCATTGCAGCATAAAGTTGAAAACCAGCCTCCGAAGCATCTGGGCTTGCCGTACTTCCGTGAAGACCGGTAAAGTAACTGAAGAGTAAAAGCTTAAAGGTGTATCTTTATAAAAAGGTACACCTTTTTGTTTTTTAGTCCAAAGAAAAAACACTATTTTTACACTCCTTTTTCTATTTATTGATTTCTTAAGATAAAATATATAAGATTAAAAAATAAACAGGAAGAGAGTTTGTCAATATGAAAAAATTATTATTGATTTGTGTGATCGGGATCATTCTCTGCAGTGTTTTATCTGCTGCTGCGGACCCCATTAAAGTTGCTATCAATCCGGATACAAAACCTTTCAAATATCTTGACGAAAACGGTGAGTTTGCCGGTATTGACGCAGAAGTTATTAACATTGTTGCCAGATCCCAGGATCTCGAAATAGAATTGGTTCCGATGGAATTCAGCAAAATTATCGATGCTGTTGCCTCCTGTGAAGTGGATGCCGCAATTTCAGCATTGACGCTCACTGAAAATCGATCAAAACTCGTTTCTTTCACGGATCCTTACGTGATGGGTGCCCAATCAGTCTACGTTCTCGCGAAAAATGATGGTTGGAAAGATATTTCAGATCCTTCGATTAAAACAATCGGAGCAAAAACCGGAACGACATCTGAAGACAGCGTTACCGTTATTTCCGATATGAACAAAGTTGAATCAAAACTTTATCCGGATTATGAAAGCCTGTTTAAAGCTCTTGAGGATGGTGAAATTGATGCAGCCGTCGCAGATGAACTTCTGGCAAAAAGCTTTGTTGATTCATACGCTGATATCATGACGATCGGTCAGCCGCTCAGTGCTGAGGTTTATGCCATCGCTGTCTGCCCTTCAAATACAGAATTACTTCAGACTCTGAACAAAGGTTTGAATGAGCTTCGCAGAAACGGTACACTGGATCAAATCGTTTTGGACAACCTGATGCGGTAATACTGATCCGGAATAAAACAATATAAAAAGCCTGTGCGTTCGTCACAGGTTTTTTTATTGGGAAAACTCTCAGGTTTAGCGGAAAATACTTCTGCTGAAACCTGCTTTCTATTCCCGCATCCCTATGATTTTTTTTCCGGTCTGGCCGGTTCAGGTCTGATCTGCCCCATATAGCGGCTGGTGCGCTGTGAGTAATCCAATTCCGGAACGTCGTTAAGATAGCTGAATTGAATTTGAACGACACGGGCACCATACGGGATCACTACATTATGTTTGCCTTCATTCCGTAATTCCAAAGTGATCGTTCCTTCAAAACCCGCGTCAATAACACCGGCCATCATGTGATTGATAAAAACGCGTCCAAGGCTTGATTTTGTAAAAACCTGACCGCAGACATTATTGGGCATGCGAAAATATTCCCGTGAGCATCCGAGGAACAAATCACCGGGTGTCAGGAGTATCCCTTCATCGGGATTGACTTCCTGCAGTTCCCAAAATTCTGCCGCTTCGTAATTCCGTCCGAAAACCAGCGGTTTTTCGGTTTCCTTTGGCCATTGGATAAACTTGCCAAGTGTGAGATCCAGCGTGTTGGGATTGATCTGTTTTTTGACCGTGTCCCAGTCAGTTTCCGAGCGGCTGAAATCGATCATTCCCGACTGAATATATTTTGAGATTTCTTTATCGCAGAGTACACTCATTATTTACTCCATTCGTATTTTCCGCAGGGACGGAGCTCATGGCAGACATTTCCGCGATAAATGCATTCCGGAACACAGAAAGATGCGGAAATCGGGTCGACCTTCCGCAATTCTTTTACGATTTCCATCATAATGCCGCGGGTGGTGGCATCGGCTTTATAACACAGGCGTTTCCGGCTCATGTTGACAAGTGCCTGAAAGTTCAGGTCCATGGCATGCGTGACAAGTGCGTCCTGCCGTTCAGCTCCGCGGTCAGGGTTGACACGCTGGGATTGGACGAAATGTTCAACACCGTATTTATGGCGGACGATATGTACCGAGCAGTAATAGGGAATGTCATGCATGATGATGGTATACATCAGTGTACGTACGGGAGAATGTTCTGCGGCTAATATCTTTTTCTTCCATTCATCGGAAGGTACTTTTGCCGAATCCTTCCCCTGAGTCATTCTGGCGAGAAGCAGGCATCTGGCCCAGTCTTCATCTGTTGGATAACGGAGTATCTCTATTCTCATTTTTCCTCCAAATTATATATTATAAAACATGAATGAAGGATTATAAAAAATGTTTGGAGTAACGTTATTAAATTCATATTTTTTACGTATATATGAATAAAAACAGTCCCGGCTGCTTGATCAGGCTGGTTGTCGGGACTGTTATGTGATGACACGTCAGGTAACTTTGTCAGTATTCATTCGGGTATTGGATCCTACCTTGAAGGAATCGCTGTGGGGTTGATTTTTGGCTGCGATTTTCCTCCGCCGGTATTTGTATAGGTAAAGACGTAACTGACTCTCTTGGTGCCTTCAGCAACAATTCCGTACACGTAATCCCCCTTACCGCCGCCCGGACATAAAACTGTTGAGCCGGAGGTGACGTTTGTGGTATATACGCGCTTATTGTTGATTGACAGGCCGACCTGCGTCGCGTCTGTGACTGTCCAGTAAACAGTAGGGCAGAACCCGTTGTCGCCTTTATAATAATTCGGCTGCCAGCGTGTGATGACCGGAGGTGCCCCGACAGGGGGTGCGCTGACCTGTTCGTCGGTAACAATGATTTTTGCGGTCAGCTTAGGCCCGAAATACGTACCATCCGGCGCGCGCAGCTGGTAGTATCCCACAAATTCCCCGGGTGCCTGCGGTGCCTGCATTTCCATCGAGACATCGACTGTGGTTCCCGGTATCGTGAGCGTAGGGATCACCGCGGAATTCGCGCTCATATAATCCCCGTCAACATAGTTCACCGAATATCCCTCATACCATTTGCAGGATCCGTTGTTGTAAATGCGCCAGGTCTTTGTGAACTTTGTTCCCGGGTTTACTTTAGTTCCGTCCGGGTACGATACGTCTGCCATATAAACCATCACGTTTTTGCAATTTGCCGGCTGGTCGATCGGTGGTATCGGCGTGGGTGTGGGGACAAACGCCGGATTTTTTTCAATTTGAGACGGACGCGAGATGATTATTTCAGCGTCTTCGCCGGACACCCCTGTATATTTGCTGATCAGGCGATCCAATGATCCGTCGGTCTTCAACTGAGCGATCCCATCGTTGATCCTCGCGATCAGATCCGTGGATTTCAACGCGGCTGCAAATGCATAATTTTCGTCTCCGATCGCTTCATTGACAATTTTGAAATCGCCGCTGTTTTGATAGGATTGTTTGTATTTATCTTCATCAAACATCAGCAAATCGATAACTCCGCTTTTCAGCGCTTTCACAGCGGAGTCAACAGTCGTGAAAGTGTAAATGTTCTGAGTGCTGAGAAAACCTTCGGAGACCAGGTTTGTTTTCAGCCATTGATCAAAGCTGGAGCCTCTCTGAACACCGATGCTGTAATCAAGCATCCGGTCAAGCTCTATGCTCTCCGGTACATTGCCTGCCGCGGAGGCAATGATGATCGCTTGGTTGGCATAATACGGATCGGAGAACAGCACCTCCGTTTTTCTCTCATCGGTAATGGAAAACGCGCCGCCGATCAGGTCGATTTGTCCGACGCTGACAGAGTCGATCAACCCGTCAAAAGCAATATCCAGTATACGGACAGTAAAGCCCTCCCGTTTGCCGATTTCTTCGATCAGCTCAATATCAAAGCCGGCCAGTTCATTGTTGTCGTCGTAATAAACAAAGGGGCGGTATTCCGCGGACGTTCCGAGTGTAATTTGTTCGGCAAGTACTGACGAAAAAGAAACGGCAAGGATCATCACAAGAAAGAATATGCAATATTTTTTCATAAAAATTTCTCCTTTTCCAATACAGAATACTTAGCTGAAAATGAATGTGTATTTATTATAACAGAACCCGAATCAGGAAGAAATCAAATCTCCATCAAAATATCATGATTTTCTTGCAAACATGGGAATCTATGCTAAAATAAAGAAGTCCAAACATGGAGGCTGTAGCTCAATGGCAGAGCGCTTGTCTGTGGAACAAGATGTTGTGGGTTCGAGCCCCACCAGCCTCCCTCTTTTATTTAATTCTCCATTTCGTCTGATCAATAGATTTTGGTAAACTCAGCTGCATAGTATCGCATTACCGCTATGGCCGGATCATTTCGGTATATATTTTTATGTCCTCGGAACGAGTATACCCGGTTGTATATTGAAATCGAATTTACAAGATGGATATAATTGAATAAGGTGTTATTACTTTAGGCCAAGTGAGCTCTTATAGTAGGAATTGATGAAGATTATGGGAATGCACTTATATAGAAGAATGACAATGATAACAGTTTATTTGATCCTGGTTTTGATATTTGGGATTATTACCGGTTCTTCTGACGCTTCGTATCAATACAACCCCGAAGAGATCATGTATCTTGCGGGAATCGGGAAGGCGGCTTATGAGGATGATATGAGTTATTCCCTTTACGATATGAATGGGGATGGAATTCCTGAACTGTTTATTCTGAATGACAGCGGCAATTCCGGAAAGTTGCTTGAGATTTATCGGTATGACGCCCTTACAAATGATGCACTGTTGATGCTTTCCATTGATAAGGTTACAGAAGTTTACAGCAAAGGTGATGAAAACGGAATTTTCGTATCGGTTAGCGATGCTCTAAGTGAAATATATACAGACTATGAGCTTGTCAATAATGAAGCGGAGGCACAAACAGTCATCAGGAACGGTGGCGAAGAGCACATTACAGATCTATTGAAGAATGGTGCGGAGCCTCTCTTCTGGGTCGGGAGTGACCAATGGATTGATGGGAGCATCATCGGTGCTGCGCCGCGAATCCCTGATCCGGGACCGCAAAATGATTTTTATCTGTCCTCCAATTATGAATGGCTGTCGACAGAGCAAATTCATAAGCAGGGGGATATTACCGGCATGACAGATGATCAGGAAGAGATCGTACGCCGGAACAAGCAGGAGATGTTCACAAACCGGGAAAAATATCAGGGAGCGGATATTCAGATCCTGCGTGATTATTACGATATGGCTGCAGATTGGGAAAAACGTGATGCTGACGGCATTGAGCCTGTAAGAAAATACCTGGACGCGGCGTATGGCGTTTCATCTTTGGATGAACTGACGGAACTTCTGGTAAACCCTGAATTGAACCCTTTCAGCATTCTGCTTTCGTTCTCGATCACGCTGGATGAAGAAGATACCTCTCATTGGGCTGTGGAGCTTGGTGAAGATAATTTTTCCGTTTTACCGAGAATTTACCACAATGACAGTAAAGAGGCTATCGAGGAGGTCCGGTCTGATTTTGATGTCATGGCAAGACATGTCCTTTCGCGCGCCGGCTATCCGGATCCGGAAATCGATAATATTTTGGCAGGATGTTATGAACTGGAAGATATCCTGCTGCCGCTGGCATGGCCCGGTGATTCGGATACCGATAGTCCGCTTTCCGGTTTTCTGCCTTTTGATACGGTTACATCTTACTGTAAAAGCTTTCCATTGAAACAATTGCTGAACGCTTATGAGATTACCGGCGGAAATATCCATGTGTACTATCCGGGATACCTGGAACGGCTGGATAAAATTTATAAGGAAGAGAACCTGTTCATGCTGAAAGCCTACCTCGCAGCTCATACTGCAGCCGCTGCAGGTATGTATCTTGATTTTGAAGCGGCTGCATGTCTTGAAGCACCGGATGCTCCGGAAAAAGAGCTGAAGGAATCCTTTGAGACGGGTTATCAGGCAGAGGTCTTGTCTTCACGCGGACTCCTTGGGGTTGCAGAGGAAAATGCTTATATGACCTTCTTTGCGGACCCTGAAACCCGATCCGACTTGATTGAACTGGCAGGGAAGGTACGGGATACGTTCAGAGTTATGTTAGACCATGAGGATTGGATGTCAGATTCCGGAAAAGCTGCTGCGATCGAAAAACTCGATAACATGACATTTTGCGTAATGTCACCTGATGTACTCATCGACAGTTCATACCTTGCCCCGGATCCGAACAAATCCTTTTTGGATAATTATGCGGCGATAACGGTCAGCCGTATGAAGCATAACGGTGCATTTGCCGGCATGCCCAGGGAGAAGGGGGATTGGAGGTATGATCTGCGTCCTGAAATAGCGAGCTCTGTCACCAATGCCTTTTATTATGGGGTATTTAATCAGTTTTTCATCCTTTCCGGATTTGTTGATGATTTTGTCTGCAATCCCGATATGCCGATAGAAAAAAAACTGGCATCGATCGGTGTGATCATCGGCCATGAATTGACTCACGGCTTTGACCCGACCGGGATCAGGTATGACAAAGACGGAAATATGGTGATGACGGATGACAATCCATATGGCTGGATGCCGGAAAAGGATTATCAGGCATTTATGAAACGGGCTCAAAGGATTGCCGATCATATTGACACCGTTCATCCTTTCCCTTATGCAGTCTGTTCCGGAACATCACAATGGGGAGAGGCCGCTGCGGATTTTGGAGGAATGACGATCGCGCTGGGAATCGCGGTGAAAATAGATGATTTTGATTATGACCGGTTCTTCCGTGCCTATGCGGAGTTGTGGCGAAAACAGACTACACTCGAATGGGAGCGTTATGATATTCATGATTCACATCCGCTGAATCACCTTCGTGTCAACATGACCCTTCAGCAGTTTGATGAATTTCTTGCATCATATGGCGTGAAAGAAAGCGATGGGATGTATCCGGATACCGAAGGCCGGATCAGAATCTGGTGATGATAATAAACGTTTCGGGATCACTTCATATTGAAAGATCCTGATAAACGTTATTTGGGATTTTTATATATGGATCAGAAAAGGACGCCCTTTTTGAGCGTCCTTTTCTGATGTTTTCATATTGGGTATCAAACAAGTTTCAGGTGCAGATACCCGATGAAACGGCGTATCAGGAGACAGGTCTAATGACCTTTTCACCTGATACACAGCGAATAATCTTATTTATCCTCAAGCGCAGCAACACCCGGGAGAACGAGTCCTTCGAGCATTTCGAGGGAAGCGCCGCCGCCGGTGGAAATGTGTGTTACCTTGTCAGCCAGACCGGATTCCTGGATGGCTGCAACGGAATCACCGCCGCCGATGATGGAGATGGCATTGCTGTCCGCGACTGCTTTCGCCACGGCGAAGGTACCCTTTGCGAATTCAGGCATTTCGAAGACACCCATCGGGCCGTTCCAGACAACGGTAGCGGCAGTGCTGACCAGGTTGCTGTAAAGTTCGACAGTCTTTTCACCGATATCAAGAACACGCCAGCCGGCCGGAACATTTCCGGTTTCGACGGTCTTCTTTTCGGCGTCATTATCGAAAGCGTTCGCGATGACCATATCAACAGGCAGGACCAGCTTATCGGAACCGGCAGCAAGGATTTCCTTCGCGGTATCGAGTGCTTCTTCCTGAACGAGAGAATCAGCCATATCATAGCCCTGGGCAGCGAAGAAGGTATTGGCCATACCGCCGCCGATGAGGACCTTGTCAGCCTTGTTCAGCAGGTTCTTGATAACGCCGATCTTATCGGAGATCTTGGCACCGCCGAGAATGGCGACAAACGGGCGCTTCGGGTCTTCAACAGCGGAAGATAGGTACTGGATTTCCTTTTCAAGCAGGAAGCCGGCAACACCCGGTTTGAAGTGGGTAACGCCTTCCGTTGAAGCATGTGCGCGGTGAGCGGTACCGAATGCGTCGTTGACATAGAGATCAGCAAGATCAGCAAGACCTTTTGCCATATCGAGATCATTCTTTTCTTCGCCTTTGTAGAAGCGGGTATTTTCGAGAACAAGGATCTCACCCGGTTTGAGGTTGGCAGCGCCTTCTTTGGCGGATTCGCCGAGGCAGTCATCAGCAAAATAGACCGGATTAGAGACGAGGCCCTTCAAGTATTCAGCAACCGGTTTGAGGGAATATTTCGGGTTTACTTCACCTTTCGGACGGCCAAGATGGGAGCAGAGGATCACAGCAGCGCCGTTATCCAGCAGGTACTGAATGGTAGGCAGTGCGCCGCGGATGCGGGTGTCATCGCCGACGACGCCGTCTTTGAGCGGGACATTAAAATCTACACGGACAAGAACTTTCTTACCGTTTACATCGATATCACGAACGGTTTTTTTATTGAACATACTGACTTTCTCCTGTAACATGATAAAAAAGGTGATTGCAGCGGCAAAACCGAAACAATCACCTTTTGCGTTCTAAGAACTTACAAGGCTTAGAGTGATTTTGCCATCATCAGGGCAAGATCACAAGCGCGGTTGGAGTAACCCCATTCATTGTCATACCAGGAGACGATCTTCAGGAGATTGCCACCCATGACGGAGGTGTACTGGCAGTCAACGATGGAAGAGTGGGCATCGCCGCGGAAGTCGGTGGAGACCAACGGATCCTTGAAGGTGCCATCAGTAACGCCAAGGATACCCTTCAGTTTGCCTTCGGCAGCTTCGTGGAAAATGGCGTTAACTTCTTCTTTGGTGGTTTCTTTCTTGAGTGTGCAGACGAAGTCGACGACGGAAACGGTCGGGCTCGGTACACGGAGGGAATAACCATCAAATTTCCCCTTCAGTTCCGGGATAACGAGAGCAACAGCCTTCGCGGCACCGGTGGTGGTGGGGATGATGTTCAGAGCAGCAGCGCGGGAGCGGCGCATTTCCTTCTTATGACCCTGATCCAGGATGACCTGGTCGTTGGTATAAGAGTGGATGGTGGTCATAAGACCATATTCAATACCGAAGGCGTCGTTGACGATCTTCGCGGCAGGAGCCAGACAGTTGGTGGTGCAGGAGGCGTTGGAAACAATGTTGTGTTTCGCGGGATCATACTGATCGTCGTTCACGCCCATGACGATGGTGATGTCTTCGTTCTTCGCAGGAGCGGAGATGATGACCTTCTTGGCGCCGGCTTTGAGGTGGGCATTTGCACCAGCTTTGCCTTTGGCGGGATCGCCGATGGCGTCAGTGAAAATACCGGTGGATTCGATGACGATATCAACACCAAGATCGCCCCACGGAATGTTGGCAGGATCTTTTTCGTTGAAGACTTTGATGTTTTTGCCGTTGATGACCAGGTCGCTGCCTTCTACATCAACAGTACCATTGAATTTTCCATAAGTGGAGTCATATTTGAACAGGTGAGCGTTAGCTTTTGTATCAAATAAGTCATTGATAGCAACTACTTCCAAATCATTAGCATAATTTTCAACCAGTGATTTGAGAACCTGGCGGCCAATACGACCAAAACCATTAATACCAACTTTTGTCATTTTATTCCCTCCGAAAACAGGCAATTGAGAATAGGTTTGCCCGTTTCTGTTGTGATTATTCGGAAGATCCTTTCAAATCTTCCCAGACATGGATCAAAAGATTTGTGAGCTTATCCGGCGAGTGATGCCAGGGATAATTTTCATCAATCAGATTCTCAGCAAATACTTTTATTCCACGATTTTCCTTCGTTAAAATTTTACACCAGCTTATATGATTTGGTAAATCAGCGTTGTAAAAATTGTTACATACAATGCCATCCAGTTTCGTTTCAGGGATCCGTTTCTGAATGATGGCAAGGTGATCAAACGCATCCATGTTGTCGGTTTCACCGGGTTGTGATGTAAGATTGCAGATATAGATCTTTTTCGCGGAAGAAGCATCTACAGCGCTGGCGATCCCCGGCACAAGCAGGTTGGGCAATATGCTTGTATAAAGACTGCCGGGACCCATCAGTAACAGATCCGCATTGAGGATGGCCCGGATCGATTCCGGATTTGCGCTGACGTTTTCCGGTTCGATCCAGCAATCCAGGATGCGCCCGTGTTTATCTGTGATCTGTGATTCTCCTGTAACCCGTTCTGTAACGGGCTGGCCGTCTTTGATGATCTCGACATTCGCAGCCAGGTTGATGTTCGCAAGTGTCGATGGAGTTACTTTGCCGCGGATCGCGAGGATTGACGCAAGCTCATGAATTCCCTGCTCGAAACTTCCGGTGATATCCGCAAGCGCGGTGAGAAGCAGGTTCCCCATGTTATGCTGTCCGACACCGGAAGCCGAAGAAAAACGGTATTGGAGTACCTGGGTCATGAATTCTTCATCGTCCGCAAGGGCGGTGAGACAGGAACGAATATCCCCCGGCGGGAGAATACCCATGTCGCGGCGCAGAGCTCCGGAAGAACCGCCGTTATCCGCAACCGTTACAACTGCCGTGATATTACGGGTGACCTTTTTCAAACCGCGAAGCAGGCTGGAGAGACCATGGCCCCCGCCGATCGTCACGATGCGTATTTTTTTGAATTCCCGAACTGATTCTTTTGTGTTACTCATATCATATATATTATCATAACTTGCAAATAAAAAAAAGAAAAAAAGAAAACGTCATGAATTTTCATGGATTCACTTGCTAAAAAACAGAGGTGGTATTATACTAATGAGCGTTGTTCGGGGCGTGGCTCAGTCCGGATAGAGTGCACGGTTCGGGTCCGTGAGGTCGGCGGTTCAAATCCGCCCGCCCCGACAGAAAATCCGCTTTTCAAGCGGATTTTTTTTATCTGAAGTTACCCCTAAATAATTGATTTGCAAATTTTGTTTGTTATAACAGCAGGATGCGCAGCAAAGGTGCAGTTCTGCTGTACCGGCTTTATGGAAGTATCAGAGCCGGCTTCATGTGCTTTCATTCTAAATAAATTGTTCTTATCAGTGCAGGATCATCAATTCAATAAATATCCGGAGAAAATTATGTATGGCCCAAGCTTTAATATATTTCGATTTACGGGGTAAACTTCGCTTCTTCTAATTCAATTTTTTGAAATTCCGGATCACCGAAAAATCCGGAAATACTGCGCGTCTTATCCTCAGAGACATATGGAAAGCAGTCCATGTCCGGTAACTTTTATCAAAAAGATAATTTTTTATCAGCGGAAAAGTCTTTTAACAGTAATTCTTTCGGATTTGTACCGGAAAGTGCATCCTTTGGCAGCATGCCGATCAATTCGGTATACAGAGGTTCAATGCCAAGCGCGGCAGCTTCCGTTTGGATCGCACGGACAATGGTTTTCATCGAGGTTTTATGGTAATCCAGTAAATTCATGGATACCTGCGCATAGCCCTTGACAAGCAGCCCGATTGCCTGCAGACCGGGAAAGCCTCCGGAGGATTCGCGGATCTTTTTCGCGATCAGACGGGCAGGCTTTACATCATTCGTATTAAGATAAACATTGAAGGCAATCAGAAAGTCTCTGGCTCCGATGGAAACCCCTCCGGCAGAAGTCAGATATTTCGGTCCAAAATCCGGTGCGCGTTCCGGAATTGCCGAAATCTCTTCTTTAAGTGCAGCATAACCGCCCCGGCGGATATCGGCAAGACGCTTATGATATGGTGTTTTTGCGGATTTTGCGTATAGATATACGGGGAGATCCAGCTCGTCAGCGATCCTTCTCCCGACCTTTTCAGAAAGCGCGATACATTCATCCATACCGGTATTTTTCAGCGGCACAAAAGGGATCACATCGGTGGCACCGATGCATGGATGGACTCCTTTGTGTGTTTCCATATTGATCCGTTCAGCTGCTGTTTTTGTAAACCGCAGCACGGCATTTTCGACATCTTCCGGCGCACCGGTTATGGTGAAGACAGAGCGGTTGTGGTCTTCGTCAGCGCTGTAATCCAAAACCCGGCACTTTCCGTCACAAATAATAGACTCGTGGATGGCTTCAATGACAGCCCATTCACGCCCTTCGGAAAAATTCGGTACACATTCAATTAAGGCTTCATTCTTCATTCGTAATTGTCCTGTCTCCGGCAGCAGATTATGAGTGCGGTTTTGCCATGCCGGCTTGGCGGCAGCATCAGAGCTGACCTAATGTGCTTCGTTTTGTATAATTTATTCCATTACTCATTCTTCATTCTTATTTCTTATTTCTTATTTCTTATTTCTTATTATTCTCTCCGTGTCCCCATCGTTCCATGCGTTCACGGATGATTTTTTCATAGCCCTGGTCGCTCGGAACATAAAATCCGCCGTCAACAGATTTGGGCAGATACTGCTGTTTGACATGATGCTCCGGATAATTATGCGGATATTTATACCCCTGTCCGTGTCCCAGCGCCTGTGCGTCCCTGTTGGCATCCATCAGGTGGGTCGGAACCGGACCGGCGCCTTCTTTTTTGATTTTATCCATGGCGCTGAAGATCCCCAGAGCGGAGTTGGATTTCGGGGCAGTGGCGCAATAAAGGACCGCTTCCGCGATAGGGTAATACCCCTCGGGCATACCGATGTAATCAAACGCCGTTGCCGCGGAAACCGCTACCTGCAGCGCGCGCGGATCCGCCATGCCGATGTCCTCACAGGCAAGGATGATCAATCTTCTGAGTATAAAATGCGGATCTTCTCCGGAAAGTAACATCTTCGACACCCAGTAAAGAGCCGCGTCCGGGTCACTGCCACGGACAGATTTGATAAAAGCGGATATGGTGTCGTAGTGAGAATCACCTTTTTTATCATAATTCAGCGCTCGTTCCTGGATCGAATCTTCGGCAACCGAAAGTGTGATATGGATTTGTCCGGTTTCATCCGGCGGTGTACTTTCAACAGCGAGCTCGACCGCGTTCAGGAGATTCCTGGCATCGGAATTGCTGCGTTCGATCAAAAGATCCGCGGCATCCTCATCCATAAGAATATCCAGTTTTCCGTAGCCGCGTTCTTCATCCTGTATTGCCCGATCCATGATGGTGCGCAATGAATGATGATCCAGCGGATGCATTTCGAAAACACGGGATCGGGAAAGCAGCGCTTTGTTTACTTCGAAAAATGGGTTTTCTGTCGTTGCGCCGACCAGTGTGAGCAGACCGTTTTCCACGTGCGGCAGCAAAGCATCCTGCTGTGATTTGTTCCAGCGGTGGACTTCATCCACGAACAAAATCGTCCGTTTGTTATAAAGCTGCCGCTGTTCTTTTGCTTTGGTAACGACGTTCCGCAGCTCCTGAACACCCGCAAGGACAGCAGAGATCGTGACGAAATCAGCGGATGACGCTTTGGCGATCAGCTGCGCCAGTGTGGTTTTACCGGTTCCGGGAGGCCCGAACAGAAGTATGGAAGAAAACAGCCGGTCTGCTTCAATAGCCCTGCGCAGCAGTTTCCCTTTCCCGACAATATGTTCCTGCCCGACCAGTTCATCCAGGCTGCGCGGCCGCATACGTGAGGCCAGCGGCTGGCTGCTGTTATAGGTTTGTTCATCGTTATATTCAAAAAGATCCATACTTCTATTATATGATAAAAAAAGTGTTGGTGTTCATAAGGTGTTATAGGTGCGGAATGGGAGCAGCATGACCAAAATCAGATATCTGCGATAGGTTTGTTCAGAATAAATAAAAAAGCCATCAGTAAGGAATAACCCACTGATGGCTGATTTTCTAAAAAAGCTAAGATTAGCCTTCGGCCGGAGCACCAACCGGGCAGACGCTCGCGCAGGTACCGCAATCAATGCACTTATCCGGGTCAATGACCATGAAATCGCCTTCAGTAATAGCTTCAACCGGGCAATCGCCAACACATGCGCCGCATGCAATACAAGTATCTTTATCAATAACGTATGCCATAATTTCCTCCAATATGGTTTGTTTTTTTCTTCTCAATACAATATTATAAGACAATTTTAAAAATAATGAATAAAATCATTAAATTTTGTAAAATGTTTTTATTGAAAATGAAAGAGAACTGTTCAGGACCCACAACCGGGAAGCCGCAGACCGCTGCCGGGTATCCGCGATCAAATGAAAAGAATACGTATATTATTCGGAAATGTGGGTTTTGAACAGAAAAAAATGAGAAAAATTTCCTCTCTGATAAATATTATATAAGGTATAATAAAAAATATAAGGTTATTGTTCGATGAGGTGTATTTTTGAGTCAACAATGCATTGACTTTTATCGTAAATGATCCTATGTTCCGTCGAAATATTATCCATTGAACAAATTATTCTTCACTTGTCATAAAGGAGATAAAATGCGTACTTATTCATTTTCTGAATATCAAAATGCCGCTGATGTGATCAAAAGCAGAATCTCTATCTTGCCGGAAATCGGTCTGGTTCTTGGTTCCGGATTGGGAAAGCTTGCTGATAAAGTGGAAGGCGCTGAACCCGGAACAGCACCGGTAATTATCGATTATAAAGACATTCCCGGCTGGCCGCTGTCAACTGTTTTCGGACACAAAGGCCGTCTGGTCATCGGAAAATTGGGCGGAAGGAATGTGATCGTACAGCAGGGACGTACGCATTTTTATGAAGGATACTCCATGCAGGAAGTTACTTTCGCCGTGCGTGTGATGAAACTGTTGGGTGTCGGTTCACTTGTGGTCACCAATGCAGCCGGCGGCGTGAATGTTTTCTTCCATGCGGGCGATGTCATGCTGATCAAGGACCATATCGGTTTGGTCGGTATGGCAGGGAACAATCCGCTGTGCGGACCGAATATGGATGAATTCGGGACCCGTTTCCCTGATATGTCTCAGGCTTATGACCGCGAATACGGGAAGATGGCAAAAGAAGCCGCGATTAAAAACAACATTGACCTGAAGGAAGGTACTTATTGCTGGCTCAGCGGACCTTCTTTTGAAACACCTGCTGAAGTCCGGATGCTGCGTTCCTGGGGTGTTGATGCCGTGGGTATGTCAACCGCTCCGGAGGTTATTGTTGCGCGTCACTGCGGTATGCGTGTTCTGGGTATCTCAGGTATCACCAACAAGAACAGCGATAACGGCGAAGCTCAGACGACCCATGAGGAAGTTATGGAAGCGGCCAACATCATCGGCCCGAAAATCATCGTCATCCTCAATGAAGTGCTGCCGAAGCTGTAAGGATTAAAACGGAAAATCTTTTGGTCGGTTTCGCATAGCAGAACCGGCTCCATAATTGATCAGGCATCGGGATCTCATTTCTCCCGATGCCTGATAATTTATTTTCTGTTTCTCAATCAGCTTGATTTAGCACAGGGACAGTTACGCTCAGCGTAATTGTCCCTGTTATCGTTATAGCTGCTTTAATTCTACCGGGGTGCCGATCTGTTTCGCGAAGGTGTATATCTTCGCGGCGTCTTCGATGTATTCAGCCCGCAGATATGCCTCAGCGAGATCTTTCCCGACAGCGACGACGCCGTGATTGGCGAGCAGGACACCGCCCTTGTCGCCGATGGTTTCAGCCGCGTAGATGCCTACCTCCGGCGTACCCGGTGTCGCGTATTTCGCGCAGGGAACTTCTCCGCCGAGGAAGAAGTATGCCTCGATCAGGACAGCAGGAATGGACATATGGTTGACCGCGAAAGCTGTGCCATACGGGCTGTGCGTGTGGAAAACGGCCCGGATATTTTCATGTGCTTTATACATTTCCGCGTGCAGATGCCATTCGGAACTGGGCTTGCCGTTGGAAAGGACTGTTCCGTCAAGGCGCATTTCCACGATCTGATTCGGTTTCATGATCTCATACCGGACGCTGGTCGGCGTGATAAGCATGAGTTTTTCTTCCGGGATATAAGTGGACATATTGCCGCTGGTTCCGGCAAAAAGTCCGGCACGGAATGCCTGCAGGGATTTATCAACAATCTGGAGTTTTAATTCATCAACAAGTTTCATATCAGTCTTTTCTTTTGTTCAGATGTGTTTTTTTCTCGGGACAGTCCCATAAAAGGACAGTCCCGGTTGAGATTATATATTTTTATACGACCATTTCGTATAGACCCAGGTCACCCTGTTCAAAGTAGCGGTTCAGGTCATACGGCGAGAAGATCCCCCGGTCAGTTACGATGCCCGAGATCAGGTGCGGAGGAGTCATATCAAAGGACGGATACCAGCCTTTGACACCCTGATCCGCGGTTCGTACGCCCATAGCCTGAAGAGGAAATTCCGGATCCCGCATTTCGATTTTTATGGTATCGTGGACGGGATGGCCTTTATCCGGTGCGCCTGTGACGAACATCGGGATCTTCATATATTTCGCGACGATCGCCAGCTGGTAGGTGCCGATCTTGTTGACAACATACCCGTCAAGGCAGATCGCGTCCGCTGCGCAGGTGAAAACATCCACGCCTTCCTTTTCCATGTACCAGGCAGGCATATTATCCGTGATCACGGTGGTGTCGAACCCCATGTCATGCGCAACTGTTGCTGTGAGTCTCGCGCCCTGAAAATACGGTCTTGTCTCCGGACAGACCACTTTGAGCTTCTTTCCGCGTTCCCGCGCGACTCGCAGCATCTGGCCGACAATTGTTTCACCGAAGCACTGGGTCATTACTGTGCCTTTGTCCGGGATCATGTCAACAAGGTATTCCGCGATCTTTCCGACTTTCGCATAGCGTACGTTATTGGAATTGACAGCGTGGTCCCGGATCGCTTCCGGAACAGGCAGCCCTGCTTCCATAGCTAATTTGGCTGCATCCAGGCACCCTTCGGTTATCAGCTGCATACGTTTGACAGTTGTTGGTCTTGCGTGTGAGATATTATCGGATGCTTTCTCCAGAAAGTCCAACTGTTCCTTTTCCCCGAGGTCACGGCATTCCCAGGCCGCCAGTGCCATGCCCATGGCAGCTGCGGTAAAAGGCCCTGCCGATTGGGTGACCATATCCCGGATCGCCTGCGTGACTTCCTGATGGGTTTTGCAGACGACAAAGGAAACCTTTGCCGGGTAGACACGGCGGTCCAGAATGCGGACTTCGCCGTTTTCATACCAGGCAATATTTTCATATTGAAGCATAAAAGCCAGATCTTTATCCTGCCGTTCCATGGTACTCTCCTTAGTAAAGAATCTTTTGGGCTTCCCGCGCGTCATGCATGATCTTTTCCCGGTCAAGCGTCAGGAATTCTCCGTTTTCATACAGGATCTTTCCGTCAACCATGTTCATGCAGACATCAGAACCCTGCGCGCTGTAACAGATCAAACCGACGGTATCGTTGTTTGGGAAAAGATGCGGTTTGTCAAGATCGATGGCGATAATGTCGGCGGCGTTTCCGACTTTAAGCGCTCCGGTATTCGGGCGTCCCTGCAGTTTTGCTCCGTTGATAGTCGCCATGCGCAGCGTTTCGGAGCATTTTGTGACGGTCGAATCCAGCATATAACCCTTGTGAATAATGGATGCGATATGCAGTTCTTCAAACATGTTCAGATTGTTATTTGAAGCTGCTCCATCTGTTCCGAGCGTGATATTGATCCCTGCTTTCTGCATTTTTACGATGGGTGCGAAACCGCTTCCGAGTTTCATGTTTGAAGATGGATTATGGACGACACTTACGCCTTTTTCGGCTAAAAGTGCAATATCTTCATCAGTTATCCACACACAATGAGCGGCAAAAGCGGGAATGTCAAAAGTGCCGAGATCAGCAAACCAGCGGGCGGGTGTCTTTCCAAATTTTTGGATGCATTCATCATGTTCCTTTTTCGTTTCGGAAAGGTGGATGTGCATTCGTGTGCCGCGGGCTTTTGCGGTCAGAGCATGCTGCCGGACAAAATCCTCCCGGCAGGTATATTCCGCGTGAATGGAATCGTCGATCAGGATCCTTCCGTCTTCAGCTCCGTTATAATCCCTGAAAAGTTCATCTGCTTCCAGTTTTCTGTATAACGTTTCATACTTATCGGCAGGGTCAAAAGACTGCAGCGGACGGCAGATGTTCGCCTTGATACCTGCTTCAATACAGGCTTCCGCAGTAGCAGGGCAGAAGAAATACATATCGGAAAAACTGACCGTTCCTGTGGAGATCATCTCAAGGAGAGCGAGGTAAGTCGCAGCTTTGATCGTCTTTGCATCAAAGCGGTCCTCAACCGGCATCATTTTTTCAAATAGCCATTCCTGAAGGGGCAAATCGCTGCCTAACCCGCGAAGCATGACCATTGCCGCATGGCAGTGGGTGTTGATCAGCCCCGGCATCAGCAGTTTGCTGCTGTAGTCTTTTACCTCGTCATAATGTCCTTCCGGGCGCTCCGTTCCGATATAAGTGATTTTCTTCCCTTCTACGGCTAAATACGCGTTTTTTAATTCAGAAAATCCATTTCCTTCTGTGATCAGAATATCAGCGTGTTCAAATAAAATCTTCATCCCTCACCTTTAAGATATAACACGGTTTCATCGAAAGCCCCTTACGGTGACTGTTCCTTTACGGGACTGTTACCGGTAACTCACGGGCTCTGTCGGGACAGTACCTAAGACAGTCCCAGACAGTATCTTTTGATTCATAACGATGATTTTGAAAATGACCCCATTCGGGGCCATTTTTTATTAAATCTTTTCAAACAAATAATCTCCGGTAAAATGAGCTCCTGCGTCAAACAGGCACGGAATCCCTTCAGCTCATTTCCGGAAGATTTCAGCCCCGTTCTCAGATTTGCCAGGAGCTCAGATATTTTTCCTGTTCCGGCGTTAAAACGTCGATGGAAATTCCCATGCTTTCCAGTTTCATATGGGCGACCTGGTTGTCGATTTCCACAGGAACCGGCATCAATTTGACCGGAAGCTTGCCGCGATGGTCAGCAACATAGCGCGCGCAGAGAGCCTGGATCGCGAAACTCATATCCATGATCTCCGCAGGGTGACCGTTGCCGGCAGCCAGATTGACCAGGCGTCCCTCACCCAGGACATAGAGCCAGTTGCCGTTGCTCAGTTTATAACCCATGATATTCGGTTTCATGAGTTTTGTTTCCACTGCAATTTCTTCCAGACGGGCGACATCAACTTCAACGTTAAAATGTCCGGCGTTGGAAAGCAGGACACCGTCCTTCATGGTATAGAAATGGTCTTCCGTGATGACCTGGTTGCAGCCTGTAGTCGTAACGAACACGTCGCCGATCTTTGCCGCGTCTCTCATCGGCATCACTTCGAACCCATCCATGACCGCTTCAATGGCTTTGACCGGGTCCACTTCGGTGATGATGACCTTTGCGCCTAATCCCTTGGCGCGCATCGCGGTCCCGCGTCCGCACCAGCCATAGCCGGCCACGACAACATGTTTGCCCGCGACGATGAGGTTGGTGGTTCCGTTGATCCCGTCAAATACGGACTGACCGGTACCATAGCGGTTATCAAACAGATGCTTGCAGTTGGCGTCATTGACATCGAACATGGGGAATTTCAATTCTCCGTCACGTTCCATCGCTTTCAGACGGATGATGCCGGTGGTCGTTTCCTCACCGCCGCCCAGAACCTTCTTTTCGATTTCCGGGTATTTGTTATGCATCATGTTCAGAATATCGCCGCCGTCATCGATAACGATATCAGGTTCAGCCTTTACGACCATTTCGATACATTCATCATACAGTTTGGCATCAGCGCCATGGAAGGCGTAGACATTCAGTCCGCCGTCAGCGAGAGCCGCGGCAACATCATCCTGCGTGGAGAGCGGGTTGGAACCGGTGATATGCATCTCTGCTCCGCCTGCTGCCAGAACACGGCATAAATACGCAGTCTTGGCTTCCAGATGAATGGAAAGACCGATTTTCAATCCCTTGAACGGCTGATCTTTTTCGAATTGTTTCTGTATGCTGCGGAGCAGCGGCATGTTGCGGCGTACCCATTCAATCTTGTCATTTCCTGATGGGGCGAGATTGATGTCACGAATATAACTCATAAAATTTCCTCCAGTTTATGTGTTTTCAACACATTGTTACAAATCATAACTGTTCAGATCTCATAAACCGTATGCAGCACTGACCTCCGCCTGCTTTGCCGGCTGCGCGGCAGCATCGGTCCGGTCTTTGTGTGCTGCGACCTGAACAGCTGTATATTTTATTTTTTCTATTCCTTAAATCATAGCATAGAAAAACAAAAACATCAATAAAAAGTAATACGAAATAAGTTATTTCGGAACCCAGTAATACATAGGGAAATTATCTATTTTGATCATTGAATATTCCCAATGCGTATCAAGAAATTCCTGTGGGAGGTCATATTGAACATCGTTTGCGGTGAAGACAGATTCCCCATCGAGATACTTTAAATTTTCAATCAATTCTTCGCGTGAAATCGGATTAATAATGTAGTCAGAAGTATCCATGTAATAAAAACCCGGGTCTCTGCCCAAATATGCGTAAATAAAACTTGCCGTGTTACCGATTGCAAGTGCCTTATCATTATTGATATCAATGATCCATGCAGCAAGTGTGTCAATTTTTTCTGTATCTTTGTATCTTTTGTATTCATTGAGTTTATGTGGAATATTTATAATTGTGCTGATGGTCAGGAGAAACAGTATGAAAAAACTGAGATAAGCTAAATATCCTCTTAATAATTGATTGGCGGAACTTGCTGCAGACGGTCTGGAAATTACAGGAATATCCTTCCAAAAGGAATCCGCTGTGATTGACATCAACAGACCCGCAATCGGAAGAATAATGTAAAATTCTGTATACGCGGGACGGTTTATCGGATACGATAAAGCCCCTAAACCCAAAACAGCGAGCGCAAAACATGCTGCTGTACGGTCTGATTTTATTCCGGCGGCGGTACAGAAAATCGTATCTTTCAGCCCATAACCCAAAAAAGCAAATATCAGAAGAAGGATGAACATCCATGCGGATGGGTATGGCGGAAGCGGCAGTTCATGAAATTCAATCATAAGTCCCGTATTTAACAAAGGGAACAGAAAATCTCTTACAGATATCATTTCTCCGCCAAACATGCAATTGATCAGACCGCAGAAAACAACCGCAGCGCAGAATGTCAGCGGTATCGCTGATAAATGGATCAGGATCTCCATAATATTTTTCTTTGCCTTTGATTGAAACGCGGAGCAAATATGAAGTGCTGCCCAGGAAATCACAGAAACAATACCGCATTCAGTATTCCAGCTGATCAGCATGATGCCGGTAACATAGCCACATATGGTGATCCAAAAGCGGCGCTTCCCTTTTGACCTGAACCACAATGAGATCAATAATGCGGTAACGGCAACAGGAAGTGCTCTGTGTGGGTACAGCTGGTGGAATAAAAAGACAATTCTTGCCGCATTTATATGGCAGATCGTAAAAATACCTGTGAGTAAAAGCAAAGGGCTTTTGATGTTCCAACATAGGATCCTGATCCAAATCAATAAGATACAAACAGTCAATAAGCTGCTCAACAGCATATATACCTTGTAGATATTATGAGCTCCAAAATGGTAAGCAATTTTCAGAAAAGGGTAATAAAAAAATCCATAATGACCATAAATACTGGTTATTGTTTCTGTAAATGGCTGTCCATGATAAACATTCAGGATGCTGTTCAAATATGCGTGCAGATGATGATGGTCAAAATATCTGAAAAAATTCAGATTGTATTGGTTATATGCGGATACAGCGATAAGTGCAGATGCAAGAACCCATGTGATAATTCCTGTAAACCTGTTCAAACCGTCATGCCATCGCTTATTGAGTTTTTCATTGAAAAATATTATTGAAACAACCAGGAATAAAAAGATTATTGCCGCAAGAAAAACATATGTTGGAAATGAAAATTCGATAATGGGATACTTTACGTCACGGATTTCCAGTGAGCAGCTTATCAAAAGTAAAATTGAGATCAGAAGGAAACCCGCGGATATTAGATTTTTTGACAGAGTAATATTTATTTTTCCCGAAAGAATAAAAAGAATGAGAAAAAAGATGATACTCAGTGCGTAAGAAGACAAGTTCGTGCTGGTAAAGACCTTTGTGATGAGTGGCTTTAGAAAAGAAACTGTACATAAATAAAAAAACAATACAGAAACAACCGAGATAATGATGCTCTTTATAATTGTCTGGTTTTTCTTTTTCATAAGTCATGCTCTGCTGCTGTGCAGCTGTGAATTGAAGAGTAATAATAATGTCAAAAAAGTCAACAGAGATGTAATGTTATGATTTATCTTTGCAAATAAATATATTTATCTCCATTGACTTTTCTGCCGCTTTTTAATCACAAAGGTTCTATTAACTTATGGCAAAGCCAAAAGATGAAAAACTGTAACTGTTCAGAGCAGACAAGCTATATTGCTGATCCGGACCCATCAGACCGACTGCGCAGCAGCTATGATCCGGTCTCACTGTGCTGTATTCTGAACAGTTACGAAAATTTTTATTGAACCTTGACAATTTTCATCCGGATCGTTCCGCCGGGTGTTTCTACGGTCACGGTTTCACCCTGTTTTCGTTTATGAATGGCAGCGCCGATCGGGGAAAGGAAAGAGATACGATTGTTCATCGGATCCGCTTCTTGGGTCCCTACGATCGTATATTCTTCAGGTTCATCTTCGCCTTCTTCAAGCAGTGTGACCACAGACCCGATGTTGACAACACCCTTTTCTCTGTCCATATCATCGATCAGCTTTACGTTGGAAAGCAGTTTCTCCAATTCCTGGATGCGGCCTTCCATGAAGCCCTGGTCTTCCTTGGCGGAAGAATAATCAGCATTTTCTGAAATATCACCCTGTTCAATTGCGTGACGCAGACGCGCGGCAATTTCCGGACGTTTGACGTTTTTTAATTCCTCAAGTTCATCTTCCAGTTTTTTCTTGCCTTCTGCAGTTAAGTATGTTGCCTGTTCAGCCATGTTTTCACCTCTTTTTCATAATAAAAGTGTAATACACCTTTAGATTTTCCATAAACAACCGGTTCGACATTACGGCAGTATCTCCGGATCGAACAGTTTTTGATATTGTTCAACAGCATAACGGTCTGTCATCCCGGCGATATAATCACAAATCGCCACTTCCAGACCTTTTTCGGGAATCATTTCCTGAATGTGAGTGGGCAGCAGTTTCGGATTGCCCAGGAAAGTATCAAATAACCTGGAAAGGATCATATCCGCCTTCGCGCTCATTCTCATTACCCGATAGTGCCGATACATGTTGTTGTACAGGAAATCTTTCAATTCCCGGTTCAACCCAACCATCATATCACTGTTTGACACTATATTATAAGGCATATGCACCAAATCACTGACAGATTCAATGCGATTCTTCTGAATCATCTGTTCACTGTGCTCAATAATGTCATTTACCTCCATCGATGTAAGCGCAGTGATGAAGCGGTGCCGGTCGAGATCGCTTAGTTTAGTTTCCGCGAAATGAATTTCATCGGAAATGATTCTCCATATTCCAAGACTTTGTACCATATCCAGTGTCAGCAAACCGGAACGCAGGCCGTCATCAAGGTCATGGGCGGAATAAGCCGTCTCATCTGCCATATTGGCGATTTGAGCTTCCAGGGAACCGCGCAGGTCCGGATTGAAAGTCAGGTCACCCATCGTATCGTATTCTGATTCGTGTTTCGCGATCCCTTCCAGGGTTTCGTAACAAAGGTTCAGCCCTTTAAAACCGTTGTAGCGTCTTTCCAGTTCCGTGACAATTCGCAATGTCTGACGGTTATGATTGAACCCTCCGTGGTTTACCATCTTTTTTGCGAGGACTGCTTCTCCGGAGTGTCCGAAAGGCGGATGCCCCATGTCATGCGCCAGGCAGATCGCTTCCGCAAGGTCTTCATTCCCGCCCAGAGCGCGTGCCAGGGTACGGCCGATCGTCGCGACCTCCAGTGTGTGAGTCAGCCGGGTGCGGTAATAGTCTCCTTCATCATTTACAAAAACCTGCGTTTTGTATTCGAGGCGCCGGAATGTTGTTGTGTGGAGAATTCGGTCTTTGTCCCGCTGGTAACAGCCGCGATAACTGTGATCCTCTTCAGGATACAGTCTGCCGCGTGTATCTTTGGAGTGCGTACCATAAGGCGCAATGATAATTTCTTCTTTGCGGAGCAAATTTGCGGATGATGCGTAGTTCATAGAACCTCCTTGTTTTATTTTCAAAATCAGACGGTTACAAAACGATTGATGTCCCTGTCGGAATATTCTTCAATTCTTTTGTAATATTTCCTGTCTGCTCCCCTGAGAAAATGGAAACAGACAATGCCTGATCCTTCCGGACCAGTTCTTTCATTAAGCGGACTTTTTCATACATGCCTCCGGTCACATCGGTTGATGCTGATCCGCCGATAAACCTCTCGTCTTCATTTTCGGAAGCATGAATTTTGCCGATCAATTTTGTTTTTTGCGGGAAATCCTGCCAGACGCCTTCTTCAAGCCCTGCCAAAAGGATCCTCGGTTTTTCAGGGAGCACATGGCACAGGTGCATGAAGAGATCTTCTGTAGACAAAATCGTTCCGCCTGTTTCTTCGTCAAAAATCGTATCACCGAATATCAAAGGAATTAATCCGTAAGCTGAATAGCAATTCACGATATTGGTTATATCCCAGCGGGTGATTTTTCCGTTGACTGTTTTTATTTCATCCATCGGCACAAAGCTGATCACCGGCAGTCCGCATTCCCGCAGGATGCTTGTTACGATGTGGTTTAATGAAACGGCTTCCGCGTGCACTTCCGCAAAACCGGCCCAGTCCTGCTGCGAATATACGCCTTTTCTCGTACCGTAACGTTTTGCAGGCACATGGCCGAAAGACCCGGACCCGTGACCGATCAGCAGAGGAGATCTGTCCGTCTGCCAAAAATCGAATATTTCCTTCCCAATCCTCCTGATGACATCCGGGCGGGCTGTATGCGGACTGTTTTTGTCTGTGATCAGAGATCCGCCAAGTTTGAGAATTGTGATCATAGAATCACCTTTAACCCTTTAATTTCGTATAGTGAAGCGAGCTTTTCCGCATGATCTTTGTCTTTTGCCAAAATCAGGAAATTTCCGCCCCTTCCGGCGCCTGTCAGTTTTCCGCCTAAAGCGCCGTTTTTCATTCCGATGTCGATCATCTCATCCAATTCCGGACAGGATACGTTTATTTTTCGCAGTAAGGATTGATTTTCATTCATCAATGTTCCTATTTCTTTGGCATCACCGGATCCGAGCGCGTTTACAGCCGTGCGGACAAGGGTACCGATATTTCGTATATATTGTTCGTTGGTCTCAAAATTGTTCCTTACATCGGTGACTACATCGATCGTTTTGCTCCTGATGCCGGAATCGATAACCAGCATATTCAATTTATTGATATCGGCCCGGAGCGGGGTAAAACCTGTTGATTTTGAGAAAAGGATCGGCTGCTCGTATGCGATTGTGGTGTTATCTATGCCGGAAGGCGTTCCGTGGTAAATCTTTTCAATTTCGTAAGCAAGCTCATTGACAAATTCTGTCGGAAAGGTCTTGTGATAACGCTTTGCAAAAGTCCGGATCACGGCAACCGAAAGCGCCGCACCGGAACCCAGCCCGGACGCTACAGGGATATCACTGGTTATTTTCAAGGTATCGGACGGCAGTTCGCTGATCCCGATAATTGTCATTAATCTGGATAAAAGCACTTCAAGACCGCTGCCTTTTATGAGCTGTTTGTAGGTGCGGTTCAAATGAGCCTTTTCTGAAATCACGCGGAATTCTCTGCCGTTCGGATGCATTTCCGCGTGAGTCCTGATACCTGACAAAGGAACTGCGATCGCGGGCTCTCCGTAAACGACTGCGTGTTCTCCGAACAGAATTGTTTTGGCTGGTGCACTATCAGATATTTTCATGAGCGAACCTTACAAATAAAGTGCGTAAACGACAGAAAGCGCATAACACAGGATCGTGCCCTGAAGCCAGCGGTCGGACAGCAGTACCTCTTCCGGAGCACCTCCCTGGTGTTTTACCTGAACCAGATATAAATACCGGAAAATTCCATAAACGACAAACGGGATCGTCAAAAGCATCCGGTTATTCGCCGGGACGGCAGGACCGGAAAATGTGTACAGGGCGTAGGACATGATAATGACCGCGGAAATTATGCATATCAGCTGATCCAGAAACTGGATTGTATACCCATCCAAAACCGGGCGTACGTTGTTTTCTGCGTTATTCAGGCTTGCCAGCTCAGCCCTTCTTTTCCCAAAGCCAAGGTAAAGGGCCAGCATGAAGGTGACAATATACAGCCATGGTGAAAAGACTTTCACCTGGATCAGGACTGCTCCGCTGTAAACACGAATAATAAACAATATTCCTATCGTAATGATATCGATCAGCGGAATGTGCTTTAGGCGGAAGGAATATGCGAGATTTATTATTGCTATGCAGATACACAGCAGCAGAAATTTTTTGTTTATCAAAAAAGCCATGGTAAAGGCTATGAGGAATAATATGACACAGAATATCTTTGCATTTCGGATCGATATTTTTCCTGAAGCGATAGGCCTGTATTTTTTCTGCGGGTGATTGCGGTCGGAATCAACATCAACGATGTCATTCAGGACGTAGACGGCACTGGAAAGAATGCACAGTGTAATAAAACCGAGAAATGTAAGCCATAATGAGCGGGGTACGAAAAGCTGCCTGTCAAAAATCAGCGGAGCGAATATGAAAGCGTTCTTCGCGTATTGACGGGGACGCATCTGGTGAATATACGGTGATGATAACAAATTCTTAATAAAGCTCATGGAATAAGTATACGGCAAAAAGTCTTCTTTTTCAAGTAACGAATAATTCAATTTGTTTTCGGTTTATTTTTCCGGTGAAAATGATATAATTCTAAAGCATTGAGCAGCGAAATAAATCTTGAAAATTGCGCTCATGATGAAAGATCGATATGGCAAAAGAACGATTGGATGTTTTGATTCAGCAGCGCGGTCTGGTTGAAAGCAGATCGCTGGCACAAAAACTGATCATGGCAGGTGAAGTGCGTGTTAATGGCAACATGGTCATCAAGCCATCCCAGCAGTTTTCCGAAGAGGTTGAGATAACAATTGATAAAGGACCGCAATTTGTATCACGCGGCGGAGAAAAGCTCCTCGGTGCATTGGAAGCTTTCGATTTGCTGGATGTCCACGGAGCGGTCTGTGCGGATGTAGGTGCTTCAACAGGCGGGTTTACTGACTGCCTGCTGCAGCATGGTGCGTCGAAAGTCTATGCTATCGATGTCGGTTATGGCATCCTGCATTGGAAAATGCGCAATGATCCGAGAGTGATTTCCATGGAAAAAACCAACGCCCGGGACGTGAAGATCCTGCCGGAACGTATTGATCTTGCGGTATGTGACGCGTCCTTTATCTCTCTCCGCATCCTGCTGCCCGTTATCTGCGGGTGGTTTCAGGGAGAGCCGGGACGCCTTATCACGCTCATCAAGCCGCAATTTGAGGCCGGTAAAGAAGAAGCCGCAAAAGGAGCAGGCGTGATCCGGGATCCGAATGTGCATCGGCAGGTGCTCCGGACCGTTCTGCGTTCCGCAATGGAGTTTGGCTATGAATGCAAGGGGCTGGTTAAATCTCCGCTGCTGGGTCCGAAAGGTAATGTGGAGTTTCTCGCTGACCTGCGTTACCCGGGAGAAGCTTTTGATCCGGATACTTTGATCGACAGGTGTATGAAAGGAAAATAAACTCATGGCAGTTCAGATTATTATCGAAATTCTCATTGTTCTTGTCGGATGCTGCGGTTTGTTGATGCACTCCGGATGGCTTTCCGGAAATCTGCGAAAGGATTTCTTCAGGTATTACACAAACCTCAGCAATTTGTTTGTCGTGATGTTTTACCTGATCCGTATGGTAGTGCGGATCACAGGGAATTATGACGGATTCTTCGGGAAAATCGTTTTTTCCGAACTGTGGTTTTACAGTGTGACGATGAGTATCTTCCTGACATTCGGGATCTTTCATTTTTTGCTGGTTCCGGCTTTGAAAAAAGCTCCCTCTGACAGCAGTGAATTTCAAATGCTGCATTCCTTTTCCAATTATTGTGTGCACTATATCGTTCCGCTGCTGAGCCTGCTGAACTGGCTGGTTTTCGCGGATAAGGCGCAGCTGAACTACCGCTGGGCATTGATCTGGACGATCATCCCGTGGCTCTATGTTTTATACGCGGAAATACGGGGGCTTCGCGGCGATATTATTGAAAATACAGACAGCGCCTACCCGTACGATTTCATGGATATCGGTAAACATGGATGGCCTGCCGTCATCCGCAATTGTATTCTGGTGGCTGTCGTATTTGTTCTGGCCGGGATGCTGCTGATATTCCTGAAAAAATTGATTTGATTGGGTCCGGTTTCATCCCTTTAGTCTGTAATGCGAGGCTGATATGAATAAAAAGATACTGCTGTTACTTGCCGTAATACTGGCCGCGGGATGCGCGGTTTGGGTGTTCGGTGATTTTACGAAAGGTACATACGGATCCTACACAGGCTTTATTGCGGCTTTGGAAAATAAAAAAATATCAAAGGTCGAAATCTATAAAGATCATCTGACATATAAAACCACAGATTCGGATACTTTATACCGGACCGATAATCCTGACCGTGACGGCTTTAAAGAGCAGCTCTTATTGGCGGAAATTGAGGTTGCGGATCATACGAAGGAAGATGACGGCATAAATTATTATCTGGATATGATCTTCAATGTCTTTTTCATCGGACTATTCGGATTTGGGGCTTATAAACTGATTTCGCTCTACCGCAGTACTTTCCGGGTCGTACATCATACGGGCATTTCGTTTGATAAAATCGCCGGGATGAACAACGTGAAGCATGATATATCTTTGCTGGTCAGCTATTTGAAAGATCCGAAATTCGCCGCACAAAAAGGGATCCGCCCGATCAAAGGTGTAATTCTCGAAGGGCCTCCCGGAAACGGCAAGACACTTTTTGCCCGTGCGCTGGCTGAGGAATGTCATGTGAATTTCATCGCTACCAAAGGGGCAGATTTCCAGAGTGCTTTAATGTCAATGGGTGCCATGAAAATCAGGCTGCTGTTTTCAAAAGCCCGCCGGAATCGTCCCTGTATTGTATTTATTGATGAGTTTGACAGCATCGGTGAACGGAGAAATTATGCCGGATCCGGGATCGATAAGGAGAATAACCGGATCATTACAACCATGCTCAATGAGATGGATGGTTTTACTCCCTCTTCCGGCATATTGGTCATTGCCGCAACCAACTCCTATGCTTCTCTGGATCCTGCTTTGATCCGTGCCGGCCGTTTCGACCTGAAATATCATATCGGCAATCCGGACCCGGAAACGCGGAAAGAATTGATCCGCCTTTATTCCGCCGGGAAACAGCTTTCACCGGAGCTTGGGGAAGGAAGACTTTCCGATATGTTCAAAGACCTCAGCTGTGCTGAAATTGAAACGGTCCTGAATGAAGCGGCTTCCATTGCCATCGCCAAAAATGCCCGGGAAATTACGCTGTCGGATATTTATGCCGCGGCCGATAAAATTGACGTAAAACTGGCAAACCGCAAATAGAAAATAAGAAAGGCCGGCGCTGTCGATTCATAAGCGCCGGCCTTTTTACTGACAAGATTATTTATTTTTCGATTTTTCCTTCAAGAAATACCGTCAGCAATTTTATCGCCTGCTTGACATCATTGACGTCAACCATCTCAGACGGTGTATGAACATAGCGGCAGGTTACGGAAATCGCGCTGCTCGGCACACCGGAACGGGTCAGGGTAATAGCCCCGGCATCAGTACCGGCACCGCGCAGGACTTCGATCTGGTAAGGTATCCCCGCGCGTTCAGCGGCGTCATACAGCGCATTATTCAGCCATGGAGTACCGATCAGGGAGCCATCCTTTGCCTTGATGCAGGGACCGGCACCTAACTTCAAATTCCGTTCGACCAGTCCCGGGGTATCATTGCAGAGTGTTACATCCAGCGCGATACCGATCTCAGGGTCAACACCATAGGCGGCTGTTTTGGCACCCCGCAGACCGACTTCTTCCTGGACACTGAAAACAAACCAGACTTCATTCGGACTGTCCTTGAGTGCTTTCAAAGCTTCGATTCCGATCAGGCAGCCGATCCGGTCATCCATCGTCTTTGACATCCATTTGTCACCCATATCCACAAAACGCCCGACAAACACTGCCGGATCTCCGATTTTCACTTTACAGTCTTCCCGGGAAGAAGCGCCGGTATCTACATAATATTTATCCATGGACGGGATCTTTCCGTTTTCCATGTCGCGGGCACAGAGCATGCCCTCTGTACCGTCAGCAAAAACGACCCGGTTGGACATACAGTTCAGCGGGCGGACACCGCCGAGATTCGTTACATAGGCAAAGCCCTGTTCGTCCACATGTGTCACCATAAGACCGATCTCATCCATGTGCGCGGAAACCATGATCCGTTTTCCGCCTTCTTTGAGCGTTCCCTTACGCGTAATCAGATTGCCCAGCGCATCAATGCGATATTCATCCACATCATCTTTTATTGTTTCCAAAATTAAATCCCGAACACGGCTTTCATATCCGGAAGGTCCGAAGGTGTTGACAAGTTTCTCAATAAGATTTTTCATTCTGTATCCTCTCTGCTATCTTGGTTTTGCCAGAAGTGTTTTATCCATATTCGCTAATGCCGCGTAAAGCAGCTGCATGTGCGCTTCCCAGTCGGATTTACGTGCCAGAGATGCCGCACTGTGCGCATAGCGGCCCGGTACCGACATCGATACAACAGGGATCCCCTCTTGTGTGATGTGGATCGTTCCGGCATCTGTACCTCCCGTCATAGGCTGTCTGCGCTGACAGGGGATGCCATAAGCTTTTGCGGTTTCGATCAGGTAATTAATAATGCGCGGATCGCTGAGAGTTCTGCCGTCGTTGGTATAAATCGCGGGGCCTTCACCGATTTTTGATTTATAGATATAGCTTTCCTCTCCGTCCCATCTGGGCAGGTCCATGGCCGGAGTACAGTCAATGACGATGGCCAGATCCGGTTTGCGGTCCCAGGCGGCAACACTTGCACCGCGGACACCGACTTCTTCCTGAGCCGTAAAGACTGCGATCAATTCAACATTATCGGGACATTCTTTGAAAATATGGATCAGTGTGCACACACTGAAGCGGTTGTCAAGCGCTTTACCGCAGACACTGCTGCCCATTTCAGAAAATTTCGTCGCATAATAAGCGTACATGCCCGGTTTTACGGCTTTGTTTTCAGCTCCGATATCAATTCTCAGCTCCGATTCTTTGATGGTCTTTTCTCGTTCTTCTGAAGTTGTCAGATGGATAGGACAGGCACCGATCACACCGGGAACATGATCGGGACCGACCAGAACAGCTTTGCCCGCCATCTGCCGCGGATCCACACCTCCGACCGAGCGGAAACGGAAAATTCCGGGATCCTCTTCATTGACAAGCATGAAACCGATCTCATCCATATGCGCGGCGATCATCACACGTACAAATTCAGACGTTTTGGCTTTTTTGACGGCAATTGCATTTCCAAGGGCATCGACCTCGAAACTATCGGCCGCGGGCTGGATCTCCCGCCGGACGATTCTGCGTACTTCACGCTCATTACCGGAAACCGCGCAGGCATTTGAGAGTTCTTCGAGCAGGTCCATATCTTTCTGTGAAAGGACAGGTAAAGTGATTTCTTTATAATTTTGCATTTCAATCCTCCCAGGCCAGACGGTTCATGGTGTTTTCATCGAGCTTTCGAACCAGGGCGGCTAAAAGTCTGCCGACATCTCTAACATCTTTTGCGGAAATGATTTCGTTAGCGGTATGCATGTAACGCAGCGGGATGCTGATGACCATTGTCGGAGCGCCGCCTGCGGCGATTTGCAGGTCGACAGCATCTGTTCCGCTCATCCGCGGTGAATATTCAGTGGAGTACGGGATGCGTTCTTCTTCGCAAATCTCTTTGCAAATCTCATAAAGAGCCGGATGAATGTTCATCCCAAAGCCGAGGACAGGACCGCCTGCCAGGGGGAAGGTATCCCAGCTTTTTGAGCCCGGTCCGGTGGCAAAAGTGACATCGATTGCGACAGAAATATCCGGTCTGATTTGATAAGGCGCAGAAGCTGCTCCCGCTCCGGTCTCTTCTTCCTGAACAGTTCCGACAGCATAGACATCCCATTTATGCCGGATGCTTTGCAGTTCCTGAAGGCAAATTGTGACTGCAGCCATAGATGCGCGGTTATCCAGTGTATGTCCGGAAAAGGTATCATCCTGCATACAAACCGGTTCATTCGCAAAGGAGATGATATCACCGGGCCGGACAAGTTTTGCAAGCACATCAGCATTATATCCGGTATCGATCATAAGGTCTTTCAGCGGAATCGGATTTCTGCCATAATCCTCTTTGGTAAGGCTTGCGGACGGCATAACGATCAACCCTTTGACCGGCCCGGTTTTCGTATGGACCGTTACAAACTGACCGGGAAGGACCCGCGGATCCAGACCGCCGATGGATTCAAAGCGAATGAATTCCTGTACTACTTCTGTCGCGATCATCCCTACAGCATCCATATGAACGGCAAAAAGAATTTTCCGCTTCTTCCCTTCAGAAGGAACATTCGCCTTTTTTATTGCGTAAAGATTACCCAGAGGTGAAATTTTTATTTCATCGGATAATCCGGACCATATTTTTCCGGCAGCCTCTGCAATTGGTTCTTCATAACCGGAAGGTCCGGGTAAAGAGCAGAGACAGGAAAGAACTTCTTTTATTTTTTCAATATCATTCATGTACTGTACCTTCTTTCCTTCTAATTGTATCAAAGAATCAGCTCCGAACGAAGTGTATTAAGCAAGTGATCTTCATTGAATCCTGATATCAGGTAACAGGCAGCATTCAGATGCTTTGCCAGTGAATTCGAATATCCCTGTCCAAACGACATCTGATCGGAATTAATTACAATGCTGTGATATCCTTCTGAGGCGATTTTCTTTGCTTCGGAAACAGCTTCTTCTTGTGGATCCGGGTCATCAGCTGATGAAAGAGGAACATTTGCCTCACAATCAGAAAGGAGCACCAGAGCTATGTTTTCTCTCCCGTATTTTCTGCTTTCTTTGTTCAGGATCTCATGCGCGAGCATCAACCCGGCCGGCAGCGGGGTCTTTCCGCCGACAGACATTTTTTTCATGGCTTTCTCTGCCAATGTTATTGAATGTGTCGGAGAAATGATGACGTCGGCATGATTTTCATGAAACGTGATCAGACAAATATCGTCACGAAACTGATATGCTTTATTTAAAATCAGGGTAATAGCCTTTTTCGTGGCAGCCATTCTCTGTGTCACTGCCATAGACCAGGACAGGTCAACCAGAAAAACGATCAGTGATGAATTTTTCCGTATCCGGACCCTTTTCATGATATCAGCCGGTTTGATCAAAACAGCCGGCTTGACAGGATCATCTACGTGCAGACGCTGAAACTGTTTCCCTGCTGCGGATCTTATAGTGGCGGCCGGAGCAATATCCGCGTAATCCTTTTCCGCGGGTACTGCGCGTATGTAATGGCCTGTTTTTCCGGCTGAGACAAGTTCCTTTTTCTTTCCCCTGTTCTGTTTTTTTTCAGAAGGGGCTTTCTCGTATAAAGGAAACGTAAAGTCATCTTCAATGATGCGTGCCGCATCCCACCAGAATGGCTGGTTTTGATTATAGATGGTCTCCGCAGCCGGAATATAAGATTCGGATGATTGGATCACCAGATGAGGAATATCTATATCATCTGTTTTTTTTTATCATCATTTTCTTCTTCGTTGTCTGCAGAAGATATTTCCGGGCTTTTCGGCATGTTTTCGAGGATCTTTGAGGCTTTGGATTCAATTTCTTCAGGTTTTACCGCACTGTCGCTGCCATGGCCGGAAATGATGCGATGCGGAAGTGTCAGTGCTGCTGCTCTGGAAATGTCATTCTGAGTAATGAAATCACGGTTTTCAAATGCAGCCAGGGCTCTTGCGGTTTTCAGAATAACAATATCGGCACGATGTCCTTCAACATGGAAGGATGTCGTCAATTCAGCAATGGCGTAAAGGTCCTGTGAGGAATAACGCACGTTGTGGAGATTTCTTTGAGCTTCCGTGATGCGGTTTGCAAGGTCCTGCTGCTGTTTGGAAAAGCTGCCGCAAAAAGCTTCCGGATCCTGTTCAAAAGCCAGCGTCCGGTTGACGATTTTTACTCGTTCTTCAGGGTTTGTCTCACCATGAATTTCAACGGAATGGGCAAAACGGTCCAAAAGCTGGGGACGGAGATCACCTTCTTCCGGGTTCATTGTCCCGATCATGATAAAACGGGCAGGATGTGTGAAAGATATACCTTCCCGTTCGACATGATTGATTCCCATCGCAGCCGCATCCAACAGTGTGTCCACCACATGGTCGTCCAACAAATTAACTTCATCCGCGTATAAAATTCCGCGGTTTACCCGGGCGAATAATCCGGGTTCAAAATGCTTTTTCCCGTCAGTCAAAGCCTTTTCAAAATCCAATGTTCCGACGATTCTGTCTTCGGTAGCTGAAAGCGGGAGATCCACAAACGGTGTTTTCCGAGTGATTATTTCAAATTCTTGTTCGGCATATTTTTCCGCGCAGTCATCACAAAAGTGCATCGGATCTTCCGGATCGCAGCCGAAATGACAGCCTTTTATACATCTCTGTTCCGGTAAAAGGTCTGCCAAAGCCCGTGCGGCTGTAGATTTCGCCGTGCCTCTTTCTCCTTTGATCAGTACTCCGCCAATCCGCGGATCGATAGCATTCAGGATGAGCGAAAGCTTCATATCGGACTGGCCAACGATTGCCGTAAACGGAAAAACAAACCTTTTCATATATTATTCCTGTCTATTTCCTAATAAATGACATTATAATAGAAAATGAAGAAGTGAGCTATGAATAATAACGAAAAACAAACAGACAATCAATCACCGAATCAGACTGAACAGGAAACCCGCGAGAATATATGGAATCGAATATTATGGTACGGTCTCGGAGAAGGTTTTATAAAAGTCGGTACGATTATTGTGACCATAATACTGTGCGGGGTTGTTCTTGTTTTCGCGTCCAGACATTATTTGCAGGAGAGGGAACCGGTACGGGTCGAAAATATAAATCCGGAAAAAGCCGCTGAATCCTTTACCGACGCGTTTTTACCCTATTATTCACCTGTCGTGCCAGAAGATGAAAAATTTTACTTATCGCAGGGTTTGTACCGTATATCAGATAATCACACTAATTTACCGATGAAAGCCCGTTACCAGGTGCAGCGTTATACTGTCCAGGAAAATGATACGGTTATCGGTATCGGTGAACAGTTTAATCTGAGTCCCAGTACGATCCTGTGGGGAAACCCATACACCCTGTCGGATGACCCTCACGCGCTGAGGGCCGGAATGGAAATTAATATTCTTCCGGTGGACGGAGTTTATTATGAATGGCATGACGGCGACGGCCTGAACGGAGTGGCTGATGTTTATAAAGTGACTCCGGAAGATATCATTGATTTCCCTGCCAATGGGTTATCCCGTGAAACGATCGGTGATTACAGCAACCCCAATATCCGTGCGGGAACATGGCTTGTCATCCCCGGAGGATCCCGCTCATTTGTTAACTGGTCAGCGCCGTTGATCACCCGTGAGAACCCTGCGGTGGCATCGATTTACGGTCCGGGAGCATGTCAGGCCGTAACAGACGGACCTTTGGGGAGCGGGACTTTTGTCTGGCCGACATCGGAACATTGGATTTCCGGATATAATTATGACGAAGCGACAAACCATCGGGCAATTGATATCGCGGGTTCACTTGGAAATCCTGTTTACGCAGCCGATGCCGGTGTTGTCGTATACGCCGGATGGAACAATCATGGCTATGGTAACGTTGTAATGATAGACCATGGGAATGGCTGGCAGACACTTTACGCACATCTTGATTCATATAATGTAGATTGCGGGTACTACGTTTTCCAGGGCGATACTATCGCGTCACTTGGTTCTACAGGTAATTCATCGGGCCCGCATCTGCATTATGAAATGCGGTATAATGGGACACCGATCAATCCGAACAATTTTTATTGATAATAGGTTTTGGCAGAATAATGGACGATAAATCTATAAAAATCAATAACAATACAGAAGATGAGCGGCCTGTATGGACAAACACTGTCCGTTACATTGCCCTGGTCAGTCTTATATTGCTGCTGATCGGTGTTTTATATTTGCTGCGAGGCAGCGTCACGCTGATTGTTTTGTCTGCAGTGGTAGCATATTTATTAAACCCGATTGTGCATCTGTTTCATAATAAACTGCACATAAACAGAAATTTATCGATAGTTATTTCGTATATATTACTTGTCGTAGTGATCAGCCTGGCTGTCTCATTTTTTATCCCTGTAGTGACACAGGCAGTCCGCAATTTCTTTGCTATAGATTGGCCGCAGGTTTTGTCGGCAATAGATTTATATATTGACCAGCTTGCCCAGGAAATTGATACAGCTTCATTCACAATAGGCGGGTTTAATTTTGACCTTTCGAAACCGCTTGAATCGGTTCAGGAATGGATCCGGAATCTGAAAGTTGAGTCGATCAACATTGAGTATCTGATTCCTGATTTCACTGAAACAGCCAAGCAGATTTTTTCAGTTTCTACAAATATTTTCGGTCAAATCCTGACCGCTTTAATCCTGATTGTTACCGCGGTGATGACTTCGTTATATCTGTGCAGGGACGGATATAAAATCTGGAACGTAATGATTAGCGTTTTTGAAGAAAAATATCAGCCGGAAATCAGCGAATTGCTTCGGCGATTAAAGACAGTTTGGGAAAAGTACTTTATCGGGGAATTGAAGCTGATGTTATTTATAGGCGGCATAACTTATATCATCTATATGGTCATGGGACTTCGATGGGCGCTTCTGCTTGGGGTCATCGCAGGTTTTTGCGAGGTCGTCCCCAATATAGGTCCGATACTGGCAACAGTTCCTGCGGTTATCAGTGCTCTTATTTTTGGATCGTCCTGGATCCCTTTCAGTAACATCGTAATAGCAATTATGGCTGTGGTTGCGGCAGTGATCATACAGCAGACTGAAAATCTGTTTCTTGTGCCTCATATCATGGGAAATGCATTAGAATTACATCCTGTGATAATTTTGATCGGGATCATGGCCTTGAGCTCCCGGTTGGGGATCCTTGGTGCGGTCTTTGCTGCCCCAATGATTGCGTTGTTAAAAGAGATTTTATATTATATAATTAGTAAAATAAAAAGACAGGATCCTTATCCTGAATTGTACGTGGAATAATATTAGAAGAAGAGGTTTTATATGGCGCTTTTTGGCAATAAGAAAGATAAAAAACTGGATCTTCCCGAAGTCGTCGATTTTTCAAATGATACCTGGTCATTTAAAGGAAATCCGCCGCAATATCAAATCCAATCTGATGGTTTTACCTATGATGTTGTAGACGCGGATGGAAATGATAAAAATGCGATCACGCTCGGACTTTCAGGAATGCTGGTCATCGTTTTGAACGCAAAAGGACCGAAAATTAAGGAAGATGAGTTGCTCCCGCATTTAAGTAAAGTTATAAAAACAAGAAATTGGCATTCGATGACCGTAAAAGAAGCAAATTTTCTTGTACAAACAGCCATAAAGAAACTCACGAACAGCGCTACCAGCGGAGATGTTTTTGACCTGGCTTCTTATGCTCCTCTGGAAGTCAAAAGGGTTCTGCTGAAAGTATTATTTACTATCAGCAGAGTTCAGCTGCCGCCTGAATTCCGTGAGGAAGCGGAGCATCGCATTATTGATGATATCGTACCGGACATCTTTGCGAATCCCGATTATGAATTGGCATTATTGACCGGTCTTATCGTAAAACCGGATGAAAAAGCTGCCGAACAACCTGTTTTTTCGAAAATAGAGACTTCTCCGATCATTGAATCCAATCTGGATTTCAATAATTTTGTATCCGCAGGTAAAGCTGAGGTACCGCTGGCCCCAACCATTCCTGAGCCAGAACCGGATTCAGCGTTTGCGGAACTGCAAAAAATATATGGCCGCCGGGTTGATTCACCGGAGGTTCAGTCCGTATCGAACCAGAATCGGACCGAACCGGAACCTGTGAGCGGCAACGATCCGAATACTGAAGCGCCAAAAGTTTCCTCGGAAACGCCTGCTCAGCCTGAGCCTGTTTCCAATAATTCGCTGCCGGTCAATCCATTTACGGTAGGTGAACCAACAAGCGGGCTGAACCAGGTTTCATCGTTCAATAATATTCCGCAGCCTAATAATCCATTCGGGGCTGCCGAACCGAAAAGCATTCCACAGCCTGCGGCTCCGAATTTCTTCGGCGCTCAGCCGAACAGTCCCTTCAATAACATGAACAGCCCGGCGCCTTTCCCCAACATGCAGCAGAGAATTCCCCAGCCGCCGGTTCCGGGTTATGGGATGCAGCAGCCGAATTATCCGTATAATAATCAGGGCAACCCGCAAATGCCGCAGATGCCGTATCCGGGATATCAGCAGCCGATGAATACCTATATGGCTAACCAGCAGATGTATCCTCCGCAGATGCGTCCTCAGGGACAAATGCCCGGACAGGGAACTCCGGCTGCCGGAAATAATCCTCAGCTCAATGGACAGAGCCAGTTTCCTCAGCAGGGAAATCAGCAGAATATGCCGGGATATCCGCAGAATCCTAATTTTAATCCGCAGGGATATCCTAATTGGCCGAACCCTGCCCAAAATTATCCACAACAGCCGAACCAGAATCCGAACAGCAATTCGTAATGAGAAAGCTGCAAAGCATAATTTATGTATTCATACCCATCCTGCTCATCGTGAGCGGATGGGTTATTTTCAATAAATATATCCGTCCGAACCATTACCAATTATTATTTCCGTACAGTATTTTCCAGTTTCGAAATGAGGCGCCGACTCAATCCAGGATCGGATCAGATGATCGAGTACAAATTTTGATCCCGGAGGGCAAAGCATCAGTCGGAAAAAATGAATATGCCGAAACTGTATATGCCGGTGATTTTTGGATCGACCAGATCCCCGTAACCGTAAAAGCGTATAAAGATTTTCTGAAGGAGAATCCTTCTTTTCTTGAGCCGCGTTATGTCGACGAGTATTATAAATATTGGGTTCAGAAAGAATATGAGCTGCTGCCGGTTGTTTTTGTCAGTTGGGGACAGGCTGAAGATTATTGCGAATTTTATGGCGGTCACCTTCCGACGGAGATCCAATGGGAAAAAGCCGCAAGAGGTCCGGAAGGGAACATATTGTACTGGGATGACTCAATAAAAGCTTTTGACAAGGCAAATTATGATAACTTCTTTGGCGGGAAAACACTTTCAGGTTGGCTGCCCCGTGGAAAAACCTTATACGGAACGATGGATATGTCCGGCAACGTCCGTGAATGGGCAATGGAATGGATGTTTGACTTGGACCAGCCTGTTTATACGGGGGCATGGGAAGATTTGCGTGTGATACACGAAGGGACGCTCGGAAGAATGCTGAAAGGCGGATCGTATGCGGATGATGTATCTCATCTGCGTTTGAATTTCCGGGATGCACATGATCCGAATTCACCCGGATTGAACCGCGGTTTCCGCTGTGTTTATGAAAAATAAGAGCCCGGATTTTTTCCGGGCTCAAAGTTTTTTTTTAGCCTAATTTGGCTCTTTCTGTATCAACGATGGAATGATCCAGCTTTTTGAAGAGCGGGCTGATCGGACCGAATTTTTGCCCTGCGGAAAGCTCGGATTTTTCCCATTTTCCTTCCGCGTTTTTCGGATCGTAGCGGTTTACCCGATGTTCACCGAGGGAATCGGTTACTGTATCAATAAACTGTTCGCCGAATAACTGATGTTCATATCCGAGGATCTTATTCAGTCTTTCAGAAGTGAACGGCAGAACAGGAGCGAACAAAACCTTCAGATTGTCGATGGCACGGAGCGCGGTATAGATTTTTCTTCCCGCTGCTTCCTTGTCGGTCTTCACGAGCTGCCACGGCGCTGCCACATCAAGATATTTGTTTACTTCTGTAGCCAGGCGCATGGTTTCGCCCAACGCGGCACGCAGATGGACCGCTTCGTATTCTTTCGCGACGGTCTGGAAACCGGCTTCGATGGTGTTGAGCAGTTCTTTATCAATGTCGTCCAATTCACCCGGTTCCGGTACTTCTCCCCAATGTTTATTGGCAAAGGAGATCACACGGTTGCAGAGGTTGCCCCATGTGGCTACCAGTTCGTCATTGTTGCGTTTGAAAAAGTCTTCCCAGTCCCAATCCGTATCTTTCGATTCCGGCATATTGACGGTCAGATAATAACGAAGCGGGTCCGGATCATAATCCGCAAGGAAATCGTTTACCCAGACAGCCCAGTTACGGGATCCGGAGATTTTCTGTCCTTCGAGGTTCATGAACTCATTCGCGGGAACATCGTAAGGCAGGTTCAGCGGTTTCCCTTCCTGCCCGTTGAAGATCACATCGAATTTGGTTCCCATTCCGGCTAACTGCGCAGGCCAGATCACGGCATGGAAAGGAATGTTGTCTTTGCCGATGAAATAATAGGTCTTGCTTTCGGGGTCTTCCCACCATTTTTTCCATTCATCGGGAGTACCGTTCAGTTTGCACCATTCAATGGCAGCGGAAAGATAACCGACAACCGCTTCGAACCATACGTACAGGCACTTTCCGGCTGCATCCTGAACCGGAACCGGGATACCCCAGTCCAGGTCACGGGTGATCGCGCGGCCATGGAGTTCATTTGCCAGGATCTGTCCGAGGGATTGTCTGACGACGTTCGGGCGCCAGTAATCTTCTCTTGCTTTCAGAAAATCAACTACATTCTGCTGCAATTTACCGAGATCCAGATAGTAATGCTCGGTGTCACGCAGCTCCGGGGTAGAACCATCGATCTTGGATTTCGGTTCGAGCAATTTTTCCGGGTCAAGCAGGCTCCCGCATTTATCACACTGGTCGGAGCGGGCGTTTTCATATCCGCAAATGTAGCATTTTCCTTCGACATAACGGTCAGGAAGGAAACGTCCCTGGGAGGGTGCGTACCATTGTTTTTCTGTGTGTTTATAAAGATAACCGTTTTCCATCAGAGCGAGGAAAACATCCTGAGAGACCTTGAAATGATTTTCTGTATGGGTGCTGGTGAAAAGGTCGTAGCTGATGCCGACTTTGGTCTGCATTTCAAGAAAAGATTCATGGAATCTTTTGTAAACTTCTTCCGGGGTGGTTTTTTCCGCGTCGGCACGTACGGTGATCGGTGTGCCGTGCGCGTCTGAACCGGAAACAAACAGAACATCACGGCCGGCTAATCGCTGATATCGGGCAAAAATGTCGGCAGGTAAATAGGAACCTGTGAGGTTTCCAACATGAATGTAAGCATTTGCATAAGGCCAGGCGGCTGTAACAAGAACTGGTTTTGTCATTATTTCCTCTTATCAATTCTTTCGTACTTTGTCATACGAATTGATTTTATCACAAGATGAAAACGAATCGAAATAATTAAGCAATGTCAGACTGATAAACCTTGAAAGATATTGACTGATACTTCGCTGAAAAACAAAGGAAAAAGCCATAAGACAAAAAAGGTTTTGCTTATGGCTTGGTCTGTCCTTATGAATTAATCTGAAAATTGCGTATAGCTGTTAGTGCTTTTTGTTATAATGCGCTGCCGTTTTCAAGAAGGTTGAGCATATTTTCAGCATCAAAGTTATCCGGCAGGATCATCCAATAAAGCACATCATTCTGACGGATCAGGTAAGAAGTGGATTGATCCTGTGTTTTCCAGATTTTATTGTCATCCGATTCCCCAAATCTTTTATCCAGATAAATCGTGAACAGGGTCTCAGCTTCTTTGGCTTCATTTTCATCGTCCCATACGATTTTTGAGAAAAACAGAGGCTGATCATCTTTTTCCGCGAACAGGAAAGCACCGCCGCCCCAGCCGTCAGCACCGACAGAGGCTTGTCTGTCACTCAACTGCCATGCTTCATCATATCCGCAGGAAAGGGTCATCATGATATCCGATTCATTCAGGACATCTTCCCTGATAACCTCAAAATCTTTGGTAATGATTGACCGGAAGGGTTCCAGTGTCACATCAACCGGTGCATCCGTCAGGTATTTTTCCGGATGAATGATCTGCTCTACACTCTGGGGAAGGTTGATGTACAGATCGTTTACCGCGTCAAATCCGCCTTTCAAATAGTGGTAGGCTACAAAATCATATCCGTACAGATAAGGGAAGACCAGCGAATCCTGGAAGAATCTCGGAGCGGTATCAAAGACAGAGCTGGATGGTTCGCTGCCGCTCACCCCCTGATTATATTTTCCGATGATTTTTTCGGGGTCAATAAGGCCTTCCGTCAGGGAAGCGTCCCCTTCAATAATTGAGTCGATAACAAGACATTCTTCACCATGATCTTCGCAATATGAATCATCATAAACGAGCGTTTTTTCAAACTCAGGGTTGTTATACTGCAGATAATGTGTGTATTCGTGAGCCAGTGTCAGTGCGTTCTCGTACGGAGAGATATCTTCGATCAGATACATTTGGTTTTCTTCCGGATCATAGAAACCCGCGATCTGTTCGGTATACAAATCGACATAAAACTGACGCAGATCAAAATCTTTCGGTGCAAAGCCCAGTAGTGTGTATAATCCGAGTTCATCTTTGATTTCATCGTCGCTGACATCCGCAAGCTGGCTGATCATATATTCACGCAGTTCATCTTCTGTCTGATAAACCGGAGCTAGCGGCTCATCAGCTTTCAGACCGCGTATTTTTTCTGTTTCCGCAATAATCAGCCTTTCAGCCTGTGATAATTCTTCATCGCCGTCTGTATTTTCAAAAGAAGGGACATTGTTTTCAATATCGGTTTTCGCTGACCCCTCAGTTTCTCCGGATAGTGACTCAAGCACTGCGCTGCGGTCGACTCTCGATAAAACCAGGACACTGGCGGCACAACATGACATGATCAGGCAGCTGCACAATGCCAGCGCAGCCAGAACCACAAGTAATATAGTCTTTTCTTTTTCATTCATAGTGATTATCTCTCCTTAATAATTCAGCATTGTGTCTTTATATTTTAACGCATAGCGTACGGTTTGACTATTTGGATTGATTTTTTCTGCTTTTTCAAACAGTTTAACACCCTCTTTATAATTGCCGCGTAATATTTCTGCCCAGCCAAGATATAAGGTCAATATTTCATCATTTTTGTTCCGGTTCAGGAGCGGCGCAGTCAATTCCGTAAGGTCGTCCGCGTATCCAAGCTCCAATGCGGTCTGAAGCATATCTGTTTGTGAATAAAAGAACCTTTGCGGTAATGTAAGTTCATATGCTTTTTTGAAAGAATCCCAGGCACCGTTATTGTCATTATCCTTATGAAGCAGCGCGGCATAATTGTATTGCGCATAGGGATCGTTTGGCAGCATTTCACTGTCGTTCCTGAATTTTGTCAAAGCCTTTTGTGTATTCAATTCATCAAAATAATCTTCCGATAAGGCTTCCCGTACTTCTGTATCCTTGTCTTCCGGATAGATTACCAGATATTTACGCTGATAGGGATACCAGGAGGAAAGAAGCTCGCTTTCCTGAATTTGAAGGGTATTGCCGCGGAATGAATCCTGATAGAAAAATGTTGTGCTGCTGCTGTCATAGCCCAGCAGGAGAATATAGCGGCATTCCAAATGGTCATCATGCAGCCAAAAGGAAAACGGACTATGGTATTGGACCGGCAGAATAACGGGGATCCCGCATTGCAGCAGCGCTGCCAGATTGTCTTTCGTGCCATTAAGCCTGACAAGAGTCATGAAGTTTTCGTAATTATCTGAAATGTAATCCTGAATATCCGGTAAGCTGATAAACGGGTCATTCCGGTTTGGGTGGATTCTTTGGGCAATATGGTATTGATTTTCGATAACACCCCAATAGCGCAGATCCGCACTGAGGATCGCAGCTCCGTCGTTATAAAGATCCGCGTGTTCAAAGACAGGCGGGATCAGCTGAACGGTGACAGTCTCTTCCGGGGACAAACCGCCCGAACTGACCGCGTAATTCAGGTTGGGATCCAGATACTGCCATTCCGCGACCCGTGAATATTCAGAAGGTGTCGGCGTCTGCCTTAAATCCGCGAGAGGATCTTCCTGCTGTAAAACGGATAGATTTTCCAGACTTTCCGCGAAAAGAACCTGCGCATCCGGGAATTCCAGCGGTTCATATGCCTTTTTCGCGGAGGCCGGCTCATGATACATCCTCGTCATCGAAAACAAATCCTTTGCGGTATTCGACAAAAAAGACGCCGCCGCATATAAAGGCTCTGCGATCCTCTGCCGAATGGCGGGAATTTGTAAACCGGCAAGCAGCAAAACTGTCAGAATACAGCATGCTGCCAATAAAACTTTCCAAAACGGTGTTCTCTTTTTTTCATAAAAAAAAGGACGGTTTTTATTTTTCATTATTCCGTATCGAAATCAGCACACCAAGCAAAATGATCAGCACTAAAACCACACTGCCCGCAAGCAGACCGTTGGTCATGTTCTGGTTTTCAAAATAATCCTGGATCACATTCGGAAAATTTGTCGGAAGCTCTGTAGGTGTCGGTGTAATTGTCGGTGTAAACTGCGGCGTTTTTTGCGGGATCATCGGGGAGATCACTGACGGCCATAAAATGATCACGGCAAAAGACAAAATAACGATCAGCACCAGGATAAGGAGAATCATGAAGTATTTTTTATCGGTTATATATTTTCCCATAAGAAACTCCGTTCCTAATTAAGACTCGATAATGCTTCCTTGGCAGCATCTTCCGGCACTGCCTGATTTTTGATGATCTGAACGACTGCTGAATTGATGACAGGGATCACTTTATTGATGATCTGATTATTCGGAACCAGACTTGAGTTTTCGCTCATATACTTTATCATATCGTATTGAGGGTCGTCGAGCCAATTTTCATGGACGCCATAACGTACAGGCAGATATCCGGCTGAATAGGATAATTTATCATTGACAATCGGATCGCAGAGATATTCGGCGAATTTTATGACCTCTTCCTGCATGCGCTCATCATCTTCGATCAGGACCATATTCCATGTGCTGATCAGGGGATATTCTGTCACGGCGTCGGAAAGCGGCAGGATATGCGCGGAGATCTCATTTGACTGATAATGACGGAAGGTTGATAATTGGGAAACAATAATGGACATTGTACCTTCGCTGAATCGCTGCCATACCTGTGCCTGGTCCACCAGTTGTGTCAGGGATGGCGGGAACGCCCCGTTCTGTCCGCCGGTAAGGAAGAAATTCAAAGTTTCGATGAGCTTTTGCTGGTCCAGATATGGCTGTCCCTGGTCATTTGTCAGTTTACCGCCCCTGCTGATATACAGGAAGGTGCCGAACAAAGAAGAAGAGGGTGCAAACCCGATCGGAAGCCCGCGGGTAAGAATATCCTGCCAGTCGCCCAGTTCGGTCCCGGTGCGTGAAGGCCTGTAGATCAGCACCAGACTGTCGCCTAAAATCGGAAGACTGTAGATCGAACTGTCGATGTATGCCGACTGACGGGCAAAACCATTCCAGGTGCTGGTATCAGATAAGACATTTGTCGCGATCGGTTTCAGCAGTCCCCGCTGCAGAGCCAATTCCATATCGCTTCTTGAAATCAACGCCAGCGATGGCATAACATCTTTCGCAACGTGGTTGGCAGAGGTCAGGGTGTTCAGCATGCTGCTTTCACCTGTTACCGCTTTCACACGAATGGTAATATTCACGTTCTGATGTTCACTTGTATAATCAGCGATAGCAGCCGCAAGGGCCTTCCCGGCCTGTGTATCCTGTTCTATATCAAATTGCGGAGGAACCCATAATTCGATCGTATAAACCGCAGGTGTCGGTTCCGGTGTCGGAATGGCATTTTTTACGTCTGACATTTCTGAGGCAGATGCGCTCACAGGAGTGGATATAACGGATGAAGCATCGGCATTATTATTCTCGGATACCGTATCGGATTGTGAAACCGTTTCCGGGATCTGTGTTTCTTTACTGTCGAACACAGCTTTAAAATCTTCAACAACGGTGCATCCTGTAAGCAGCATGCCCATAATGATAACCGCTAATATTACAGTACTTTTCAAACGATACATAAAACTACCCTTTTACAGCATCATTATACTGCTTTTTCTTTTGGCGTCTTCTTCCGATCCGGTGCTGACTTCATTTTGGGTTCTTTTCCGCCAAAAATATGGGGGATCACATCCTCCATGGTTTTGATCGGAATGATTTCCAAATCATTTTTAGCCTGGTTCGGTAATTCCTCAAGATCTCTCATATTTTTTTCTGGGATCAGGACCTTTTTGATCCCGAGCCTGTGCGCTGCGAGTAATTTTTCACGAATACCGCCGACAGGCAATACGTTCCCGCGCAATGTGATCTCACCGGTCATTGCCGTATTCTTTTTGGCTTCCGTGTTTGTAATCGCGGAGATGATGGCAGATGCCAGCGTAACGCCCGCGCTTGGCCCGTCTTTGGGAACGGCGCCTTCCGGAACATGGATATGAATGTCATATTTTTCAAACCATGAGGGTTTGATGTTAAACTTTTTCGCATGGGAACGCACATAGGAAAAAGCTGCCTGTGCGGATTCCTGCATTACATCGCCGATCTGTCCTGTGACCTGCAAAGAACCTTTGCCTTCAAATACGGCTGCTTCGACTTTCAGTGTGTCGCCGCCGTTTGAGGTCCAGGCGAGACCATTCACAACACCGACTTCATCATCTGTTTCCCGGTCGGTCTGGAAAAAGTATGCAGGCCCCATGAATTCAGCCAGGTTATCTTCAGTTACCTCATAAGAATCGCCTTCTTTGCCGGCAATACGTCTGGCAACCTTTCTGCAGACCTTGCCGAGTTCCCGTTCAAGATTTCTGACGCCGGATTCATATGTGTATTCCCTGCAAAGCTTGATGATCCCTTCGTCCGTGATCTTGAATTGTTCATTCGTCAGACCGTTTTCTTCGATTTGACGGACAAGCAGGTAATCTTTTGCGATCTGCAGTTTTTCTTCCTCAACATAACCGCTGAATTCGATCACTTCCATGCGGTCAAGAAGAGCTTCCGGAATTGTTGAAGTCGTATTTGCGGTTGTGATAAACATAACCTTGGAAAGGTCATAATCCACTTCCAGGTAATGATCGGCAAATTTATTGTTCTGCTCAGGGTCCAGGACCTCCAGAAGCGCGGAAGACGGATCGCCGCGATAATCACTGCCAAGCTTGTCGATTTCATCAAGCATAAATACAGGATTGATGCTTCCTGCGCGTTTCATGGTTTGGATGATACGGCCGGGGAGGGCACCAATATAGGTCCTTCGATGGCCGCGGATCTCAGCTTCATCCGTAACACCGCCAAGGGAAATCCGGACAAATTTCCTGCCCAAAGATTCCGCGATCGATTTCCCGATGGAAGTCTTGCCGGTTCCGGGAGGCCCGACAAAGCAAAGGATCGGCTGCCGTTCCTTTTTCGGTTTCAGGGAACGGACCGCGATATATTCGATGATCCTGTCTTTAGTCTTTTTCAAACCATAGTGATCCCTGTCAAGGATCATTTCCGCGTTTTTAATGTCCAGATTGTCTTCGGTCGCTTCCTTCCAGGGCAGGTCCAGCAGCCAGTCAATATAGGTGCGGGAGATGCCGACTTCCGGAGACATCGGAGCCATCATTGAGACGCGCTCAAGCTCTTTCAGCGCGACCTGACGGACGTCATCATTGAAATCCGCGGTTTCAATGCGGGTTCTGAGCTCGTTAATTTCACGGTTGAAAATATCTCCTTCGCCCAGTTCATCCTGGATCGCCTTAGCCTGTTCGCGCAGGTAATATTCCCTCTGCGTTCTGTCGACTTCGTTCTGAACCTTTTTGCTGATTTTTGACTCAAGTTCCAACACTTCCACCTCTTCCGCAAGGTAGCGGTTCAGAAGGTTCAAACGTTTCAGCGGGTCAAGAGAGAGGAGGATATTCCGCCGCTTTTCGTTGGATATGTTTATCGTCGTAGCGATCATATCCGCGATCCAGGAAGGATCATTGATGGAAGTTACAAAGGGAAGCGCTTCTTCCGGTAATTTTTTGTCCAAAGCTGCGCAGCGTTCGAACAGGTTCTTTGTGGTGCGCAAAGTGGCGGTTAAGCGTTTGGAATCATCCACTTCTTCATCATTGACGGTAAATCTTCCGATCAGGATCGGGCTTTTGCTGACGATTTTTTGCAGAATGACACGCCGGCGTCCCTGGATCAGCGTGGAGTAATTATTTTCGGGCAGTGTGATCAGTCTTCCGACAGCTATTTCCATCCCGACATGATAGAATTCGCGGATTTTCGTCGGCATGATCTGGTCCGGATTCTTAGGCATCATAATAACCGCGGTTTTCGCGTTTTCCAGTGCGTATTGTATCGATTCAAAATTTTCCTGCTGTTCAATAAAAACAGGCGAAATCATACGCGGGAAAATAATACTGTTTCTGAGGATAACAATAGATGCGAGAAAAGTACCGTCCTCATCAACTTCAGCGTCAGGAATGCGGAATAGTTCTTCAGTTCTCTGGCTCAGGCTTGAAGCAATATCCTGATAGCTGTCTTTTTCATCATTAATATCATGTTCTGACATCTTTTCTCCGTTGCAGTTCACTTTTTCATTTAATCAAAATATTTAACAGAATGCTCATGCATGTATAATTCACGGATACCGCCCGCGACAAAGAGGCTTCCGGTCACGATATAGCAGCTGTCTTCATCCGGATCTGCAGCGTACATCGCGTAAGCTTCCTCAAGTGTATCAGCGATAACATTGTCTCTTCCGACATGTGAGGAAATTGATGATAGGATCTTCGGATCGGCTGCCCGGGGGTGGGTTGAGCGTGTCATTATGAAACGTTCAACATGCGGTGCGAGTTCCGCAATCATTGGTTCAAGTTCTTTATCTTCCGATGCACCGAAAATGCAGACAATGTTTTTCGTTCCGTAATACCGGTCCAAAGCCATGCATAACTTTCTGACCGAGTCAATATTATGGGCGCCGTCAACAAGCAGCAGTTTGTTTTCGTCTAATAATTCAAACCGGCAGGGCCAGAATGTATTCCCGACCCCTTCCAGTGCTTTCCTGATATTAAGATTCGGGAATACGGATCTGACTTTATTGAGTGCCGCGTAAACAGCAGCCGTATTCTGGAGCTGATGCATTCCCCGAAGCGGGAGAGGAATGCAGACAGGTTCCCAATTTGAGAAATTTTTACCGGAGCATCTGTTCTCCATGAGCTTTTGATCTTCAACACGCCATATCAACATGCATTCCTTGTGATTTTCACGCTTGTTGATAAAACGGTACCGTTCCGATACATTGATCCATGGACTGTTGTTTTTATCTGCAAATTTTTTTATGATTTTTACCGCTTCTGGATACGGCTGACAGCCGCAGATCACGGGAACATGCGGTTTGATGATCCCGGCTTTTTCCGCTGCGATCTGTTCAATGGTATTTCCGAGGAAACCCGTGTGATCATAAGAGATCGAGGTGATGACAGAAAGGATCGGATCCACAATATTCGTCGCGTCCAGTCTGCCGCCCAGGCCTGTCTCAACGACAGCGATATCCACTTTCTGCTCTTTGAAATACGCGAAAGCCATTGCTGTCATGATTTCAAAGCTGCTTACATGGTCCATGGAATTCACCGGTTCCATGAATCGGTTCGTGAGCCCGATGATCTCATCATCGCTGATCATTTTTCCGTTGACCATGATTCGCTCATTAAACCGGATCAGATGCGGCGATGTATACAAGCCGGTTTTGAAGCCTGCCGCCTGCAGAGCGGAAGCCAGCATGGCACAGACCGAGCCCTTTCCTTTTGTGCCTGCCACATGAATGACCGGATAGCTGTTTTGCGGATTTCCGAGTTTCTCTGCTAAAGATCGAATTGCGTTAAGCGAAAAAACATCATTGGCAATGTCTTTTGCGTGGGTCATACTGTAGTCAATATGCGCGTAAATATAATCAAGTGCTTCGTCAATTGTAGTAACCATAGCAGAATATTTTAATCTGTTTTTCCTGAATCGATTTATTATTCTTACAAATGGCAGGTATCAGGAAAAAAACTGTTTCTTTCCTGATACCTGAGAAAGTTTTCCTTACCGGCAGATATGGCCGGAAATTCCTTATTTTCCGACTGCCTGCGTTTCCTAAAGATCGATGACGTTATCGTCATCAACCTTTTGTTCCGGGTCCTGGTTTTTTACCTTGTTATAAATGATCCGTCCTCCCAGCCCGATCAATACGGCAGCGATGATCGTATCATCCACGAGCCCTACCGGAAGACCGAGGTCAGGAATAAAATCCATGGGGAGAATGATATAGGCAATACCTAACCCCAATATGAATTTTACGGAATTCGGCAGGTCTTTTTGTTTGATCGATTGAAAAAGCATTGTTACATATTCTTTGTATTTCATGCCGCCTCCTTTACTGTTCAATCTTTTTCTGTATACCCTTTGCGACCAGGACAACAAAGTCCTGCGCATTGGTGACGATACCTGTTGCGGTCAGGCTGCCGCGGTCGACAAGTTTGTTGATGGCAAACTCAGAAATATCGACAGTATAAATGAACAAAGGCCGGACGATCCCGTCAGCGACGCGGTAACAGGGCGTCATGTTGCATGCAGCGATCGTGTGCAGCTGTGTGGCAAGGCAAATGACCGTGGTCGCTTTCCGGACCAGGTCACGCATTTTGTCCTGAGCCTCGTATACATCAGAACAAACTTCCGGAAGAGGTCCGTCATCACGGATCGAGCCGGCTAAGACATACGAGATGTTATTGTGAACAATACTCTCCATAATGCCGTCTTCGATGCGATAGGTATCGATGAATTTTTCGATTGAGCCTTCTCTGCGGACTCGGTTTATGATCTCGATATGGTTGTAATGACCGTTATGCTGCGGCTTTTGTGAATAAATATTCTGTCCGAGTGCGGTCCCGAAAAGCCCTGCTTCCAGATCATGTGTGGCTAACGCGTTCCCTGCCATCAGACCCTGCACAAAGCCTTTTTCGATCAGGTAGCGCATGGAGGCCCTTGCATCGGCGTCAAAAGCACAGGCCGGTCCCATGACCCATAAAACATTGCCATGGTTTTCCCGTTCATACATCAGCAGGTTATAAAGCGTGTCATAATCCTGTGAGAACGGTGTTTCCCGGGAGCGTCCGGTTCGAAACTGGAAGCTGTCGCCGGGAATATACTGTTCATGAAAACCGTTGTTGTGAAGGTAGATCCCGTCGGTTCCGTTTTCGGTCCGTCCGAGGATCACACGGTCGCCTTTTTTGAGATTACGGAACTCTACGGCTTCAATTTTGCCGTTATCCCGAAGAACGACGCAGCAATCCATTCTGCTGTCTTCAATCAGTTTCCACTGCCCGTTGATTTTGAAATATTCCGGGTACATGGAAGTACCATGGAACTGTTCCGGAGCCACTCCGTCAGCCTGTACGGCTGCGGTTGTGACATCCGGAGCAAAGGCAAGCTCATCCTGAGTAAAATCAGGCGCATCATAGACAGGAAGTTTAAATTCCATCAAGCCTCCATCGACAAATGCTGATTACATGGCATCAACTGTTTCGCGCACTTTTTCAAGAAAAGCAGCCGTTGTAAGAGCGGTCGGTTCAATTCCTTCATAAAGAGCGGAGAGATCCTTTGTGCAGTACCCGTTTTCGAGCGTAGTGATCACGGCCTTTTCCAATTTTTCACTGAATCGGATCAGGTCCTGATTTTGATCTTTTTCCCCGTTTTTCTTCAATGCTCCCGTCCAGGCAAAAATCGTGGCAACCGGATTTGTGGAAGTCTCTTCCCCCTTCAAATAACGGTAATAATGACGTGTAACCGTGCCGTGGGCTGCTTCATACTCATAATTGCCGTCAGGGCTCACAAGGACAGAAGTCATCATCGCCAGTGAACCAAAAGCAGTGGAGATCATATCGCTCATCACATCACCGTCATAATTCTTGCAGGCCCAGATAAACCCGCCCTTTGAACGGATCACACGGGCAACCGCGTCGTCGATCAGCGTATAAAAATATGTGATGCCTGCTTTTTCAAATGCTTCTTTGTATTTTTCATTATAGATACGTTCAAATATGGCTTTGAATTCGCCGTCATATGTTTTTGATATCGTATCTTTTGTGGAAAACCACAGGTCCTGTTTGGCGCTCAGGGCGTATTGGAAACAGGAATGGGCAAATGACTCAATGGAGCGGTCTTTGTTGTGCATACCCTGCAGAACGCCGGGGCCTTCAAAGTCATAGATCAGCGCGCGCTGCGTCGTTCCGTCTTTTGCGGTGAAAAGAAGCTCCGCTTTGCCTTCGCCTTCAATGCGCATTTCAACACCCCGATATACATCTCCATATGCATGACGGGCAATCGTGATCGGTTTTTCCCAGTTTTTTACCACCGGTTTGATTTTGTCAATAACGATCGGGCTTCGGAATACAGTACCGTCCAATATCGCGCGGATGGTGCCGTTCGGGCTCTTCCACATCTTTTTCAGGTGATATTCTTCCATGCGCTGCGCGTTTGGTGTGATGGTAGCGCATTTTACTCCGACACCGTATTTTTTGATCGCGTTTGCGGCATCGATCGTTACCTGATCATCTGTCTGATCACGGTTTGTCAGGCCAAGGTCATAATATTCCGTATTCAGTTCAACAAAAGGCTCGAGCAGGATCTGTTTGATCTGCTTCCAGATTATGCGGGTCATTTCATCTCCGTCGATTTCTACCAACGGAGTATTCATTTTGATTTTATCCATAAAGTTCAATCCTTTTTCATTGCGGCCGCGTAATAATTCATCAGACAGCCGTCGAGGATAATTTGTTTTTCTTTCTCACTGAGGTTTTCACAGTTCAGTGTTATCTGCGTTACTTTATCTTCACTGACAACCGCGGCAGGGATAGCGGTTTGACCGCTTTCTATTGCCTTGCGGATGCCCGGGACGAAAACATAATCACCGGGTTCATAATCAAACGGTGTGTCAGCGGAAATTGTGAAGGGGAGAATTCCCCAGTTAATGCAGTTGGAACGGTAACGTTTGGTTGCGTATTCACGCACAATGTTAGCCCTTCCTCCGAGAACACGCTGGCAGGAAGCAGCCTGTTCCCGCGCGGAACCGTCTCCCGGTTTTTCCGCAAATATCGCGGAACCGTATTCGGTATTATCAAGTACAGCTTTATCCATGCCGCATTTTTCCAGAACTTTTTCAAGCTCCGGCATGGATTTTCCGTTTCTCCGTTCTTCCTCATCTTTCATGATCGCTTTGCTGCGTCCGACATATTCCGGGACGCGGCGGGAAAGCGCGAATTCCGAAAGCTTCAGCGGGTTGGAACGGTATGATGATGTTTCTCCGGATGGGATCAGCTCATCCGTTGTTGTCACCGGATCGTGAATGACCGCGGCAAGTTTGAGCAGCATATTTTCTGCCAGCGGGTTGAATTTCGGCCAGTCCGTGATGTTGGGGCCGAAATGAAGTTCTTCTGCCGGGTCGGCTTTTTGATAGCCGTTGTAGATCCGTTTCTCATACATTTCTTTTGAGAAGGTATAAGCAAGAGGTGTTGTTTTATATTCGATATCAGTGGCAGCTGTCAGTTTTCCGCCGTTAGCGGCTGTCGCCGCAATGGAACGTGCATCCATCAGCGCGACGAAGGAAATCTGTCCCTGGTCGGGTTTCGATCCTTCCCGGTTCGGGAAGTTGCGGGTCGTATGACGGATCGAGAATTCATTGTTCGCGGGAACATCCCCGGCGCCAAAACACGGACCGCAGAAGGCGGAGCGCATGATCGCACCGTCGGCAAGCAGCCGTGCGGAAACACCGTTTTCCAGCAGAGCTTTTTGGATCGGTGTGCTGGATGGGTAAACACTCAGGCCAAAGTGCCCGCTTCCGATGGAACCGTTTTCAAGGATATCGGCAGCGATGCAGATGTTGTCAAACATACCGCCGGAACATCCCGCGATTACGCCCTGGTCCGCGTAAAACGCGCCGTCACGGAATTTGCTGCGGAGATTCGGTTTGACTTTGCTGCCGAACTGTTTTACGGTATCCGCTTCCACAGCCGCGAGCAATTCATCCGCGTTTTCCAAAAATTCATGGATCGTATAAGCATTGGAAGGGTGGAACGGCAAAGCGATCATCGATTCAATTTGCGAAAGGTCGATTTCGATCGCTCCGTCATAATAAGCGCCGTCTTCCGGCTCCAGCTTTTTGTATGCATCTTTTCTTCCGTGATTCATGAAAAATCCTTCGGTTACTTTATCAGTAAGCCAGATGGAAGAAAGGCAGGCTGTTTCGGTCGTCATAACATCAATACCGGTACGGAAATCCATCGGCAATTCTGCGACGCCGGGGCCCGCAAATTCAAGGATCTTGTTTTTCACAAATCCGCTTTTGAAAACCTCACGGATCAATGCCAGAGCCACGTCATGCGGTCCGATGCCTTTCCTTGGAGAACCGGTGAGGTAAACAAGGATCACCTGCGGGTCTTTCAGGTCATAGGTATTATTGAGCAGCTGTTTGACCAGTTCGGGGCCGCCCTCGCCGAATCCCATTGTTCCGAAGCAGCCGTAACGGGTATGGCTGTCCGATCCAAGGATCATTTTTCCGCAGCCGCTGAGCATTTCACGGGCATACTGATGGATCACTGCCTGATGGGCAGGCACAAATATCCCGCCGTATTTCTTCGCGGCAGAAAGTCCGAAAAGATGATCGTCCTCATTGATCGTCCCACCGATCGCGCACAGGCTGTTGTGGCAATTGGTAAGCGCGTAGGGCAGCGGAAATTTTTTCATCCCGCTGCCGCGGGCGGTTTGAATGATGCCGACGTAGGTAATGTCATGTGAAACCATCGCATCAAAGCGGATCCGAAATGTCCCATCCTCTGTTTTACTGCTGTGGCTTTTCATGATTCTGTAAGCCATTGTTTTATTCTTTGCGTCTTTAATATCAGCAGGAATCCGGTCGAGGATTTTCCCCCCGGAATAAATAACGCCGTGATCGATCAATTTCATATTTAAATTACCTCTTTCAATATTTTTATATAGTCCGGTTGTAAACTGTACGAAAACCACAAGGCCATTTCATGAAATGTCCTCACCGTGCGGAGCCGTATTGCGGCTGCTCCGGGAAGGCATTTTCCCTTTTGTTCGTTTGAGGACAGTCCGCCCCCGGCCGCAGCCTTGGGCGAACCATCCCCAAATAGATCTTGAACAGTTATGTCCGGTTTCCTGTTGTCACAAAATCCGAAAACAAAAATTACGGTTTTTCGTAGTGAATTTCAACAGGGACAAAAGATTTGACACTGATTTCCGGAATACGGTTGTATGTCCGGTTGAGATCCAGAATGCGGAAAGCAAGATCCGGAGTTAAATCGGAATTGATATAACGGAAGGCCCAGTTTCCGAACATTCGCCCCGGAAAGTTCATTCTTGCTTCGTTGCCGAGTTCCAAAAAGTCCTGGAGCGGAGCAATGGAATATACAGCGACAGACTGCCATACGCCGCGGATCGCGTCCCAGGCAAAATGTTCGCCGTTGGAATTCAGGTAACGCATCGCGAAATTGCGGGATTTCTGGTCGGCGTTTGCGAACCATCCGGCGGTTGTTTCATTGTCATGTGTTCCGGTATATGCAACAAAATTCTTCTCGTAATTGCAGGGCAGGAAAGGATCGCTCGCGTCACTGCCAAAGGAGAATTGCAGGATCTTCATACCCGGCAGTTCATATTTCAGGCGAAGGTCACTGACATCCTGTGATATTTCACCAAGGTCTTCCGCAATGATCGGGAGGTCGCCGAAGGTTTCCTGTACCTTCTGCAGGAAGGCATCACCCGGACATTCGACCCAGCGTCCGAATTCAGCGGTAGGATTGCCGGCGGGAACTTCCCAATATCCGGAAAAACCGCGGAAGTGGTCTAAGCGAATCAAATCGCACACTTTGAGCGTCGCGCGGATGCGGTCCATCCACCAGGAAAAACCGAGCTCCTGATGCTTCGGCCAGCGGTACAGCGGGTTGCCCCACAGCTGCCCCGTCGGGGAGAAATAATCCGGCGGAACACCGGCAACCACGGTCGGATTGCCTTCATCATCAAGATAGAAGAGTTCCGGGTTGCTCCATACATCAGAACTGTCCATCGAAACAAAAATCGGAATATCGCCGATGATCTTGATACCCTTTTCATGGGCATAATTCATCAGGTTATTCCACTGTTTGAAGAAACAGAACTGCATAAATTTGTGGAAGTTGATCTCACCGGAATTTTCTGCCGCAAAAGCTTCAAGAGCTTCCGGCTGGCGCTTTTTATATTCGGACTGCCAGGACTGCCAGGCAGCGCCGCCGTTGCTTTCTTTGAGGGCCATGAACATCGCGTAATCGTCCAGCCAGCGTTTGTTTTCATCACAGAAAGCCTGAAATTCATCGGTCAGGAGTCCGCCCTTTTCAACAAAATTGTTGTAAGCGCGGCGCAGGATCTTCAGTTTCCAGGGAATCGCCGCGCCGAAATCAACCTGACGGAGCGGAAATGCCGGACGATCAAAAAAGTCTTCCGGGCTCAGATAGCCTTCGTCAAGCAGCAGCGTAGGGCTGACCAGATAAGGATTTCCTGCACTGGCTGAAAAACACTGGTAAGGGGAATCTCCATAACCGGTCGGACCTAACGGCAGTGTCTGCCAGATGGTACAGCCGGAAGATTCCAAAAAGTCGATCCAGGCATAAGCCTGCGGGCCCAAATCACCGATCCCGTCCGGACCCGGGAAGCTGGTTGGGTGCAATATAATTCCGGAAGTTCGTATGTGTTTCATAGTTCGAATCCTGTCGCTTATTCGGTTTACAAGGATTTATAAAGGTCATAGTACTTTTTCGCGGATTTTTCCCACGTAAAGTCCTGAACCATACAACGCTTTTGGAGGGTCTGCCATTGTGCACGGTCAGAATAGGCATCTAATGAGCGGCTGATCGCTTCCGCACAGGCATCGGCATTTGCTTCATTGAATAAAAAGCCGGTGTACTGATCTTTGTTATCATTCGGATCCGTGATGGTATCCTTCAGGCCGCCTGTGGAGTGCGCGATCGGAATACAGCCGTAAAGCATGGCTATCATCTGCGCGATACCGCAGGGTTCGTAACGGGATGGCATCAGCAGCATATCACCGCCGGCATACATTTTACGGGAGAACGCGGCATCATAGCGGATCTCTGCGCGAACCCGGTTCGGATAGGAAGCTGCCAGTGCCAGGCAGTCATTCTGGATGCTTGGGTTGCCGCTGCCGAGGATCAATGCCTGCCAGTTCTTACCCAGCACTTTGCGAAGTGCCGAAAATGCCAGGTCAAAGCCTTTCTGGTAATCCAGACGTCCGATCATGATGATTAGCGGGATATCATCGCGCTGGGGAAGACCGACTTCTGCCTGAAGCATGCGCTTGTTTTCAGCTTTCTTTTCAAGGCTGTTTACATCAAAATTCTGATAAAGGACTTTGTCAATTGCCGGGTTCCATTGATCCGGGATAATGCCGTTAACGATGCCGGTCACTTTATCTCTGTGATTTTGCAGGAAATACTGGTATCCGTTGCCGAATTCGTCAGTCAGGATCTCTTTCGCGTAAGTTTCCGATACGGTTGAGATCATATCTGTGGCAGAAAGCCCCAGAGACATCGGGCATCCGCGCATCCCGGCGGGAATTTCTTCAGCAAAAGCCTGCTGGATTCCGTATTTTTCAAGGATCTCGGGGCTGTTTTTGCCCGCATACGGAAGGTTATGGATCGTGTAAAGCATCCGTACATTGCGGAATTTCGGATCATATGCCCGCATTTGTTTCATTTTCATCACGGATGAAGCCGCGTGCCAGTCATGTGCATGAAGCACATCCGGGATCCAGTCAATATGGCGGAATAATTCGTCCGCGGCAGATGAGAAGAATATGTATTTATAGGCATCATCTACAGGGTTGGAGCTGTAAACACCTTTACTGCGGATCGGTTCTCCGTCAATCAGGTAAATCGGAACCTCCATGCCTTCTGCCTGTGATACATAGACATCCTGGAACAATCCATTCTCATAGGGTATTTTGTAGTTGCAAATCCATTTTGTCGGAATTTGTTTTTGTTTCAGGACATCGTGGAAGGGGATGACGACACGTACATCCACCGCTCTTCCATCAGTCATTTCCTGTGGCAGGGCTGTTAATGCCCCCGGAAGAGTCCCTCCGACATCTCCCAAACCACCGACTTTGATCAATGGTTCAGCCTCTGAAATAACAAAACAAACTTTAAATGAGGGCTTTGTCATATAATCAACCTTTCATAAATTGCTGCTTGCGATGCTGCATCCCAAACACCGAATGCTTTTAATCCAATTAATTATTATAATTGCAACATTTCAAAAATAACTGAAAAAAATACCGGAAATAATCAGAAAAATGATGTGATTAAAATAATGAATTGTGCATCTGCTGCAGGTACAAAGGGGACAGGTCAAAGTGTACCGGTACACTTTGACCTGTCCCTTTTGTACCGCTTTCATTGCCTGTTCTATATCGCTACCACAATTTTTGCGTTTTGTCAACGGACAACATTGCCGGTTTTCTTTTTTAAACTTTTGCTGTAAACTCTTTTTCAGATAAGGATCGAGGAGTGAGGAGCAAGGATCAAGAAGAATTAACTAAACTCCACTCTTCACACTTCACACTGCACACTAAATAGAAGGGAGGTAACGGCGATGAGCGGAACAGCTATGAAAAACACGATTATCTCCCGATGGTGAATATCGTCAAACAGGCTGAAGAAGACTTCTACAACAAGATGGAAAAATTCTTCAGCCTCACGCTGGCAGATCCGGGACTGGAAAAAGCGGCGAAGGCATGGGAAAAGGCGGGCGCCCTTCTGATGGGCTACGCAGAATCTCTGTTCAAAATGGACAAAGCCGACCGTGAGATCCGTGAATATGCTTTGGAGCTGATGGACAAGGCCTCCAAAGCGGCGAACATCCGCCTGAACAACATTACCAGATACTGCGAAAAAAAGATCAGCGCGGATCCCAACAACACAACGACCGCGGACAAAATGGATCAATTGAAATATCACGCGTATGTGGACGTGCTGCGTTCTGTCAACACCTGGCGCAGGTTCCGTGACGCGTATGTGAACGGTGAAGAATTCACTAATGCACAATTACAGGAAGAGGCCGAAGACGCGATCGAATACCATAAGGAACTGGCTTTGCTCCCGAAGGATCACATCAGCATCCCGGGCAGGATCTATCCGCCGATCCCGATCCCAGCGGGAGAACCGGTACCGCAGCCGCCGCTGGCTTACCAGCTGGAAAAGGAAGCGCCGGCGGAAGCCAAGGAGTATGATCCGGAGCTGGACGAGCTGGTGATCAAAAAGGGCTGGGTGGACCCGAACGGAATGATCGATGACCGGTCGGTGATC
>CADACE010000001.1 GCA_902786265.1 uncultured Chloroflexota bacterium | reverse complement strand
ACGAGCTGTGTTCCGGATACGAACGCTGCTTCCACAAGGAGATCCCCTACATCTACGACGGCAACAAGGTCTGGGGAAAGTAAATTGACCCGATAACGGGGATAAACGTAGAAAGGGGACGGTTCTCCCGAGGCGCATGCAGAGGGGAACCGTCCTCTCGTCTTTAAAGGAGAGGCGCCGATCCGATGGAGATGGAAAGAAGGTTACCCGCGTCTCTGGAAGAGTGCCTGGCCTTAAAATATCGTGTCCGAGCTCCGCTGCGAATAAAGATGAACGATCATTCCCTGCAGGCGGTAGAACGTCTGAAATACGGAATGAAGGTACATTGGCACCTGATACAACGTGTACCGTCGCAGAGCAGGCGAAGCTCCTGCACCGTAAGGAACAGGCTGCGCCTATTGATTCGGCGCAGGAGCTTCGCCTACTGCGCGACGGTACACATTGTATCAGGTGCCGGTGTCCCTTCGATGACCGATGCGGGCGATGGGACCAGTCCCGGCACAGTTCTGATTTGCTGCATAAAATGTGCTGTAATCTTCATTGACTTTAGAATCATCCCCATTATAATTAAAATAACAAAGGTGTATCTGTTCAGGACCCTGCGGGGGAGGACGGTCACGCGTCAGCGGAGCTGCCCTCAGGTCAACGCAGGAAGAGTTTCTTTTCGGCCTGTACCCCGGATGAATTGTCCCGCTGAACAGTAACAAAAACCATAAATATCGCCGTGTAACGGCAGAATGGAAATCTTATGAACATTGATGATTTAATGGCTCCCGGAAAGCACCCGATTCGGGTGGCTCAGTTTGGTACCGGTAATTTCCTTCGCGCTTTCACCGATTATATGATCGATGTGGCAAATGAAGCCGGCGTTTTTGACGGTGATATTGTGATGGTCAAACAGGTCCCCGGTAAGGGTTCGGACCGTCTGGCCGCGCAGGGCGGTCAGTATCACGTGATCCTGCAGGGTAAACAGGACGGGAAAATCGTGGATGAGGTCCGCACGGTCACCGCTGTCCGCGGGACGGTGAACCCGTATACCGATTATGAAGCCTATCAGGCGCTTGCCCGCCTGGATACACTGCGGTTTCTGGTCTCCAATACCACGGAAGCCGGGATCGTTTATGATGAGACCGATAAATTTGACGCGCTCCCCGCTGCCAGTTATCCGGGACGTCTGGTCCAGTTCCTTTACGAGCGGTATCAGGCTTTCAATGGCGACCCGGAAAAGGGTCTGATCATCCTGCCGGTGGAATTGATCGAGGATAACGGCAAGGCGCTCAAGGCCTGCTGCATGAAGCTCATTGACCTCTGGGGACTGGACGGGGCATTCAAAGCCTGGGTCGAAACAGCCAACGTCTTTACCTCAACCCTCGTGGACCGCATCGTTTCCGGTAAATCCGAGGCGATGAGCGAGAGGTTCCCGGATGACAGCATGTATGTCGTGGCGGAACCCTATGGGTTGTGGGTCATCGCGACAGACAAAGATATTTCCGATGAATTTACCCTGGCCAAAGCCGGGATGCCTGTCGTTTTCACGGACGACCTGAAGCCTTACCGGGAATGCAAGGTCCGCGTGCTCAACGGTACGCATACCGCGATGGCGATGCTCAGCTATCTCTGCGGCGTGGATATCGTTGCCGACGCCATGGCGGATCCGGTCCTGCGTCCGTTTATCGACCATGTCTGCTTCAAGGAAATCGTCCCGGTCGTCCCGCAGGATCTGAACAAATCCTACGCCTTCGCGAAGGAAGTTCAGGAACGGTTTGAAAACCCGTACCTGAACCACAAGCTGCTGGATATCTCCCTGAATTCGGTTTCCAAATGGCGCGCCCGCGATCTGCCGACCCTCCGTGACAGTGCCGCTGAAGGCAAATTCCCGACCGCGCTGGTCTTTTCCCTGGCTGCCCTGCTCGCGTTCGACACCATCGCGGAAGATAATGACGGCCAGTATTACGGGAAACGCGCCAACGGGGAACTCTACCCCATCCGCGAAGACCGCAAGGTGGTGGAAGCTATCCAGGTGAAAGATGAAGAGGACGTCAAACGGATCCTCGCCGATGTCAGCCTGTGGGGCGAAGACCTGAATAAGATTTTTGATGATCTGGCCGTTATTGTTTACGGAAGGCTGCAGACCATCCGGGAATTCGGTGCCCGCAAGACCTTGGAAGAACTGATGAAGCAGATGTAAGGGAGCGGTATGAAATATTTTCTGAAAATTCATGAAAGTGATAACGTCGCCGTCGCTTTGCAGACTGTTCCCGCGGGGACGAAGGCTGACCTCGAAGGCTTTGACGTTGTCTGTACGGAAGAGATCCCTGCCGGGCATAAGATGGCGCTGACGGATATCCCCGAGGGCGTGAACATCATCAAGTACGGCTTCCCCATCGGTCACGCGAAAGCCGATATCAAAGCCGGTGAGCATGTCCATACCCATAACGTCAAGTCCAACCTTTCCGGGCTCAAGGAATATGCTTATCATCCCGTCCCGGGCAGCGACCGGGTGGAAGACGCGCAGACCTTCATGGGCTACGTCCGTTCGGACGGCAGCGTCGGGATCCGCAATGAAGTCTGGATCGTCCCGACGGTCGGCTGCGTGAACGGCATCGCGGAAGCCATCGAGGCGGAATGCCAGAAGGTGATGCCGGAAGGCGTGAGCCGCGTCTGCGCGTACACGCATCCTTACGGCTGTTCCCAGCTGGGCGGCGACCATCTGATGACCCAGAAGGCGCTCTGCGGGCTCATCCGCCATCCGAACGCTGGCGGCGTCCTGGTGCTGGGGCTGGGCTGCGAAAACAACCAGATCGATGACCTGAAACAGGTCCTGGGTGATTATGACCCGAACCGGGTGAAGTTCCTGGTCTGCCAGCAGGTCGCGGATGAGATCGCCGAAGGCACCGCGATCGTGAAAGAGCTGATGGACTACGCTGCCGGGTTCAAACGGGAACCGGTTTCCACTTCCAAACTGATCGTCGGTTTGAAATGCGGCGGTTCCGACGGCTTTTCCGGGATCACTGCCAACCCGCTGCTGGGCTCCTTTGCCGAAAAGCTGAGCGCGCAGGGCGGTTCGGTGATGCTGACGGAAGTCCCGGAGATGTTCGGGGCGGAAACCATGCTGATGGACCGCGCGGAAAATGAGGAGGTCTTCGAAAAGACCGTTTCCCTCATCAATGATTTCAAAGAATATTTCATGCGCTACGGCGAAAAGATCAATGAGAATCCTTCCCCGGGCAACAAGAAAGGCGGCATTACCACACTGGAAGACAAGTCCCTTGGCTGTGTCCAGAAGGGCGGACGCATCACGGTCCGTGATGTGCTGCGCTATGGGGATAAGGTGAAGGTCCCGGGACTGAGCCTGCTGCAGGCTCCGGGGAATGACCTGGTCGCTGCGACAGCCCTTTCCATCAGCGGCGCGCAGTTGATCCTGTTCACGACCGGCAGAGGGACGCCCTTTGGCTGCCCGATCCCGACCGTGAAGGTCTCCACCCAGTCCGATATCGCCGCGCGCAAGAAGAACTGGATCGATTTCAACGCCGGGAAACTGCTGGAAGGCGAAAGCATGGGCGAACTGACGGAAGAGCTGTTCGCGTACGTATTGAAGGTCGCGTCCGGCGAAGCCTGCCCGTCCAGCGAGGCATTGAGCAAGAAGAACTTAGCCATCTTCAAGGATGGAGTGACTTTGTAATGAAGAATTATGAATAAAGAATGAAGAATCAGACAGGAGAAAAAAATGAAACCTTTTATGGATAAAGATTTCCTTCTGGAAACCGAAACCGCCAAACATCTTTTCCACGATTACGCGGAAGGTCAGCCGTTGGTCGATTATCACTGCCATATCAGCCCGCAGGAGATTTATGAGGACCGCCGCTTCAACAACCTTTGTGAAGTCTGGCTGGGAGGCAAAATGCCGGACGGCAGCTATTTCGGCGACCATTATAAATGGCGTGTGATGCGCTCCAACGGCGTCAGTGAAGATTATGTCACCGGAGACAAGCCGGATTATGAACGCTTCCTGAAGTTCGTCGAAGCGCTGGAAATGGCTATCGGCAACCCGATGTACCACTGGTGCAATCTGGAACTCCATCAGTTCTTCGGCTACGAAAAACCGCTGACACTGGAAAACGCGGAAGAGGTCTGGAATTACTGCAATGATAAGCTCCAGCATGACCCGGAACTGACAGTCCGCGGCATCATCAAGAAAGCCAACGTCGCCATGGTCGGGACGACCGATGACCCGGCGGACACCCTGGAATGGCACAAGAAGATCGCTGCCGATCCTTCCATCACCGTCAAGGTCTGCCCGTCCTTCCGCCCGGACAAAGCCATCAACATCAACAAGCCCGGTTTTGCCGACTACATCAAAAAGCTGGCCGCTTCCGTCGGTAAAGAGACCCTGGTGAAGATCACCGACGTCTTTGACGCGCTGACCGAACGGCTGGAATACTTCGCCTCCCTCGGCTGCCGTGCCAGTGACCACGGTCTGGATTATATCCCCTTCCGTCCTTCCTCCGAGAGCCATGTCAACGCGATCTACCAGAAGGTGATGCGTGGTGAGGAGATCACCGTGGAAGAAGCTGAAAAGTATCAGACAGCCGTCCTGATGTACCTCGGGAAGGAATATCACCGCCTTAATATCGCCATGCAGCTGCATTATTCCTGCAAACGCAACGCCAATGCCCGCATGTATAAGCTGCTGGGTCCCGATACCGGCTTTGATATGATCTCCCAGAACAGCTGCGGCGGTTATATCGCCGACCTGCTTTCCGCCCTGGATGAGACCGGTGAATGCCCGAAGACCATCCTCTATTCCCTGAATTCCACCGACTTTGACCAGCTCGGCACCGTGCTCGGCTGCTTCCAGTCCGATGAGATGATCGGCAAGATGCAGCTCGGTTCCGCCTGGTGGTTCCTCGATACCAAGTCCGGTATGGAAGCCCAGATGCGCTCCTTCGCGAACCTGAGCCTGCTCGGCAACTTCGTCGGCATGCTCACCGATTCCCGCTCCTTCCTCTCTTACGCGCGGCATGATTACTTCCGCCGCATTTTCTGCAACATGGTCGGGAACTGGGTCGAAAACGGCGAATATCCGAACATCGACGCGAGCCTGAAGAAGATCGTCGAAGGCGTTTCCTACAAGAACGCCGCACGGTACTTTAATCTTTAGTGTGAAGTGTTAAGAGTGAAGTGTGAAGTTAAAGGGCAAGCCTGAACACTTCACACTTCACTCTTTAAACTGAAGTCTGGAGGGATAATGTTACAAATCGGTATTCGACTGCATGATGTGAACAGCGGGCTGGCGGATGAGCTGCAGACACTGGAAGCCCGGGCCGCGAAAGCCCGCGAAGAAGGGTTCTGCTGTGTTCATCTGGCACCACAGAAAGTGATGAAAGGCATCACTTATGACCCGACTGCCATGACTGAAGGTCTGGCCGCGTATTTTAAACGGGTTTTCGGGAAAAATGATCTGGATATCGCCGTACTTGGCTGCTATCTGAACCTCACCCATCCGGACAGGGAAAAGCTGCGGCAAATCAAAGAATGTTACTACGGTAATTTTCGTGTTGCTTCCCTGTGCGGGGCTGCCATGGTCGGGACTGAAACCGGCTGCCCGAACGCGGAATATAAATTTGACAGCAATACCCATACGGATGAAGCACTGAACATTTTTATCCGGAACCTGGAGCCTGTTGTGGAGGCAGCCGAAGAATACGGGGTGACATTTGCTATCGAGCCGGTATGGAACCATATCGTTTACAATCCGGACCGGGCGCTTCAGGTGATCCGGAGCCTGCGCAGCAATAATCTGCGCATCATCTTCGATCCGGTGAACCTGCTGTGCATGGATAACGCCGATGACCGGGAAAATGTCTTCGCTGACGCTATGGACAAACTGGGTGACCGCATTGCCATGGTGCATATCAAGGATTTTGTCCGCAAAGACGGTAAGCTGGTGAGCGTCGCCGCCGGTACCGGGGAGATGGATTACACCAACATCCTCCGCTGGCTCAAAGCCCGCAAACCATATATTCAGGTCTCCCTCGAGAACACCTCCAACGACAACGCCGTCGCCGCCAGAAAGCTGATCGAGCGGGTCTATAACGAAATATAGAATTCACAAAACCAGATAAAACGGGATCACTCTGATACGAAATATATGCGGTATTAATCATAAGGAAACAGGAATATGAATGACAAAAAAACTTTGAAAAAAAGGATCATTATTATCCTTTTTGCTCTGGTGATGTCTCTTTCATGGACATTCATTTGTCGTAATGTACTTGTTAAAAAATCGTATTTTTTTGGTTTTTTTTTGTTTAATTTTTGTTGTTGGCTCTTGTTTTCTTATGCTTTTGCATCATCAATAAAAAAAGATAATGCGGCTTCATCCGAAGCGAAACAACCCGTAAAGCAATCAGGGGAAACTCCGGTATGGCCAATAAAAAAAGATAATGCGGCTTCATCCAAAGCAAAACCACCCGTAAAGCAATCAGAGGAAACTCCAGTATGGCTTAAAGAAGCCTTTGATAATTGGAAATCTGAACAAAAAGATCAAAAACCAGCTCTTTGTCCGGTCAAAATTGATGGTCAGTCTGTTCATGTCAGTTTAGCAGATTATTTAGTTTTTTATAACAAGAATTTTGTTGAGCATAAAGCTGCTTTATATCAATATTTTGGTGTTATCAGTCTGACTGAGAAGGAACCGCTTATTTCCCTTTATGAGGACAGTGAATTGCGCTGTTCTTATCGTCTGCAGACCGAAGGGGATGAGGACTTCACCGGAAAATACTTCCAGGCCGGTGTCAATCTTTATTTTCAGGGGAATCCTGCCGTACCGGTTTGTCAAATAGACGGGTTTATCTCGGATACACCGGAAAAACGGAAAATGAATAGGGGTGATATCGCATATCGCATGGAAGTCTGTTTCCTTGGAAATGATGATGATTCGAAGAAGCGTTATGAGGAGAACAGAGGGAAAGATCTCGGATGGAAGGCCTTGAAATATGCGGGTATGGTCACACCGAGAAATGTCCGCCTGGTTGGGATCTGTCCGAAATGCGGTCAATCTTTTGCTTTCCACAGCTATGCTGTCTACCTTACCCAGGACGACGCGGCTTATTCTGATGACGGATTGGATGTGTGTACAATTACCGATCCGAATATTGATAAATCCACCTGGATGTATGAGGCAGACGGTAAAACGTTTCGGTATTACAACTCATTCTGCTGTCCGTATTGCGGAGAGCCATATATCGATTATAAAAATCAACCTGAAAATAAGAAGTTTGGGGTTTCGGCTTGTGTTCATCTGGGACATCAACTGTATCAAGCGGGTTATGAACACAGCAAACAATTGTCGGAACAGGATAAGAAACCGGAAGAAATGGCAGATACCGGTTCCGATAATGAACATGGCAAACAATTCTCAGAACCTGAAAGAAAACCTGAAGAAAAGGCAGATTCCGGCTCTGACAACGGATCTGATTCAGTTGAATTGGATGACCTTTCGTATATTAAAAAAATGTACCATCAGCAAAACGGTCCATGGCATCGGTATTCAATATTGATTGACGCAAGACCTGCCGCCTGGATAACTATCATCGATTGGGCGGACTATATGGCAGAGGCTGATTTGGATAAAATCACCACGGTTACATACGGAAGCCCGGGAGAGAAAGAAAAAGAGATTAATGACCAATTTAAGAAATATAAAAAAATGGCCAATATCCCTGAGCTGCAAAATGAAAGGAGCCGCCTCGCGATCGGAGGTGTGAGCAGGGTCCTGCATTGTCCCGTGAAGATTGTATGGTTTAATCAGAAAAGAGTGATTAAGGTGTTCACGTGGGTCGATGATGATAAATTGATGGAACGCTATGTTGAAACTGTGATCCGCCGAACTTTTGGGACCGCGGATGCCATGAAACCTGTAATGCCGTATAATGCCTGAGACCGAATACATTCCGGAGCCTTTCAGTCTTGTTGAATGTTCCTGCCATACATGGAAGCCTGAAAACCGCTGATTTTTTTATGGGCTGTCACATTGAGATTAGATCTTCATCTGCGGCAGACCCTTTGTGCAGAAATAAGGAACAGACTGCGCAAAAACAGAATAGTTTTTGTGCAGTTTTTTTTAGGAAGTGCTGAATTATTCTCCTTTGAACGGAGAACCTCACTCATCATTTGATGCGCGCTGACAGCCTTGAACGCAGGCTTGCGGGGCGTGTTCCTTTTCTTTTCCCTGTTTAGGTTGTATGATATACTTCATGAAAATGGAGCACGGATGAAAAAAAGGAATTTTGGCTTTGTTGAATGGCTCTTCACCGGTTTTGCGCTGATCTGTCTGGTTCTGACGTTATGTCCTTATGATGCCTGCAAATCTGTCGCTGACTATCTTGCTCCGGACGGGAATATGGAGCGGATCACTCCGGAATTATTCCGGGTTTTCCGCTTGTGTTTTGCAGCTCTGACTGTTTTTTGCCTTGGAATGGTTTTGTGGAGTGTGTTTTATCGGAGCGGCAGAGACCGTTTTTTCCGCTCCCTGATTTCCCTTCCCAAAAGATGTATCCACGATATAAAGCCTTTTTTCCGTGATCTGAACGCTGCCTGTCACGTGAATAAGCGCGAGGCTTTGCTCTTGTTTCTGATCCTGATTGGCGGAATTATTCTGCGGGCGATCCGGCTGGGATCTCCGCTTGAGTACGATGAGGCTTATACGATTGTTATGTGGGGCAGAAGTGACCTGTTTTTTGCAATCAGTGATTATCATCTTCCAAATAATCATGTTTTCCATACGATCCTGGTCAATCTGATTTTTCACAACATAGGAAAATCAGTTCCCCTGCTGCGTCTTCCTGTTTTTATCAGCGGCTGTTTGCTGATATTTGCCATGTGGCTGTTGGGTAAGACGTTTTATAATAATCTGGTTGCGTTATTATCGGCCGGTTTCACCGCGTTTGCACCTTATCTTGTCTATTATTCGGTAAATGCCCGTGGTTATGAGATCCAGGCTTTATTTTCTGTGATCACCGTGGGATTGGCTGTATATTGCAGAAGGAAGAATAATATCTTTTCCTGGTTCTTGTTGATCTTATTCTCCGGATTGAATTTTTATACTCTGCCGACTTCCCTTTATCCGTTCGGCGGGCTCTGCGTCTGGTTGTTGCTGAATGTGATCTTCTTTCAGGAGCAAAGACCGGTCTGGTGCAGCAGACTGCATCTCTTCAAATATCTGATTTTTATGGGAATTTCCGTATCCTTTCTTACCTTTGTCCTTTATCTTCCGATAATTCTTCGTTCCGGGTTGAAAAGCCTCTTCGGTAATGGATTTATACAGCCGCGGGAAATCCGGATGTTTTGGGATACCGCGCTTTACCGCGTGGCAGAAAATATCAGGGCTTTTTCAGGAACATGGCCTGATATTGTTGCATGGTGTATGGGAGTGGGAATATTCCTGTCAATTTTCTTATTCAGGAGTAATTCGAGGGAAAAGATCTCCTACGGTTTGGCAGTATCCTTGTGGACGACGCTGCTCATCCTTATTCAAAGGCCGGAACTGCTGCCGAGATTTTTGATGTTCCTGCATCCTTTCCTTCTTCTGTTTGCCGCTTCCGGGTTGTCAGGATTGAGCAGAATCCCCCGTGTCCAAAAGGTCTCCGGATGGATATTTGCTTCTCTTGTGCTGGTTATGGCCGTTTCCCAGTTTTATCAGAATCGAAATGCAATCGGTATGGTTGGAAATAATGAACGTGCTGTTCAGAAAATTATTGAAAGAGAAGGTGCAAATGCCGAAAATATTCTTTTTGTAACGGCGCCTGCCGCTGACGCTCCAAATTGGGCTTATGCGGAAATATACGATTTGCCTGATAAGATATTTGACAAGCGTTTCCCTTTTAATATCGTTTATGTCTATGAGGATCCATTAGATATTTCAGACTACGGACGTGAACCGAAAACTTTAGATGAAATGTTGTCGAAGTACGGACCGGGTGACAATTTCATAAACCGGGAAAGTGCTGAAATCCTGATGGAAGAGCCGGATTGTGTATTATATCGCTTTGAAACCAGGGAAAACGCGATCCGGAAGGCGTATGGTGAATATCCTGAAATACGTTACTGACATGAACCATTTCCCCAACTGCAGAATGAGTCAGGGGGACAGCCCTGACTCATTTCAGGTATGTATTTCCGGGACAAGTTCATCGCCCCTTGCAGAACTGCAATAAACCAAAATTGGTTTGTCAGCTTTTGATTTTACATTATACTTAACAGTTGATCGGGAAATAAAAATGTATTGTTCAGGCCGCAGCACCGGTCCTGTCCTGTTGGAATTACCTGACGGCAGAAGTTGTGACTTTCATACCGGACAGCTAAAAACGGATAGGCCGGGGTGTCTCGGGGAAAGGTTATTTTCATGACCGGATTTACAGGAAAAACGGCAGTGATTACCGGCGGTGCCCATGGCATAGGGAAAGCGATTGCAGACGCATTCAGGGCTGAAGGCGCGGCGGTTTATATTATAGACAGTACTCCCGGCGAATGGTTCACCGGTGATGTCGGTGATAAGGAAACGCTGGAACGGTTTGCCGGTTATGTGATCAGTCATGCCGCACAGGTCGATTGCCTGATCAACAACGCTCTTCCCCTGATGAAAGGCATCGAGAGCTGCAGTTATGAGGACTTTTCCCGTGCCTTGTCCGTCGGGGTGACAGCTCCTTTTTATCTGACGAAACTGTTCATGCCTTATTTTTCGCGGGGAGCCTCTGTGATCAATATTTCCTCATCCCGCGACCGCATGAGCCAGCCTCAGACGGAAAGCTATACTGCCGCTAAAGGAGGCATCTCCGCCCTCACACACGCCCTGGCTGTCAGTCTTGCGGGAAAGGTGCGGGTCAACAGCATTTCGCCGGGATGGATCGATACCACGGATTCCGATATCACCGGTGCCGACGCACTTCAGCAGCCTGTCGGGAGAGTCGGCAGACCGGAGGATATCGCGGAAATGGTCCTGTTTCTGTGTTCCGGCAAAGCGGGATTCATTACGGGAGAAAATATCTGCATTGACGGAGGAATGACAAGGCAGATGATCTATCATGAGGAACATGGCTGGAGTTTCGATCCGGCGGGCAGCAGCGGACAGTGAGCGTTTTGCGGTTTCCTGTCGGGGCAGGGTTTGAGGAATCTTTTGACTGACCGGAAACGGATAAGAACAAACAGGAGAATATATATGGCATTTCTTCAGATACAATTTTTTTCAGAGGCATTGAAGGTCGCTTCTACGGTGAATGTGATCATGCCGGAGGCGAATCAGGGAATTGGACTTAATGCATCTCAGGAAGGCGATTTGCCGGATGTGCTTTACCTGCTGCACGGGTACAGCGATGATCATTCTATCTGGATGCGCAGAACATCTATCGAACGATACGCCGCGGCGCATAACCTGGCAGTGATCATGCCCGCGGTAAACCACAGCTTTTATTGTAATGAAGTTTACGGCGAAAGGTATTGGGATTATGTCAGTGAGGAACTTCCCGAGGTCATGCATCAATTCCTGAGATTGAATGATGACCCGGACCGTACCTTTGTGGCAGGACTGAGCATGGGCGGATACGGAGCGATGCGTCTGGCACTGACATATCCGGAACGGTTCGGCGCGGCGGCGAGTTTCAGCGGTGTGGTTTTCCTGACGGATCTGTTTACCGAAGGCCGGGACAGCAGTGAAATGACCCGTATTTTCGGCGACGCCAAAGATATCCATGGAACAGACATGGATAATCTGCACCTGATGAAGATGAACGCGCAGGCTTATCACAAGCCCAGATTGTATGTCAGCTGCGGCACGGCGGATTCTCTTTATTATCAGCAGGGACCTTTTGTTTCTGCCCTGAGGCGGCATGGCTGGGATGTCACCGCAGTCCGGAAAAAGGGCGCTTCCCATGAGTGGAGCTTCTGGGATGAGCAGATCCGTTCTTTCATCGACTTTATTTATTCCGAATCCTGATATTTGAGGCGAATTCAGGATCCCTTTTTTTCATATCCTTTATAATAAATATGGGGGATGGTCGCGATGGAAAAAAATCAGCAGAAGTTTGTCACATGCGTCGGCGGCGCGAACATTGATATCCAGGGGTTTTCCAATTCGGCAATCAACATGCGGGATTCCAATCCGGGTGTAGTCCGCTTATGTTCCGGCGGAGTCGGGCGCAATATCGCGGAAAACCTCGCCTGGCTGGGTGCGGATGTGCATATGGTTTCCGCCGTGGGTGAGGATCCTTTTGCGGATATGATCCTGAAAAGCTGTGTCAATGCGGGAATCGATATCACGAATATTGAAGTTGTTCCCGGCAGGCAGTCATCCGTCTACCTTGTACTGACCGACAGCGACGGAGATATGCTGGCGGCAATATCGGATATGCACATTCTCAAAGATATGGACGGCGGATTTATTCTGCGTCACGCGGAAGCTTTCGATAAAGCTGACGCGATCGTGCTGGATCCGAACCTCTCACCGGCAGCGCTTGATACGCTCATCTCCGGCTGGTCCGGAAAGCCTTTATTCGCCGACCCGATTTCGACGACATATGCCGGAACACTGAAGAAGTACCTTCCCGCCCTGCATATGATCAAATGCAACCGGCAGGAGGCGGAAATATTCGCTGATATGCCGATCCGCAATGACGCGGAACTGGAGATTGCCGCGGAGCGGATTTTGGAAACAGGTACGAAATGTGCTGTAATTACATTAGGCAGTAAAGGTGTCTTTTATAAAGACCGGGAAGGTCTGCGGCTGCGGAAGTTCCATAAACCGCTGGAGCCTGTCAGTGCCACCGGTGCAGGTGACTCTTTCACCGCGGCGATGGTTTACGGCTGGCTGAATGGCATGTCCATGGAGGCTTCCCTGGAACTGGCGATGAAGGCCGCGGAAATTACGATAATGGATGAGAGGACTGTAACTCCGGAGATAAGGAAACTCAGCCGCGGAGAGCAGCCTGCTATTTAGCACTAAGTTTATTTTGTGTATAAACCAGACAGAAAATCGGAAAGGATAAAAAAATGTATAAAGAGTATTTGGAAGTTTTACCGGAAATTCAGGATGCCCTGCATGACGGAAAGCCTGTTGTAGCGCTGGAATCCACCATCATTTCTCACGGGATGCCATACCCTGAAAACGAGAAATTCGCGAATGATGTGGAAGGCCTGATACGTGCGGAAGGTGCTGTTCCCGCTACGATCGCGATTATCAACGGGAAGCTGAAGGTGGGGCTCACACCGGATGACCTGAGCCTGATGGCAAGCGGAAAGAATATTGCCAAAGTCTCCCGCAGGGATCTGCCTTACCTGGTTGCGATGAAGCAGACCGGCGCGACGACAGTCGCGACCACGATGATCGTGGCTGCCATGGCGGGAATCAAGGTTTTCGCTACCGGAGGTATCGGCGGTGTCCATCGCGGCGCACAGAAGACTTTTGATATCTCTGCTGACCTGCAGGAACTGGCGCATACCAATGTGGCTGTTGTCTGCGCAGGCTGCAAGTCGATCCTGGATATCGGACTGACACTGGAATATCTCGAAACCTTCGGGGTTCCGGTGTTGTGCATGGGTACGAAGAAATTCCCGGCTTTCTATTGCAAAGAAAGCGGTTTCGAAGGGGATTATGCCTGTGCTGACCCTGCGGAAGCGGCTGCTGTGATCCGTACCAAATGGGATCTCGGGATGAACGGCGGTGTGCTGGTTGCCAATCCGATCCCGGATGAATGGGCGATGGATCCGATCCGGATGAACAAGGTGATCGATGAAGCTGTCGCGGAAGCGGAACGGCAGCAGATCCATGGGAAGAACATTACTCCCTTCCTGCTTGCCCGCATCAAGGATGTGACCGGCGGCGACAGCCTGGCTTCCAACATTCAGCTGGCGTTCAACAATGCCCGCATGGCCGCGCGCATCGCGGCAGCACTGTAGTATTCAGGCTATAGGGTGTAGGGTATAACGTAAAATCGGGAATTTTGTCATACAGTTTTTTAGTATAATAATATAATACTTTTCAGTGCAAAGGAGGACGGCCCATTGAACAACAAGAATTATGATCTTAACGTGACGACCGTTGAGATGAAGAATATCGTCAAAATGTTTGGCAGTTTTAAAGCCAATGATGGTATCCAGCTGACAGTTCATAAAGGGGAAATTCATGCCATTCTCGGTGAAAACGGGGCAGGAAAATCCACTTTGATGAATATTCTTTACGGTCTGTATCAACCGACTTCCGGTGAGATTTATATCAACGGGCAGAAGGTTGTAATTGAAAACCCGAACAAGGCTATTGAATTGGGAATCGGTATGGTCCACCAGCACTTTATGCTGGTTCCGCCGTTTACCGTAACCGAAAACATTATCCTCGGAATGGAACCGACAAAATCGCTTGGACGCGTGGACTTCGCGAAAGCCCGCCAGCAGGTGATCGATATTTCCAAACGGTATGGGCTGAATGTTGACCCGGACGCGAAAATTGAAGATATTTCCGTCGGTATGCAGCAGCGTGCTGAAATTCTGAAAGTCCTCTATCGCGGTGCTGATATTCTGATTTTGGATGAACCGACCGCGGCAATCACGCCGCAGGAAATCGTGGAACTGATCCAGATCATGCATAACCTGACAGCTGAAGGTAAATCCATCATCCTGATCACCCATAAACTGAAAGAAATCAAAGAGGCCGCGGACTTCTGCACGATCGTACGTCAGGGGAAATACATCAACACGGTGAATGTCGATGATGTTACCGAACATGACCTTGCTTCCATGATGGTTGGCCGCAATGTTGAGTTCAAGGTGAACAAGAAAGATATAACCCCCGGTGAGGTCGTCCTGGATGTTAAAGACCTGCATTGTCTTGACTACCGCGATGTGGAGATCCTGCGCGGGTTTAATGTTCAGGTCCGCCGCGGTGAGATCATCGGTATTGCCGGTATTGACGGCAACGGTCAGACTGAACTGGTTGAAGTACTGACCGGTCTTCGGAAAGCTACCGCGGGGTCCATTACCATGAATGGCAAGGATGCCTATAACAAGTCTCCGAAGGAACTGTTCGATATGGGCGTAACCTCCATCCCGGCAGACCGGCAGAAGCATGGTCTGGTGCTGGAATTTGCCAACCATGACAATATGGTCATCCAGAATATTGATAATACACCATTCTCAAAGAATGGTGTCATCGACCGCAAAGCGATTTTTGATCATTCCCATGATCTGTTTGAAAAGTTTGATATCCGACCCCGCGGTGCTGAAGGGAATCCATCCGGATCACTTTCAGGCGGTAACCAGCAGAAGGTCATCATCGCCCGTGAAGTGACGAATGACAAGGATCTGCTGATCGCGGTGAACCCGACCCGCGGTCTGGATGTCGGCGCAATCGAATATGTCCACCGCTATATTGTTGAGCAGCGCAACAAAGGCAAGGCTGTTTTACTGGTCTCCTTTGAACTTGATGAAGTCATGAGCCTGTCGGACCGGATCGACGTGATTTTCGAAGGAAAGATCGTCGGTTCTGTCAAGGGTTCCGAAGCGGATGAAAATCAGCTCGGTCTGATGATGGCAGGAGGAGGTGCACATGCCTAAAAAAGAACAATCCCTTTGGGAGAAGATCACAAATAATGCGGTCTTTTATACGCTGCTGTCCATCCTGTTCGGTTTCCTGGTCGGCGCGATCGCCCTGGCTATTGCCGGATATAATCCGATCACAGCCTATGGTGAAATGTTCTACCGCATCTTTGGACGTCCGAATTGGCGGTCTTATGCTTTTATTGAATATTCAACGCCTTACATCCTGACCGGTTTGGCAGTGGCTTTTTCCTTCAAGACAGGTGTTTTCAACATCGGTGCTGAAGGACAGTTTGTTATCGGTGCCGTAGCGGCAGTTCTGGTCGGTATCTTTGTTCCGGCTCCCGCGGTCATTTTGATCCCGCTGTGTCTGATCGCTGCGATGCTGGCGGGAATGGCCTGGGGCGCGATCGTTGGTTTCCTGAAGGTCCGCTTCGGTGTCAATGAAGTGCTTTCCATGATCATGTTCAACTGGATCGCGTATTATTTTTCAAACTTCGTTGTTAACCTGAAATCGGTGGAAGTCGGCGGCGGGAAAACCTGGACGAAGCTGATCCAGGACAACGCGAAGATCACCTTCTCGAAGGACCTGATTGCGAAGCTTGGATTTTCCCCGAAAGCACATGCCGGTATTTTGATTGCGATCGCGGCTGTTGTGATCATTTGGTACATCATTGACAAGACGACACTCGGTTATCGTTTGAAGGCTGTCGGTTTCAACCGCAATGCGGCTGTGTTCGCAGGCATCAACGCTGACCGCAATGTTATGATCGCTCTCGCGATTTCCGGTTGTCTGGCTGCGATTGCCGGTGCTATTCAGGTTCTGGGTGTCAACTACAAGGTCAGCCAGTTTGCCGGACAGGAAGGTTATGGCTTCAACGGTATCACCGTAGCACTGATCGGGAACACCAATCCGTGGGGTGTGCTGCTTGCAGGGTTCTTCTTCGGAAGCCTGAAATTCGCGGGCACGCGTTTCGGTCCGCCATCTGAAGTTGTAGACATTATGATGGGCTGCATTACCTTCTTCATCGCGGTGTCCAGTCTGTTGAAAGAGGTCTTTACACACAAACCGAAGGGAGGAGCGGACTAATGGATCAATTCATGAAAACTTTCGGCATTATTATCAATGCCACGCTTATGTACACACCTCCGCTGCTTTATGCCGCGCTCGGCTCTTGTTTCTCTGAAAAAAGCGGTGTGGTCAACATCGGTATCGAAGGGATGATGACGGTCGGCGCGTTTACCGGTGCCGCGGTTGGGTATTATCTCGGCAATCCGTGGATCGCGTTCCTTTGTGCCGGGTTTGCCGGTGCGTTGTTTGGGCTGCTACATGCTTTTGCCTGCGTGACCTGCCATTCCGACCAGACGATTTCCGGTACCGCTATCAATTTCCTTGGTTCCGGTATCGCGGTGTTTGTCTGCCGTATGCTGTTTTCCGGCAATACCGAAACGCACCCGGTCAAGATGAAGCTGCCCCGTATTCTGAATGGGATTTTTGAGAGCCTTGCTGCCAACCATCCGGAAGGTATCGGAAAGCTGTTTGTAAAGAACGGTTTTTTGGATAACGCATTCAATACTTACGCTTCTACCTATATCGCTTTCCTGCTGGTCTGGCTGTTCTGGTTCATCTTCTTCAAGACTCGCTTCGGCATGTGGCTCCGCGCGGTCGGTGAACATCCGAAGGCTGCAGATACCCTTGGTATCAACGTCTTCAAGGTCCGTTACATATGCGTGATCCTTTCCGGTTTCCTGGCCGGTCTGGGCGGCGCTTCCATTACGCTTGCGACAGTTTCCGCCTTCCGTCCGTCCGTTGTTATCGGGCAGGGCTTTATCGCGATCGCGGCTGTGATCTTCGGTAAGTTTACACCGCAGGGCGCGATGCTCGGGTGTATCCTGTTCGGTTTCTGTAACGGTCTCCGTGTCATTCTGGGTTCCAACTCTGTGATCCCGGTGAACCTGATCTCCATGATCCCGTACGTGGTTACGATCCTGACGCTGGTCCTCTTCGTCGGGAAATCCCGCGTACCGGCAGCAAACGGCAAACCGTATTTCAAGTCAAAGTAGTATATTGAAAATTGTATAATATCAATAAACAAGCTCCCTGTTTTTGGGGAGCTTGTTTTTATCATAAATTATTTTCAGCGGGCAGACGATAAAGATGTTTATCGGTTTGTTTCGGGGTCTTCGACCCGGGGTGCAATACCCACCAATTCAAGATCTTCGATTTCGGCGGTGTCTGCCTGCGTAGGCCGGACTTCTATTTGTGTGTCGTCGTCTTCTGACGGCCAGGGAACTTCACCTTCTGTTACAAATGTTACGTCTTCCTGCTGTGTTGGTACAGGTGATTCATATGGTACCATCCCGGAAGTCTGATCTGTGGGATCGAATTTATTGCCGATCGCATCGATCATTTCACAGCCTGCCGCGGTGAGAGCCAAACCGGTGCATAAGGCCGCTACTTTGATTTTCTTACCCAGAGACATCCGGATCTTCAGCTGATCCTCCAGATAGCGCAGTTCACTTTCACACTGCGGGCAGGTTCCCCGGCAGCTTCCCTGATGTCTGCACTCCCGGGTTACATATGGAATATCATTTTCATCGGCGATCTTCTGCCGGATCTCTTTCAGAATTCTGCATTTTTGTTTACCGATCATCATTCCCTCCTTACATGAATTATCTGTCTATGTAATTATGACGGAGAAGTGCAGGAAAAGTTTCAAACCGGCAGCCGTTTTTTGTTTATAATACCTCGAGCAGTTCGGAACGGATTTTATCCAATCTCTCGTCGGCTATACCAAAATCCATCTTTCGGTAGCTCCATGCGGCATGGCCGATTCCGTACCGGTCAAGACAGCCGCAGAACATTTTGTACCAGTCCAGTAAGTCCTCCGGCGCAGCCCGGTCGATCACGCCGAATTCTCCGCAGTAAAGCGCGGCGCCGCGTTCTTCCGCCACAGCAGCAGCTTCCCGAAGGCAGTTCTCAAAATACTCTTTACCGAACATGGCTTGCGGATCATATCCTTTCAGGTCAAAATCCGGTCTGTCGATTTGTTCGTCATGACAGCGCCCGTATTCACCATATGTTGAATGGAGCGGCATCCGGAAGGTCTGATCCATTGTCGGGATCCAATAGGCACCCTGATGGGTGAAAATGAGCGGTTCGTAGAAATGAAAGTTGTAGATGATGTTTTCATCCGCTGGCGGCAGCAGATCTTTGAGCGCATGGAAGCTGTTGTTGTAGTACCCGCCGATGAGGATCTTTACAGAGGGGGCAATTTTACGGATCCGCGCGATACATTCAGCGGAGATGGCGTTCCATTTATCCGAATAGACGGGGTCTGTTACTTCATTCAGCAGTTCGAAGCTTAATCTGTCCGTATATTTTCCGTAACGGCCTGCAAATTCTTCCCAAAGTCTGTAAAACCGTTCCTGGCTCGCTGGATTGTCAAAGAAACCCGCTTCCTTTTCTCCCGGATCAAAACTGAATCCATAGGTTTTGTGCAGATCCAGGATCATGTTCAGGCCGTATTTCCCGCACCAGTCAATGACGTTCTGAATGTAATTGTATCCGTCTTCCTTCCTTGTGCCGTCTTTTTCTTCGATCAGGTCATAATCAACAGGTACCCGGACATGATCCAATCCCCATTCTTTGATAGTCTTTATGTCGGATTCCGAAATAAAACTGTCATAATGTTCTTTTGTATGGACACACTGGGAAAGCCATCCCCCCAGGTTTATTCCGTGCATATAGCCTGTCATTTCCTTCATTATTTACCTCCAGCGGCTGAATTTCATTTTTCTCGATCTGACGATTCGGCCGGCAGTCTAAAGCCGGCTTTCGCCATGATATTTGTATCGGAAGGTTGTAATACTCGTCTTTCGATATTGAGAACAGATCCCTTCTGAAATAGTATATCAGATTAAAGAATTTTGTGCTTTTGTCTTATTTTCAATGCGGATTTATTTTTAAAACGTTTTTATCGGTTACACTATTAACAGGTGACGAAAGATATGATTTTTCTGTTGTTGCTGCCTCACCTTTTTCTGCTTAGCGGGCCGGGCTTGATTTCTGCAGCTGCGGCGGTTTTTTTGTATCTGGCTGCATCGGTTTTTATCTCCCGTTATGAAAAATCACATCATCCCAAAGCGGTCTTTCAATTCCATTATCCCATTATTTCTGCTTCACTGACCTTGCTGTTCGGAGCCTTATTTTATTTGAGGTGGCAGCATTTCGGGTTGTTTGCTTCCCTGGAGTCTCTGCCACAAATGCCGGCAAAACGAATTTGCGGTGCTGCCGCAGCCGGGTTAACGGTGTTTGCTCTGTTTGGCTCTGACCGCCTGGTTTCTGTCATTGCGGCAATGATCAGTGGTGATGAAGAGGGATCAGATTCAAAGCATGAACCTGTTTTTATCGGAATATGTGCCGCGGTGATGATGACGCTGGCTTCCAAGTGTTCCCCTTTTTATGCGTTCAATGACTGGGTCGATCCGCATACGATGTTCACCGTCGGTAAATCAATTTTGCACGGGATGCTTCCTTACCGGGATGTCTATGAACAAAAAGGTCCGCTGCTTTTGTTATTGCATTCTCTCGGAGCACTGATCTCCTTTGACTCTTTGCTGGGAATGTGGCTGATAGAAATTATCAGCTGTTTCTTCTTTCTCTTCTTTGCCTATAAAATTATGAGGATGCGCCTGGGAACCGGTGCATTGCCGCTTGTGCCTGTATTGGCACTGATCGTTTATACCGCGGTTTCTTTTGACCAGGGCGACAGCGCAGAGGAATACTGCCTGCCTTTACTGACTTTTGCCCTTTGGATCGGTTACCATCGCCTGAAGAAAGATCAGCTGCCGAAGGTTCGGGAATGGGTCCTGATCGGGGTTACTTCAGGATGTGTTCTGTGGATGAAGTATTCCATGCTGGGGTTTTATCTTGGCTGGATCATAGCGCTCTATCTGTTTGCGCGCACCAAAAATCAGCGCATCGAATTATTTAAAGGGATCGGCTGGGTCGCTCTTGGGGTTATGATACCGACACTGCCGATTTTGCTGTGGTTTGCTTTCTGCGGCGGGTTGAAAGACCTGTTTGAGGTGTATTTCTATCAGAATATCTTTATGTATCCGAAAACCGCGGATATATACGGCCATTTTGCAATATTCAGCAATCTTTTCAGCGGCTTTCTGAATATGATCGTATTCAGTACTTCTATCCTCATCGCCTCTTTTATCGGCATCTTCTGGTGTAAAAGACATGAAAACCGGCATATTTTCCGCCTCGTTCACTGGACCTTAGTCGTGATGTTTTTGATGATTTATTTCAGCGGGCGTTTTTATTCCTATTATCCGCTGATTTTCGGAGTTTTTGCTCTTTTTGGTCTGACAGCCGTTGTGGATATCATCGAAAGAAGGCTCAGGTCCGGTTTCCTGCAGTATTTTGAATCGAACATGATGACTGCTGTTTCTTTGTGTGTCAGTGTTTTCGGGTTGTTTCTCTTAGCGGGGAATATGCGTTCGCTGGCCTTTGAAAAAGAAGATTATCCCCAATATCAGGCAAAAGCTTTGATTGAGACAGGTCCAATAGAAAATCCGACACTGCTGAACTACAATTTTTTGGATATGGGCGTGAATACGATCGCCGGTTTGCTGCCGAACCAGCGCTTTTTCTGCGGATTCAACCTTCCTCTGAAAGATATCGATATTGAGCAGAATGCCTGCATCCAAAGCGGCTGCACGGACTATGTCCTGACTTTTATCCGTACGATCGAGTCACCTCATTATGAGTTAGTTGAAAAGCTTCCGGCAAATTACAGCTTTGCCGGGATGCGCCCCACATATAATCTGTATATCAGACGTTAGAAAAGACAATATGTACTGAAAAATGACTGCTGTCATCATCGGACGGCAGTTATTTTTTTGTTTCGTTCTTATCCGCCGGGAGGAGTTAGCGTCGGCCGAAGTGTATCTGTAGGACGGGGTGTATTTGTCGGCCAGAGTGTTTTTGTCGGCGTGTTGGTAAATGTGGGCACGCGGGTATCTGTCGGACGCGGTGTACGGGTCGCAGTCGCGGTAAATGTGTTCGTCGGTGTCGGCGTGATCGTCGGCGTATTGCTTGGCGTCAGCGTATTGGTCGGCGTGCGGGTGATTGTCGGCGTCGGTGTGATCGACGGAGTCCAGGTAATCGTGGGTGTCAGCGTGATCGTTGGCGTCAGTGTTATCGTCGGTGTCCAGGTAGGTGTCGGTGTCCGTGTAGGCGTTGGCGTGAACGAAGGTGTCGGCGTGAATGTGTTTGTAATTGTCGGCGTGAATGTTCGTGTCGGGGATGGCGTGATCGTCGGCGACAGGGTAATGGTCGGTGTATGTGTCGGCGGCATCCCTACTACCGTAAAGCGGCCGGAATTGATCCATTCCTCATTGACAAACATCTGCAACTCGTATTCACCCGGAAGCCATCGGTCCGGTGTTTCAGTGCTGCAGGTCGTGCGGTAGTATCCGCCGGTGCTGCCTTCATAAATTGTGGCACTGGAGCACATGGTCACCCAATCGTCCATGCGATACCAGACAAATGCCAGATGTGAACCGCTGACCATCTGGTCATAGCTGAAGAAAGCAGTAATTTCCCGGATCGGGTTGTCAAATTCTTCCTTTGTCTCGACGGGCATGCCATTGGAACCGATTTCCAGCGTGAATGTAATAGGGCTCACGATCACGTTTGTTCCCATCAGTGCTCCTTCGCTGCGGATATGCAGATCATCCGGCAGGGATGGAGTATTAGTGACAGACGGAGTGTTGGTGATCGTCGGAGACAGTGTGAGCGTTTCCGTGGGTGTAATGGTCGGTGTCAGGGTTATTGTTGGTGTGAGTGTTGCCGTTGGTGTCGGAACAACGATTGAATAAATCGTCTGTTCTCCATAGCGGTTCAGCAAAAATGCAAACACACCCATAAAAATGCTGAAGAAAACCAAACGCCAGCCTTTGGAAACCATTTGCTGGCGTTTTTGGAAAAAAGTGATGCGGCTCCCCTTGCGGATCGTATTGATGCCGATGATCAAAGTAATCACTGCGACAAGGGCGGAAAGTATGAATCCTGTCTGTACACCGGAAGTAAAATCCATGTGCAGAGATTCTCCATGTAATGGAAAAATATTCAGCCTGTCCACCGCATCACCTTGTTGTTTTATATCAGAAACTGAAGCTGGTCCAATCTACGTTGAATACAATTTTCAGGACAACCATTACCATGATCACGAAAAGAATCACGCCGACCAGACAGCCGCAGCATCCGCCTCGTTTGGCCCCGAATTTTTCCTGTCCCCAGTTGTAAATTTTACTGACCAGGAATAATTGCAGAAGGCCGGACAGGCATCCCGGATTATTATTGTAATTATTGTTTCTGTTACTCATAATGACCCTCCGATTTTGATTTTCTCAACTTTATCTCACATCAACAGTCAAGCGGTAGTTTGAGGTCTGATCCATTGAAATGACTTCGATCAGGTAGTCCTGTGTGACAGGTACCACGGAATACCAGCTCGGAGAATAAGAAGTATAGTCCATATAAACCAGTCCGGTCTGAAGTCCGGAAACGCGCAGGAAGGAATTCGGCTGAGGTCCGGAGTAATCATCAATGCGGGCTGTTTGTCCGGCATACATATAGGCAGTGTAGCTGACGACACTGTGAGGAGCAAGCGTTCCGCTCATGACGGTCGAGGTTCTCCCTGCCGGAATAGTGACACGGGCGGGGATGAAAATCTGGATCGTGAAGTTTTCCGAATAGCCCTGAGAATGAATATTCACATAGTATGTGGCGGTACGCGGCAGATACATGGAATAAGTAGTCATCCTCTGGGTTGAATCCAGAAATACGTTGCCGTAAACATCGGATACACTCAGGACAGAGGTTCCGCTGTCAGAAGAGAGCAGAACAAGAAAGTTTTGGTTAGCAAACGCGTAGAAATTGTAGCTGACGACGCCGCCGGCCGGTACATATCCGGAGATGACTGCTGAAGTGGCGCCCGGTTCAAAATAGATGGATTGTCCGTTTTGAAGAGTGTAAGGCGGAATGTAACTCAGCGGAGTGAGCTGTCCTGACGGGACACTCTTCTGGATAATAGACTGCTGTTCCGGATAAGTGACAGTAGGTTTTTTAATGACAAGATCGTCATCGCTGTTTGTTGTCTGCTGTGCGGCAGCATTTAAAGCTGCTGAGGGTCTGCGGAAATTCAGGGAAGCAGTTTGCGGATACGCGGCAGATGACCGTCCGGGATTGGTGATCATCGGAATATCATCATCTTCCGGTGTCTGGTCCGTGGTGCTGTCTGTTCCCTCATTATTATTGTTGTTTATGATCATTTCCGAATCGCCAGTGGTGCCATTATCTTTGGAACCTTCATCAACAACGGGAGCAGCGGTCGGTTTCGGTGATGCTTTCGGTGCGTTGCATCCTGAAAAAATGAGCGCGGACACTAACAGACAAATGATCAATACAAGTTTGTTATAGTTGTGTTTCATAATGTTTCACTCCTGTTTTTTTATGTTTAAATGAATTTACCGAACCTGCTGCTTATTTCTGCAGCATATAAGTGACAATACATAAAAGATTCTCATTCCTGCTTTTCAACCGCAGTTTTTGTCTCAAGATTATTTACCTCATTGATTTCGGCAATAATCGTACCGATTTGTTCCCAGATTCCGGCTATATCTTCCGGTTTCGCGGATGGATTAAAAACATAATTAAATCCGTCCGCCAGTATCATTTGATCCGTAAGCCAATTCTCATCAGCATTGTTATTTACCAGATATTGGCGGTAAGAGAGGGTTTGATAGAGTTTATCTTTTCCGCTCTTGCGGTAAAGTTTTGTGATCTCATCATTATCCTGTACCGGCCATCCTTCTGCTGAGAGAGCAAGCTCTGCCGCATGCTCATCGCGGTATATCCAGCGGATAAAACGCCATGCCGCATTGACCTTTTTCGCGTCTTCACTCTGCAGGACAGCAACGGAAGTTGTATCAGCATAAATGCGCGGGTTCTTTTTTCCTCCGGATTCACGGGTGGGATAAACGATCAGTTCCCAGTTGTCAAATCCATGACTGTCCGATTGTTCAAACGCACTATATTGACGTTTTGCGTCCGCATAAGTTCCCGAATAAAACAGAGCAAATCGATTGGCAAAATAATCATAAGGCTCTCTGACGCGGCTGTTCCATGCACATCCGTTGTCAAAAAGGTTGCGGAGCCAGGACGCGGTATCAATAAACACATCCCCTTCAGCTGACTGAATCAGCTCTCCCGGTGTTTCTTCATTTTGTGTAAAAATGAGCAGCCAGCTCAGTACATCCTCAGGTGCGGAGCTGACGATCCAGCCTCCGGTTCCGTATTTCGAATTGTCTTTATCCGTGTAATTGGCTTTTCCCGCGGCGCAAGCCTGTTCGGCAAAAGCAGCAAGATCAGAAGGTGCTTCCTCGTATCCGAGTTCGATTGCCCAGGTCTTGTTATAAAACAAGAACGCGGGTTCTGCCCAAAGCGGGAGCGCATAATAATTTCCGTTCTGATTTTCCGTTTTCAGCATGACATCCATCAGCGGTTCGATATTCGCCCCTTCAAGAGCAAGATCCTGAGCGTTCATGAACGGCGACAGCTCCATGAAAGGCTTTCCGTATTCGTTTTGCCTGCGCAGCCAGGCTGAATCGGCGATCACAAGATCGGTTTTATCCCTGCTTTGCGCAGATGTTATGCTGCTTAATTCATCCAGGCTGGCAGCATGGATCAATTGAACAGTGATACCTTCCTCATTTTCCTTGTTGAATAAATTGACAAGTTCTTCCAGCTCTTTCTGTTCCGCTCCGTTCAGACTGCTGCGAAGGATAAGCTTTGTTCCCGCGAGATCTTCAGATCTTATAGTAAGATATTCCGGGATGGGAGTGGCAGTTGCGGTTGGCCTTGGCGTCGGTGTATTTGTGGGCGGGATCGGTGTTGCCGTCCAGTCCGGTGTGTTTGTGGCAGCAGGTACAGGCTCCGGTACGTTGCATGAGCAGACCAGGAGCGCTGTCAGAAGAAGAAAAACGGCCTGAACCGGAAAAAGCCTAAAACTTATTCTCATGAATAAAAAACCTTCTCATTTCGGACACGAGTGTAATACTCATGTCCCGGCATGATCAGCGTATCCTCAGGCAGCGTGAGCACTTTCTCATAGATACTTTTGAAAAGGACTTTTTCATCTCCGCCGGTAAGGTCCGTGCGTCCGTAACTGTGATAGAAAATCAGGTCTCCGGAAAACAGCCAGCCTGCCTGTTCGCAATAAAAACAGCAGTGGCCCGGCGCGTGACCCGGAGTAAATAATGTTTTAAAAGTATATTCCCCAACGCTGAGTTCTTTGCCGTCTTCAAGATCCATCATCGGACGCGGACAGTCCGCAATTCGCGGTGCGATCCCCAGTTTTGTCCGCAATGCTTCCTCATAAAGGATCTCATCTTTGGGGTGAAGATGTGCTTTTATGTTCATTTCCCTGGATTCCGGATATGCAGTACCGAGAATATGGTCATAATGAGCATGTGTCAGCCAATATTCGCGCGGTGTATAACCGAGTTCATGAATCTTTTCAAGCACCTTGTTGAAGGAAAAGGACGGATCTATGACGACGCAGTCCCTGCTTTCTTCATCAATCAGCGCATAGGTGTTATTGTTGATCGGTCCGCAGATGAAAGGAATCACATGAAGTTTTTCGAAGGATAATTCCTGCACGATCATAATATCCTCAATTCACGCGGAAAATCACTGATGGAACGGCCTGCATCCGCAGTAACGGTAATGTCATCTTCAATGCGGACGCCTCCCCAGTCCGGAAGATATATTCCCGGTTCATCTGAAAAGCACATACCGGGCTCCAGAATTACCGGATTTCCGGCAAACATATATGGTTCTTCATGCTCTTCCAACCCAAGTCCGTGACCGATGCGGTGGGTGAAGTAACTGCCGTAACCTTTGGCATTAATAACCGCACGCCCTGCATCATCTATGCTGCCCGCGGTGACACCCGGACGAACAGCTGCCAGGGCAGCCCGATTGGCAGCAAGAACAGTGTTGTAGATCTCGATTTGTTTATCGGAGGCTTCGCCGATGACAAAGGTGCGGGTGATATCGGAGCAGTACCCCTTATAACGCGCGCCCCAGTCAAAGAGGAGAAAATCACCGGTTTGCAGCTGCCGGTCAGATACTTCAGCGTGCGGATTAGCTGAGTTTGGACCAGATCCGACGATCGGATCAAAAGGAAGCTTTGGATCCGATCCCATTCGGAGCATTTGGGCTACCAGTTCGGAACCGAGTTCCCGTTCTGTCACACCGGGTTTGGCCAGCTTCAGTGTCGCTTCAAGAGCATCCTGAGCAATGATGGCTGCTTTCCGCATATATTCAAGTTCTTCATCCGTTTTGCGGAGGCGCAGTTCACTGAAAAGCTGCTGTGCGCCCACAATTTGGCAGTCCGGAACAGCGTTTTGGATAAACTGATATTCCAGAAAACGGAAGTGGATCGGTTCGACCGCAATTTTTTTCCCGGCAAGACCTAAATACTCACCGGCTTTGCGGAAAGCTTCACCCCACTCCGACGGATCGTCCGTGAACGGGAAAATTTCTGCAGGAATATCCATATCCGGTGCGGCATCTACTTCAAAACCCGCAATAACCAGCGCAGCCTTTTTCCCGGGGCGGAAAAGCAATGTAGTCGGACGCTCCATCAGGATCTTTGTCTGTCCGGTCAGCCAGTTCATATTTGGGCTGGGAATTAATACCGCGGCGTCATAACCGTATTTTTCGAGAAGGTTTTCCAATAATGTGGATTTCGCGCTCATTTTCTGCTCCGTTGATATTCTTAAATAAATGCTTTAAAAATTATACGCCCATTCATGGAAACTGGAAAAGAAAATGAAAATATTTAAAAAGTTTTAAGATTTACTGGCGCTTCTGCTGAAGAAAAAAAACGGGTGTATCTTTTCGGAAAGTTTTCTTTAATTTATACACAATCTTAAAATTTCTGTTATAATCAGTTTTGACATTGGTTATATAATAACTGTGATTATTGATTTGTGATACTGCACTGGAGAGAGGCACTATATCATGAAGAAATTATCCTTTTCCTTTCGCGGGATAAAGCATGGAGAGCCCGCGGGATTTTTTCTGACAGCAATTATTCTGTTTTTATCAGTTTTTTCTGTTTCTGACGCTCAGATCTGGGAAGATTTTACTATTTGGTATGACGGGAACGGTGCGGAATCCGGTCATATTTCGGAAGAATATTTCAAATCCGGGTCTAATGATGTTGTTCTGAAAATGAATGAAGCCTCCGAGGGCAGTTCTGATATTCCATATACGAAAAGCGGGTGCGTTTTTACCGGCTGGTGCCTTTATCCGGAAGGCGGCTCTGTCATTGCTCCGATTTTACCGGGCGGTACTGTATGGGATCCTGTAGATGTACCGGTTACCTGGAGAGAAGACAAAAACGGGTTCGTATTCTATGCTCGCTGGGACTGTAACAGCTATGTTGTTTTCTACGATGGAAATGGTGCGCATGGCGGAAAACTTAACCCGCAGAGCTCTTTGAAATACAATTCCATAACTGTTAAATCTGACAGTGGTACTGAGGGTGATATACCGCTTTACCGGAACGGATATGAATTTACCGGTTGGAATACAAAACCGGATGGCACCGGGGTTTCAGCAGAGCCGGGGTCATTGCTGTATCTGGACAGCGATTATCACCTTTATGCCATGTGGGCGCCGCTTGCAACGGTAATACCTCTGGCCACGTCTACTGCAATGCCGACATCTACTCCGGAAGTCGTTCCTTTTTCCACCGGAATTCCGACAGCCTTATTTAATCCTTACAATGTAAATGTTACGGAAGAGCCTCCGCTGGTGACTCCGACACCGCAGCCGACAGCTCTGTTTGATCCGTATGTCTTATTCGGAAAAACTGCAGGGAATGATGCTGCAGACACAAAAAATGTTTCTGCTGAAGTCCCTCTGCTGGTCATTCCGGCCTTACAGCAAAATGAACCGGGTGAAGCTTCTCCGGAGATGATCATGCTGGATCAGAATTTAAAGTCAATACAGGATCTGGAGTCTTTCAGCGATCATGGCATGACTGATCAGGAGATCCTTGTTATTCCTGATGACGTAAATGCTTCCGGTGTGATCCCTGCAAAATTTGCAGCGAAAATTGAAGATCTTGAAATGCTTCCAAAGACGGGTATTACCTCAAGAAGCGGATTTCTTCGGAGGGACAAGCCTCTTTCTGTCACTTACAGGCCTGTGAATATGGAAATTCAAATCCCCGGTTTGAATTTGAACGGTGAAATCGTTTCGGTGCAAAGAAATGAAAACGGATATCCGTTGGAATGGCTCGAAAATGATGTTGCGCTTCTTGCGGATATGGCTGACCCGGGTAACGGGGTCAGTATTCTTGCCGCACACAGCACACTGGATGCGGATACTTACGGACCTTTTGCCATGATCCATTCCATGGAGATTGGTGACCGCCTTTTTATCCGTAAATCGGGAAATGATTTGCTTACTTTTGAGGTTTACGCCAATCAAAAGATCAGTGAATATGATTTTGAATCTTTATACAGGTCTGCCTTTCAATTCGAAAATACGATAACACTTCTGACATGTGAGGACGAGCTTCCGGATGGCGGTTATGCCAGCCGCCGGATCGTTTCCGCAAAAATTGTTGACTGACCCTGTTTCATAAACACAGGGGAGCGCATTTCCGACCAAATGCGCTCTTCTGTGTTTAAAAGCCGGAAAAAACTTTTGGTTAAAGATAATTAATTTGGCTGAATTGTCGTTTGCAATTATAATGAAATTATGGAATTAAGTGATGACGCATTGGTGCTTGTGGCGATCATGCCGAAACCACGGGATATGGATATCGCGCGGCTGCTTGGCTGGTATCGTATTCCTTTGAAGAGTGCTCCGAAGATCCTGCACCCGGACGTGATTGCATTTTATCAGACCGCTGCTTTTGGAAAAGACCACCGCAGCCGGATCGAATGCTGTGCGGAGGTGGCGGGTGTGGAATTAACGACCCGTGCGGAATTATTCCGTGATGAACCGGACCATCCCCGGGCTCACGAGGAATATTTCAAAATTCAGCTGAGGGGAATCGAAGCATTGCCTCATCCAATCGTCGCTGATGAGTGGAAACGGTTCACCTTTTTCTATACGACCGGCAGCCGCATTCTGACCGCGGAATCGATCCGCGGTCTGGCTATGAATGCCCGTGAACGGGGTGATGTGTGGCGGTTATTACGGGAACGAGAAGAAGAATACGGCAGAGCTCCGGGAAATTCCAATGAAGAAATACCGGAAGATTTGCCGAAAGAGTTGTTATTTTTGTTGGGTAACCTGTCTCTCTCCGGTCTGGAGCTGGGATCTGATGAATGAGTGAAGGAGGATGCAGATGAAAAAAAACATTAAAGGCGGAACGATCGTAACCGATTCCGCGATGTTTGAAGCTGATATATTGATAGACGGGGAGAAAATCGCCGCTATCGGACAAAATTTTGACGGAATCGCTGATGCCGAAGTGATCGATGCTTCCGGTATGCTCGTACTTCCGGGCGGTGTGGATGCTCACGTTCATCTGGATCTGCCGATGCCGAACACTACATCTTCCGACGATCATTATACCGGGACAAAGGCAGCTGCTTTTGGCGGCACAACAACGGTTATCGACTTCGCCAATCACGACCTGCCTTCTTTGATCGACAGTTTCCATGTCTGGGAGGAGAATTCCCAGGGCAAAGCCGCGGTAGATTATGGTGTGCATATGAATTACACACGCTTTTCTCCGGAATCACTGGCTGAAATCGCGAAACTTCCGGATTTGGGCGTGAATTCCATAAAAATGTTTACAGCATACAACGGCCGGATGCGTCTGCAGGATGGAGAAATTTTCCAGGCAATGCGAAAGGCGAATGAAGAAGGAATAATCTCCATGTTCCATGTGGAAAACGGTGATCTGATCGATCTCCAGGTCGCGGAAGCACTGGCAGCAGGACACACAGAACCGATCTGGCATGCGCGGACCCGTTCAAAAGACGGGACCGCCGGCGAACTGCTGAATATTTGCATGCTTTCAAAAACCGCGGGATATGCCCCGATTTATATCGTTCACATGAACACAGCGGCTGAAATGGATGTACTCGCTTACGCTAAGGAAATGGGCATCAATGTATGGGGAGAAACATGCCCTCAATACATGATGTTCACGGAAGAAGATATGGAAGGCTGGAATGGCGCGAAGTTTGTCTGTTCTCCTCCGATGCGGGATGCTGAGGATAATGACGGCATCTGGCAGGCTTTGGAAGACGGAACGATGGATGTTGTCGCTACCGATCACTGTCCGTTCATGTTTGACGGAACGAAAGAGATCATGTATGAAGGCCATCCGTTCAAACGCCCGGGAAAGGAACTCGGACGCGGAGATTTTACAAAAATACCGAACGGGCAGCCCGGAGTCGGCGATCGTCTGCCGGTGATGTGGACGGAAGCGGTAGTGAACGGGCATATTACACCGATGCGGTTCGTTGAGCTGATGTGTACCAATCCTGCGAAAATTTATAATATTTATCCGCAGAAAGGGGCGATCCTGCCCGGATCCGATGCGGATCTGGCCATTTGGGACCCGATGAAAAAAGTTACCTACGGTGTCAATGTGGCACAGCATCGGACCGATTATAATCTCTATGAAGGGAAAGAACTGACAGGCTTCCCGGTCAAGGTTATGCTGCGCGGCGATGTGATCGTCGATAATGGCGAATGGAAAGGGAAACGCGGTGCAGGCAGGTTCCTGCATTGTGATCCGCTCAGTGAGTAATAATGAGTAGTATCTGGTCCATTCCCGTCTGCATTCTGCTGGCGGCGGCCTTGTTCATCTTTTTGATCAACCGCGGCCGTCAAAACATCGGTGCGGCCTGGTTTGCCGCGATATTTGCAGGAATTGCTGTCTGGGGATGGACCGTTTCTCTTTATTTCCGTCCCGATATACAAATCAAACCGCTCTCAGATTCTGTTCCCGGTTTTTTGGAAGAATCAGGGGTTTTTCTTTCATCCGGAAACGGATATTTTGTTTTGGATGGTATCTCTTATTCATATATGCTTGCAATTTCCGCGCTGTTGGTGGTTTTGCTTCTCACTGCTCCGTCTTACATGGAACCGCAGACGGCACCGCGGATCTGGTTCTTTTACCTGTTGATCGAAACCATCGGGTATTTGTCTGTTTCGACGAATAATATGTCGTTTGTCATTTATGGCTGGGTCATTTTTGACGCGATCGACCTGCTTACCCAGTATTTACAGGTTCGTCCCGGACAGATCAGGCGCGGATTTGTGATGGCAGTCGGAGTCCGGTTTATCGGCACCCTGATGGCCGCAGCCAGTCTGGCTTTATCCAATTCAGAGCTGGGATCTGTATCCGGTGCCTTTATCAGTCTGAAAGGTGGAGCATATCTGCTGACAGCATGTGCTTTCCGCATGGGGATCATGCCGATATCCCAGCCTTATGGGCAGATGGACAGTTCCCGGGTCGGTTTGGGAACTATGCTGCGTCTGGTTTCCATTTTGACTGTTATGCCGGTAATGAGCCGCATCCCTTTGGGCGGACTGCGGCCTGACATGCGGTTTTTGCTGGGATTGGCTGCTGTTTCTTCCGGTTTGGCAGGTGCTGTTGGCTGGCTGCTTTCCGAAAATTCCTTTGCCGGTATTTCCTATGCCGCAATGGGGATATGCGGCATGGCTTTTGTTTGCGCGCTCAGCGGACAGCAGATTCCCCTGGCAGCATGGGGAATTTCAACGGTTCTGACCTGTGCCCCGCTGTCACTATTCCGGATCCATAACTCTTTCATGAATGTCCTGGGATTTTTGGTCATTTTATGTTTCTCCGGTTTGCCTTACACCCCAAATGCCTATGGATGGTTCGGTCTGATTTCCACTCCGAATTTTTTCCGGAATCTTGCGAATACGCTGATCCCGCTGTTCCTGATCGCCGGAGCTTTTATTCATATTTTACGGACCGAAGGCCGCAGGTTTTCTGATCTGGAACCATGGATGCGTTCGGTTTATCCGCTGGGTTTTGTCACTGCGATCGGGACACATCTGTTAGTTGGGTTCACACAATTTCCCGGACGCTTCAGTCTGGGCGTAATTCCGGCTTCCGTGTCTGCGTTTGCAGGAGGGATACTGCTTTCGGCAGCCGCGCTTCGTATGCCGGAAAGGGTACGGACGCAGAATGCCGCTGCCTGGGGAAGAGCTGCCATGTCTGTTTTCTGGGGAGGAATGCAGAAACTGATGGATATGGAATGGCTGTTGATCGCGGGAAGATGGATCAGCCGGGCAGTCAGCCGTATTTCTTTAACGATGAGCGCTGTCTTGGAGGAAAACGGCGGTTTGGTTTGGGAATTCCTTTTGCTGGCACTTCTGATCGCGGCTGCTTTCAGCGGAGATGTCCTGTGAACCGCCTGGAACTGATCTCACTTGCGGGTCTTGTTTTGAGCAGCGCCGGTATTCTGCTCCTGAATTCAATGCTGCTGCCGATCCCGAAATTGATTGGTCTTGCTTTATTCTATTTGGGCGGGAGTGTTTTGCTTCTGAACGTCTGTTCCTTTCAAATGTGTGCGGCATTATTTGTTTGCGGGATCGGAGTGACGGTGCTGCTTTTTACTGCCGATCGTGAGCATCTGATCCATCCGGAACCGGTTGAGGATGTACGGATCCTGAACCTTTTCCGATTGATCTTAGCTGTGATGCTTGGCGTTTTAGCCTATACCTCCGCTGAACTGCTGCAATACTGGATCCCGATCCGTCATACGATCCTTTTGGTCTGTGTCTGGGCCGTTATGATGGGAATTATCAGCCTGACTATGGACGGTAATTTGCTTTTCCGCTGCATTTATTTGCAGTCACTCTGCATTGCTTTCACGATCTGTTATATCTATATGGAAAATTCTGTTTTGATTTTTTCATTCTTTGCCGCGATAAACCTTTTGATGTCTTTTGGTTGGGCAGTGCTTGTAATGGGATCGGTGCAGACGTCTGAATCCGCTGTGGAGGAAAACCCGTGAGCGCTGCCGCACTGTGGATCTATTTCCCTTTTGCCGTCGGATTATTCCTGATGCTGTTCCCGGAAAACAAGAAATTCACCAGAATCACCGGGCTTGTGGTGACAGCATTGCTGGCTGTGATCGCGCTGCGGATTCCGGTCAATTCCATGATCGTGTTCAACCGTTCCTCACTGATTTTCACTGCTTCCGCCAAAATTTTAGGCCGTTCGATCACGATCACCAGAGCTGACCAGACGATTGTTGCCTTCTTTTACGCTTTCACGTTTATGTGGATCATCGGCAGCATGTTTGCTGATATATACCGGTTTTTTATCCCGCTGGCATTAATGTGTACTGCACTGATGGTAGGTGTTATTGCTGTGCAGCCCTTCATTTATGGGATATTTCTCGTTATGGTCTGCTGTCTGCTTTTCCTGCCGATGCTACGGAATGTTCAGCGGCAGAACGAAAACGCAATTTTCCGCTTTTTGCTGTATCAGCTTCTGGGTATGATCTGTCTTGCGCTCAGCGGACAGCTTACCGGGACACTTGATATCAATCCGCAGGATACTTATCTGCTAAAGCGGACGGTGATCCTGATTTTTGTCGGACTTTCGCTGTGGCTGGCGGTTTTTCCGTTTTTCAGCTGGATCGCGCTGCTGATGGAAAAGAGCTGCCCCTTTGTCTGCGGTTTTGTCGTCAGCCTGCTGCAGTTTTCTTCACTGTTTATTCTGCTGCAGTTCCTGAATGACCATATCTGGCTGCGGACCTACCAGCCTTTGTTTTCCGCGCTGCGTCTGGCAGGCATTATGATGCTGGTCTCCGGAGCGGTCCTGGCAGTTTATCAAACGGACCTGCAGCGTATGATGGCTTTTATTATTACAGCGGAAAACGGAGCTTCTATCCTTTTGATCGGGTTGAATTCGCATGACAGCATCAACACTTTTCTGACCGGATTATTTATACATGTCATCGTCTGGCTCATTTGGGCTACTTCGGTAAAATTCATCGGGTCTGACTATGATCTTTCACAGGAAAGTCTCCGCGGACTTGCCCGTAAACACCCTGTGGTATGCGGTGCTTTGCTTCTTTCCCATTTTACTGTTTCCGGCATGCCGCTGCTGGCCGGGTTTGAATTGCGTATGTCCCTGTTTTCCGCTTGTTTTGCGCGGTCTGAAGTGTTGGGGTGGATCGCCTGTATTGCTTCTGCTGTCCTGATTTTCAGCGGTCTGAGGCTGCTGTTCGTTTTTCTTTCCCCTGAAGGAGCTGCCGGCATGAAACCCGGCCTGATGGATGAACGGATGCGGTACGAGGTTTATATGCGCCGGGCTCTTTTGACAGTTTTGATGATCCTGCTTGTCCTTATCAGTATCTTTCCTTCCATGATGGAAGTCTTTATCAGCGGGATCCGGTCACAATACGCGATGATTTTTGGTTGAGCGATCTCTGTGAGGTTAAAGGATATGGGATATTACGGTATTTTTGATAAAATGCTGAAAAGCAATCAGGAGAAAAAACAACCTGCCAAATGGGGGCTCGTACTTTCCGGCGGCGGTACAAAGGGCGCATATGAAATCGGTGCCTGGAAAGCCATCCGCAAGCTGCGTATCCCGATCCGGGGAATTGCCGGAACTTCGATCGGTGCCCTGAACGCGGCGATGTTCCTGTGCTGTACTCCGGAGCAGATTGAAGATATATACCGGAACATCAGTCTTTCGGATGTTCTGCCTATCACCGGAAACATCGATCCGAATAAAAATCTCTTTGACCGGTCGAATCTGCTTACCCTGATCCGTGAATTCTTTTCTCAAAAGGGTTTGGATAATGCTCCGCTGCGTCATATGCTGGAAACACATCTGGATATCGATAAGATCTATGCGTCCGATCTGGACCTGGGGATCGTGACCTATAATATAAAAACCCGTGAGGCTTTCCAGATTTTCAAAGAGGATATCGAGCGTGATAAACTGATCGAATTTCTTTTGGCATCGGCAAATTTTCCCATATATAAAGCACAAATTGTGAATAACAAGCAGTTTATGGATGGCGGACTTTATGATAATATGCCGTTTAATCCGTTGATCGAGCGGCGGTATACCCATCTGATCGTTATTGATATCAACGGGCTTGGTATGACAAGAAAGTTGGAAAATTCAGACAGGATATTTCTGAAGAGGATTGTGTGCAGTGAAGACCTGGGCGGAACATTTGATTTTAATAAAGACCGCATCATCTGTAATATGAAGCTTGGTTATCTGGATACCATGAAGGCTTTCCATAAATTGTTCGGCAGTTATTATTTCTTCAGCCGTATGGCATTCATGGACCTGCTGCAGAATTTTGACCTGGATACGATCTGGGGCCTGGAAACCGCGGCGAAAATATACAAGATTGACCGTTGCAGAATTTATAGCGCGGAAGAGTTTCTTACAGAGATTGAAGTCCGCCATGCGGAAGCCGATAAAAATTATGCCGGGAAATCATCCACGTTTCTGCTGAATTTAGAACGCGGTGACCTGCTGCGCTCGATCGCGGCTGAAGTGAGTGTTCCTTCGCTGGTTCATGCTTTTACGGAACTGCCTTCCAAACAGGACAGCGGGCTCGCCAAAGCCTTTCCGGAAGCGGCGGTAGCTGCCAGAGCGATCATCGAGCTGAACAATTATCGGAGGCTGTAGCGTCTTCCCTGTCGTTCACCTGCGTTATAATAAACCGCAAGGAATAACTGATGAAAAGGCTGACAAACGACATTATCTATATAATTCCGATTTTGTGCGGTGTCTGTTCGTTCGCCGCTCTTCTTTCAGCTCCGTCGGAAGAAAAAAATGCCCTTTTCTTCGGATTGTCCGGGCTCCGGCTGGTTCTGGCTGCATTCACACTGGCGTTCACGGTTTTTTCCTGTTTTCTTTACCGAAACCGCAGGAAAAAGATGCCGGCTTTGTATTATTTGTGCGCCGCCGGTGGGATCACTGCCGCGCAGATACTGCTGTTTTCCCGATTCCCGACAGATGACACACGGAATATGATCCCATTAATTGCGGACCGGGCCGGACCGCTGCTGTGGTGTATTCTGCTGAGCTCTCTTTGCTGGTATACAGCACTTCGCCTTTGCGGAGCAGAGCCTCCCCGATATTTCGGTGCTTTCTCCGCGTCTGCCGCGGTTATTGTTTATTGGCTTATCTCAACCCATATGGCGGCTATCTGCTGGAATGTGCGTCTGGATGGAAATACGGCTTATTGTGCTGCCCTCCTGTTTTGCCTCGCTTTGTGGCAGCTCGTGTTGAACAGCGGGATGAGCCGGGGATGGAAGACTGCTGCCGGATGCCTGTTTTTTATCGTGCTTGGGTTCAGTGTGACCCGCATCACCGGTATGTGGATGGGCAGGGTCGAAACACCGCCGAAAGCATATTGGAATGAACTTGCGGAATCTTTCCTGAACGGCAGACTGGACCTGATGCATCCGGACGGGTTTCATGATCTGACCCAATATGGCGGAAAGTGGTATGTGCCCAACCCGCCCCTTCCCGGGATTTTATTGATACCCTGGGTCTTGCTGCTGGGTTCCGCGGAAGCGGTCAATATGTGCATATACAGTGCTGTCATTGCGGGCATCAATGCCGGATTGTTGTTTTTGATGCTGGTTCTCTGCTTTACCGGGGAAGGGGCACCTTTGTATATGCCGGTTTCCGATGATTCTGCTTATCCCGGAAACAGCCTCAATATCGCGGTCTGGGTCACGGTCCTGTTCATTTTCGGAACCGACCATTTATGGCTTGGGACAACAGGTCAGATGTGGTTCATCAGCCAGCTGCTGGTTGGCAGTTTTACGATACTGGCCTTCCTTTGTGTGCTGTGCAGGTTTCCGCCGGTCTGGGCAGGTATCTCACTGGGGCTGGGAATGCTGTGCCGTCCGAATATTTTCCCGATCTGGCTCTGTCTTCTCGGCCTTTGGCTGTATCAGGAAAACAGCGGCTTTCCCCGCTTTCATTTGAAAAAAACGCTTCAATGGAGCCTGAAGAGCGCCGCCCCTGTGATTTTTTCCGTACTGCTGCAATTGCTGTATAATAAACTCAGGTTTGATTCATGGACGGATTTTGGGTATGTTACGATCAACGGCGCTGACTGGATCCTCAGATCCGTTCAGGAATACGGTATGTTTCATCCGTATTTTATCAAAACAAACGCGAAAGTCATGCTGTTCGAATTGCCAGGGCTTGATTTTTCGGGAACAAGGTTTTTCTTTCAGCCCCATGTCTCCGGATATTCGATTGTTCTCATGACGCCGCCGCTGATCTATGCCTTCCGGTCTTTCCGGAAGAACTGGTTTTCGCTGGGGACCTGGGCGTCGGTCCTTTTGAGTGTCGGAATGCTGCTGCTCTACCATAACACGGGTGCGGAGCAGGTCGGATATCGATATCTGCTGGATATTCTGATGCCTTTGTCGCTGCTTACTGCCGACGGCTTGCGCGGGAAAGTAAGTCTTTTCTTTAAATTGCTGACGGTTTTTGCCATAGTGCTGTCCTTTACGGCTATTTACTGGTGGTATTTGGGAAGAGTTTAGGGAGAAACGCTTCTGTGCCGCGCTTGCTGCGGCCTGAAACTGTCTCCGATCAGGATGGATAATTTTCTGAGAATCAATGTTTGGAAAGGGAACGAATACATGCATAAGACAAAAAATATTCTTTTGATCATGGCCGCAATCATTGTTGTGGGCTGTCTTCTGTATATTCCGGGTTTACAGAACCTTGGTTTATATCGGGACGATTGGAACAATTTGTACAGCGCCACAATTTACGGGCCTGACCAGCTGCTTGAACACTATGCAAGCGACCGGCCCGCGGACGGATATTTGCTTTCAATGATTTACAGGCTGTTCCGGGTGAATATCGGAGCTTATCATATTTGGAATCTCTGCTGCCGTATTCTCGGTTCGATTTTCTTTGCTTTGGCACTGTTGAAGATCTGGCCCCGCACACCGAAAATGGCGGGACTTGCCGGTGTACTGGCCGTTGCTTTCCCCGGGTTTTTGAGGCAGGTTGAAGGTATTTCGTATGTGCCTCATCAGACCGCGATGATGCTGTTTATGCTCTCACTGTGGCTGACTGCACTTGCCTGCGAACCCGGACAGAAAAGCTGGAATGTGCTTTTCACTTTCCTTTCCATGCTTTGCTCCTTCGCGTATATGATGCTGATGGAGTACTATATCGGTATGGAAATTTTCCGTGTCGGGTTGATCTACATGATGAACCGGGAACAGGCAGGAGACGGGAAATTCAAATCCTCTTTCAAGTGCCTGCTGTCTTATATTCCGTATCTGATACCCGTGTGCGGATTTGTCGCGTGGCGTGTATTTTTCTTTGAAGCGGACCGGACCGGGGCAGATTTGTTATCGGATCAGATAAAGCCGCTGCTGGCTGCTCCCCGAGATGAGGGCTTCCGTCTGCTTGTGCGGATCATCAAAAGTACCTGGAAGCTTTTTGCCGGAGTCTGGACCGTTCCTGCTTACAATCTCATCAATCCGCTGGATAAAAAGGCTTTTCTTTACGCACTGATCCCGTCTCTGATCATTCTGGCGGCAAGCCAGCTGTTCCTTTTCCTGGTGCATCGGAAAAAAACAGATGAATCGGTGGCTGACGCGAGCAATGAATCAGCGCAATGGCTGTGGTTTGGCCTTATCTGCGGGACGATCTCGATCCTGCCGCTGCTGATTGCCGGGAGAGATATAAATTTCACGACAAGCCTTGACCGCTTTGCCTGGCCGGGAATGATCGGTTCGATCCTGTTCCTCACCGGTCTGCTGGGGTCGCTGCGCAACCGTGTGCTGCGGAATCTCCTGACAATGGCTGCGATCCTGGTGTCGGTCTTTGTACAGTGGCAGAATATTCAGGATTATTCTGACCATTGGAGCATGACCAGAGAATATATGCAGCAGTTTTTGTGGCGTGTCCCCATGCTGGAAAAAGGGACGACCGTTTTGAGCGGGAGCGATTTGCTGGCAGAGGAGGATTATGATGTATTCACGCCCGTTGTGATGGCCTATTACCCGGTGAACCAATATTGGGGACCGGAAGACGCAGGCTTCCCGGAAGATATTGACGTCACTGCTATGCATTGGACGCCAATCGGTGCGGAGGTCCTGAATGCCGGGACAGTCCGGGATGTTCTGCTCGGCAACCGGGTGCAGCGGGAAACCCGGAAAATCTTTGTCGATAAGAATTACGACAAATTACTGGCAATTTCCAAACCGACTGCCGGCTGTCTGCGGGTGATCGACGGGGAAAATCCGGTCTATTCCACTTCAGAATGGACACTGATCCCGAAGATCGGTGACCGCTCAAAGCTTTCTCAGATCATTGTTGACCCTGAACAGCCCGCCGCGCTGCCTTTTTACCTGGGTGAAGAGCTGGAGCATACCTGGTGTTATTACTATGAAAAAATGGAACTGGCTCTGCAGATGGATGACCCGGCAACAGCGGCAAAGCTGGCGGATGAAGCCTCTGAAAAAGGGTTTTCCGCCTTAGATTCGGTCGAATGGCTGCCGGTGATCAGTGCCTATGTCCAAACCGGACGCACGGAAGATGCCATCAAAGCTGCCAAAGCGATGAAAGAAGATGAACTGATGGGCAAAAATGCCTGCACATACTTCCTCACTGTTGATTCGGACGGTACCTATGCCGCGGTCATTGACGAATTATGCGGCAGGAGAGACAGCGCGGCTGTTCCCGAGAAAACAGCTGAAGAGGAAGAGTTGAGCGGGGACAAGCCGGCGGGTGAACCTGCTGCGGACGAACCGGAAGTGGTGATCGGCGAGACCACCTCCGATACCGGTGATGCGGAAGCAGCTAACGGCGAAAAAGCAGCTGATGAGGCCGCTGAAGAAAAAACCGCCGTCGAGGAAACCGAAACAGCCGCGGAGCCGGCGGCAGATATGACAGCGACAGTTGTACCGGCAGTTGAGGCAACAGCTGTACCGGCATCCGAAGAGAATAATGGGAGTGTGACTGGCAATGAGCTGTGATGGAACTTTTCATTTTGAACTTCAGGCAGCTGACGGAGCTGCCCGCGCGGGGGTCTTTCATACGCCGCATGGTCCGATCCCTACCCCGATCTTTGCCCCGGTAGGAACACAGGCTACCGTCAAGGCGATGACCCCGGCACAGCTCTCCGAGCTGGGCTGTTCATTGGTGCTGGCGAATACATACCATCTGTTTCTGCGTCCCGGGGAAGACCTGGTCGCGGAGATGGGCGGATTGCATGAATTCATGCAGTGGCATGGTCCCATGCTGACAGATTCAGGCGGGTTTCAGGTCTTTTCCCTGGGACCGCTGCGCAAAATTGATGAGGACGGGGTCACCTTCAAGAGCTATATTGACGGCTCGACACACCGGCTGACACCGGAAAGCTCTGTCGCCGTTCAGGAAAAGCTCGGTGCTGATATCATCATGGCCTTTGATGAGTGCGCGGATCCTTTTGATAAAGCCTATAATGAGCGGGCAATGGCCCGTACCCACCGCTGGCTGGAACGCTGCATCAATGCCAAACAGCGTCCGGATCAGGCTTTGTTCGGGATCGTCCAGGGCGGGATTTTTGCCGATCTGCGCGAAGAATCCGCGAAATTTGTCTCTTCATTTGATCTTCCGGGTTTTGCCATCGGCGGTCTTTCTGTCGGTGAATCCAAAGAGGATATGAACAAGATGATGGAAGTGGTCACGCCGATCCTGCCGCAGGACAAACCGCGCTACCTGATGGGCGTCGGGTCTCCGGAAGATCTGGTCAACGGCATCTGGCGCGGAATCGATTTCTTCGACTGCGTTCTGCCTACCCGCCTGGCACGTCACGGTGCCGCGATGACTTTCAACGGACGGCTGAACATGGTGAACCAGAAGTATACCCACGACCCGAAACCGATCGTGGAAGGCTGCACCTGTTATACCTGTCAGCATTTTTCCCGCGCCTATATCCGTCACCTGCTGCAGAATAAGGAAATGCTCGCGGCGACCCTGCTTTCCATTCATAACATCCATACGCTGGAAGAACTGGTGCGGCAGGCAAGAGCTGCGATTTTTGCCGGTACGTATGATGACTTTGCCCGGAATTTCCTCGCGAATTACCATTAATTACCTTGAACTTGATAGTTAAAACCGCGACAAATATGTCGGGAAAATAATGAACCTTGACAATTCAGAATAAGCCGGCCGGATAGAGTGCTTTGCAGAGACGCGGAATCAGCGATTCCTTGCACGCCGACGAGCTGACCGCGTCCCTTTTTATCAGCCGGGCGCACGAGCTGAGCAAGCTTGACAAGGATGGTTTTGCATTATCGAAACTGCGAAAAACCCTGCTCTGTATGGTACGGACTTTGTCCGATTAGATTTGGAGCGGGAGCTTCGCCCCCGGTATTCTCACAAATGTGAATACGTTGATGAGTTGCTTGTAAACCACATAGTAACATCACGTGGCTGAACAACTATAAGAAACATGGGTGTCGGGGGCAGCGGGTGACCGAAGGTCAGCCCGCGCCCCCGACTAAAAACGAAAGGCGCGGGAAGATTCTTCGGCAGGCAACAGACGCTCGCTCCGCGCCTGCTGCGCAGCAGCATAAACGCCGGAGGGCATTTATTGATTTTGTCAAGATTTTTTTGACGAACAAGCCGTAATAACAGCTGTCAAGCTTAGGTTAATTGATTCGAAATTATAAGACAGATCAGCCGCCTGATGCATATTCCCCCGGGGAAGACAGCATCAGGCTTTTTTTGTGCTGTTTTCCGCTTTGGAACTTTTATTGCAAGGAATCGTTTAGAAGTGTAACGATTCCTTTTTGGTTTTCCTTGAGGATTCGTATCAAGGAGGTTTTATGAAAAGAGTTATATTGCTGATGCTGTTATTGGCATTCGCATATCTGACCGGGGTCGTGTCGGCGCAAACGCCTGAACCGACACAGACGCCTTATATTATTTATGTGGTCGTGACGGCGACCCCGACTCCGGAACAGACTCCGGTACCGGACACCATACAGATCGTACAGGATGATGTTCCTGTGATCTCCCGTCCCCATGCTGCGGAGGATATATCTCTGGTGAATGGGGAGGGCGGAACTTCGGGAAATGAAGGCGGCAATACGATCACGATCGCGAACCAGACTTCCGGATCTTCCGCTTACGCTTCATCCGTTGACGAGCTGGTGCAGCTCGTTGTCGCAACTGTTATGGCGGATACAAGCACAGCGGCAGGAGGGATTGAACTCTCCGGCGGAGCGGGCGGCGCTCTGGTCCGTCAATCGGATGGTTCGACATGTACCATGAATTTCCAGCTGCTCAGTGAGCCCACTTATCCCGCGGGATCTATAATCCCCCGCGGTGAGGTCTTCTGGAAGGAATGGCTGATCCAGAATACCGGCACCTGCACCTGGACGGCGGATTGGGAATTCGTCTTTGACAGCGGCTGGCAGATCGGGAATACCCGTTTCCATATGAACCGGACGACGGCTCCCGGTCAGACGCTGAACGTCCGTCTGGCAATGGTTCCGGACCAGAAACAGGACGGAAACTATTACAGCACCTACGCGTTTGAAGCTCCTGACGGAACAAGATATGGGACGATCACTTCTTCCTATACAGTAAAAGCCCCGTCTTATTTCGCGAAACCGACAGAAAAGGTATGCGACCACTGCAAACCGCAGCACGGCCGTCCGGCTGGTCATGAATGCTGGCCGTATCCGGCACCGTACTGCTGGCCGTGGTGGTAAGTCACGGGTACACATCACTGAATGGGGACGGTTTCTGACGAAGGAGGGAACCGTCCCTTTTTTAACGCCCCGGGGATGAAGCATAACCGGGTCAGCTCTGCCGCAGCCGCGAATCCGGCACAGCAGAACTGACCTGTTTTTCCCTTTGCTCATCGTTATATCAGGCAAGAGGTGTTTGTTCCCGGTGCAGGGACGCACAGGAGTGCGGTTCTCTTGTGCCGGCTTCGCGGCAGCAAGAGAGTCGGCCACGTGTGCTTCGTTAACAAATATATGCCGAAACCATCCGATTTCGGCTGTCAACTATTTCATAATCCCTAGTCCCAAAAACCTAATCCCTATTTTCTCTTCTTCCGCTTTTCCCGCAGAGCCTTCCGGGTCTCATTCGACGGAACGCCGCGGGCGGCCTGGTTCCTTTTACGGACCTCCTCGTTGCGCCGCAGGTAGCGTTGATAGAATGTTTCGCTGTCCTCCAGCGGGATCTCCATCACCGCCTGTCGATCGCCCCGCTTCATCGCTTCGTCCATCAGCAGTTTGCGTGCCTCCGCTTCAGTGATCTTTCCCGGCGGAAGCTGTTTTGTATCCGGCTCCCGGTTCCTGTCTTCCGGCACCTGAATTCCGAACCCTTCTTCAAACTTGGCATCTATCGCCGCGATCTCTCTGCGTAAATTTTCCGCGCTGTGTTGATTTACGAGGCTCTGCTGTTCTTTCGTAAGCCTGATCACATCCTGTTTGTATACGCCAGGAGTATGATCCAGCTCCCTTTCGAGCTTCTCAAGCTGTTTCATCCTGCGCTCTTTTTCCTTACGGAGCTTTTCTGCTTTTTTCTGCTCTTCTTTTTCAAAACCGAGCATCTCCCGCGCCATGGAGCCCTTGATCGGCAGAGCTGCCGGATTGACGGGCAGCCTTTCCGGGATCTCACGCCCGGTATTTTCACCTTTCCGCGGGGCATTGCGGTAAGTTTCATCCTGCTTGAGCAGTTCGTCAGCGCTGAGTTTCCCGTCTTTGATCTTTTGGATCTTGGCCTCGGTAGCCTTCAGCCGGTCTCCCAGTGCCACCCAGCGGAATTCCCGGGTCAGATAACTGAGCCCCAGCCGGTTATTATCCCGGTAGATCCCTTCGAAGGCTGCATGAGTCTTGCGCAGATGATAGGAGACCATCCCCACCAGCTCCGATACGCTGAGTTCGGAGAGATTCGGAAATTCCATGCCTTTCTGTTCCAGCGCTGCTTTGGTCAGGCAGTAACTGCCCATCTCGCGGATACTTTTCTCCAGTTCCTCGGAATACGTCAGATAGTTCTCGGAAAAGCGGTTGGCTTTGCAGGCATGGTAATAGAGCTTCTGCGTATCGTCCCATAAATAGCGGACGGATTCCTCGAATTCATAAGGGACAGTACTGAACACATCGGTAGGTTCATCGGGAAGCCTCGCCGGATCGATCCGCTCAAGGACCCCGCGGTTTTCCGATATGCCAAATGCCTGTGCCTGTGTTTGTTTTTGCTGTGTCATTTCCGCTGTCACCGTGTCCATACCTGTCCCTCCTTTCCTCGGAATTTATTGAAGATTACCCACCCGGTACATCACCACCTGATACAAGTGTACCAATCCCGGTACACTTGTATCAGGTGGTGATGTACCGCTGCTGCTGCCACTGTCACACTGCCGCATTCAAAAATATCTGATCTTTGAATGCGGTAATAATTAATACTTATTTTCTATTGTTTTTGATTATAATCGAACTTCTGTGAAAGTCAAGGAAAAAATCGAAATTAGTGATTAATTTCTATATTATTACTGACAATCATAATGCGGTACAACAGCAATAGCGCACATAAAAAGAACCGCCGCACATTTTGCGGTGCGGCAGCTCTTTTTCGTCATATCGAAATGACAGGGGAGCAGATCATTCTCACTGATTCAAATAATCCAGCAATTCATTCCAGTCATCCTCTGTCATATTGTTAAATATATTGTTCCAGTCTTCTTCGGTCATATTGTTGATGGCATTATTTATGTCCTCTTCGGTAACAGTGCTGTAATTATCCCAGCTGTCGTTATTCCAGTTGTTATTGGATTGCCAGTCATTATTACTGCTGTTTTCATTCATGGTGTAGTAAATCGTCTGGCTTGTGTCATCTGTTACGGAATGTGCGGTCAGTGTAATGCTGTGCGTACCGGCACCCTGAAGCGGAGCCTGCAGGGTGTAAGAACCGGAAGCACCCTCGTTGGAGATCTGATAACCGTCCACAGTAATCGTCACACCGCCGGCATTGGATGTAGACCAATAGATCGTAGTGCCGTCACCGGGATAACCGGAATAAGAACTCGCGGAGAAGGAATCAATGTTCGGGATCACCTGGTATTGTCCGTCCTGCCGTGAATCACCGCCGCCTGCGCTGCTGTTTTCATACATGGTGAAGTAGATCGTCTGCGTGGCATCATCAGTCACGGAATGGGCGGTCAGCGTAATGCTGTGCGTGCCCGTCCCCTGGATCGGAGCCTGCAGCTGATAGGAACCGGCGCTGCTTTCATTTGTGATCTGATAACCGTCAACAGAGATCGTCACACCGCCCGCGTTGGTTGTGGACCAGTAGACGATCGTGCCGTCCCCGGTATAGCCGGAATCCGGACTTGCGTAGAAGTAATCGATCTTCGGGACGATCCGGGTCTGCCCTTCGCCGCTGCCCATGGTGTAATAAATTGTGGAAGTCGCGTCATCGGTCACTGAATGGGCAACAAGCTTGATCTCATGAATTCCTTCACCCTGGAGCGGAGCCTGCAGCTGGTAGGAACCGTTTGCGCCTTCATTGGAAATCAGATAACCGTCGACATAAATTGTCACGCCGCCGGCCCTGGTAGTACCCCAGCGAACGGTTGTACCATCGCCGGATTTGCCGGAATAGGAATCGGCATAGAAATAATCGATGACCGGAATCGTGCGGGTCTGGCCGTCACGCGGTGTAGCGGTCGGTGCCGGAGCATTGCCGCTGACCCTGATGCTGACCCAGATGGTCTGGCCGAAGGCAGCACCCTGCGGAGAGCGCATCTGCCAGTATCCTTTGTAATTGCCGGCTCTGTTCGGGGCAGTCATGTCCACGGAAATGTCAACCGTCTGACCGGGTTTAACGGTTCCGGGAATACGAGCTGACTTTCCGTTCATGCGGTCACCGGAAGCAAAATCAAGATAGTAATTGGAATCCCATGTGCAGGAACCGTTGTTGTAAACACGCCAGGTCTTGCGGAAGGTCGCGTTCGGATTATAGTTCTGTCCATCCTTTACGGTGACATCGGCAACATAACTCATCGCGTTCACACAGTTGGAAGCAGACGGAGCAACGGTCGCAATGGGAACTACCGTGGCAGCCGGGCGGCTGATGCCGTTGTCTTTATCTTTATCACTGAAGTCCATGGAGAAGAAGCGGTTTGCGATGTTCTGCGCGGTGCCGTCTTTCATCATGTCATTCAGGTGTTTATTGATTTCCTGGGTGAGTGTGGAATCCTTGCGCATACCGAAGGCGTAGTTTTCGGTACTGAAGCCGGTATAGAAGACCTGATATTTTCCGGAAGGACTGTAGCGGTCTTCATAAACATCCTGGTCGATCATAAACAGATCAATATCTTTGCGTTCCAGTGCCTTCATACCGTCTTTGCTGTCGGAATAGGTGTATACACTGCTGAGCTTCATGTATCCGGCATCTACCAGATTCTTCTGGACCCATTCCTGGAAACTGGAGCCTTTCACAACGCCGAGTTTCTTGTCACGGAAGCTTTCCAAATTGACATTCTGCGGTTTTGGGGAAGAAGCAAGGGAAATGACCTGGGCTTCACCGTAGTAGTAAGTACGGGAAAAATCGATACGCTCTGCCCGGGACGCTGTCTTGGAAAGGCCGCCGCCGATCACGTCGATCTGGCCGATGGTCAGTGCGTCAATGATGCCGTCCCTCGCAAAGCTCATGGTCTGAAGACGCAAGCCCATCCTGCGGGCGATTTCCTGCATCAGGGCGATGTCCATCCCGTTGGCGTTATCATTTTCATCCTGATAAACAAACGGGATATATTCAAGCGGCGCGCCAAACTGCAGCACACCTTCCTGCTTAACATCACTGAGATCATCAGCGCAAACAGCGGAAACAATCATCAGCATCATCATGGCGATGATTGTCAAAATAAAAGATTTTTTCATTTATCTCTCCTTACAAAAAAATAAAATCTCATATTTTCTCCAATTATAACAAATTGAAAAGATTATATAAACAACAGATGGAAAAATTGCTCCCAAACGCTGAGAATATATTACATTTAACTCTTCTGCGGCCAAAAAAGTTCCAAAACAGCATAATCGATGTGGGACAACAGCACCTGATACAAGTGTCCCAAACGTGGGACACTTGTATCAGGTGCTGTTGTCCCACTGCTGTTTTCCGGTTATTGTATGGTAACGGAAAGGATCTCGTATGGGTTGTTGATCCGCGGGAGAATATTATGGTCGCCCAGACCTCTGCTGACAATGACGTGGGTCTTGCCGACAAGGTTATCTCCGGCGGTCAGGTCCGGGAAAAAGCCGACATCCGGCATATAAAAACCGCCGATATAGGGGATATCGACCTGGCCTCCGTGCCGGTGACCGCAAAGCGCGACATCGATCGGTTTCCCGATCAGGGTCTTGTCCGGGTTGGTCGTGTATCTGGGGTCGAAAAATCCCGGATCATGAACGAGCAGCAGACGGAAGTTTTTGCTTTGCAGATAGGACTGCATCATCAGGGTATCCGTCCAGTTGTAATAGCGGGGAGAGCGGGAAAGACCGCCGATATCGATCAGATCACCGTTGACCTCGATGGTATGCCATTCACTGTCCAGTACGTTGACGCCGATCTCCTTCAGATCATCCCCGATTTTGCTTTTCTCTTTGATGATCATGTCATATTCATGGTTGCCATAGACAAAATAAACCGGGGCGATTTCCGTAAGCTGCCGGCAAAGCGTGATCACGATGCCGTATTCATTTTCACTCTTGTTCATCATATCGCCGATAACGGTGATGAGGTCCGGATCCAGTTCCCTGACCGCGGAAACGAGATCGGCGTTGTCTTTACCGTACTCATGCATATGCAGGTCGGAAAGAACTGCCAGACGGACCGGGTTTTGCAGCTTATGGGTGTTGATGTTGATTTCCGTGGTTTCAAATGTCTGGTTCTTCATACTGTCCGGTAAAACGCCGAGAAAAGCCAGAAGAAACAGGATCCGTGCCGCGGCGCTGAAAATTATTGAGTTCAAACAGATTTTCTCCATGAGTATCTCACTGTGGACCGGATAAGGTCAGGTCGTCCTGATCATGCTTATCAGGACAATCTGACCTTATCACGGTAAGCGGATACCGCACTATTTGCTGAGTTTCCGCAGATCTTCCAGAAAAGCGTCCACTGCTTCTTCCTGAGTCGCCCAGCTGGTGACGATACGGGTGATGGAGTGCTGCGGGTCGGTGCGTCCCCAATCCCAGTAAGAACAGGCGTATTTATCTTCCAGCTGATGGATCAGTTCATCCGGGAAGACCGGGAAGATCTGGTTGGTCGGGCTCTTGAGCATAAACGGATACCCGAGCTCCTCAATGCCCTTCTGCAATTTCTGCGCGAGTGTTACCGCGTGGCGGGCGAGGTCAAAATACAGGTCATCCCGGAACAATTCGGCAAACTGGATCCCCAGCAGACGGCCCTTTGCCAGCATGCCGCCTTTCTGTTTGATCATGTAGCGGAAGAACGGGGTAAGCTCCGGTGATGAAATCACCACCGCTTCGCCAAACAGGGCGCCGTTTTTGGTACCGCCGATGTAAAAAACGTCTGCCAATTCTTCCAGGTCCGCGATGGTGATGTCATTTTCCTCACAGACGATGGCTGCCCCCAGACGGGCTCCATCGACAAAAAGCGGCAGGTGGAATTTATGGCATACAGCGGAGATGGCGCGCAGTTCTGCTTTGCTGTAAATGCTTCCGTATTCGGTCGGCTGGGAGATGTAAACCATTCCCGGCTGGACCTGATGTTCGAAGCTTTCCGAGTCAAAATGGGCACGTACCAGGCGTTCGATCTGATCCGCGTTGATTTTCCCTTCATGGTTCGGGATGGTCAGCACCTTGTGCCCGCTGGCTTCAATGGCTCCGCTTTCATGTGCGGCAATATGTCCTGTATCCGCGGCGATCACGCCCTGCCAGGGCTTCAGGATGGCCGAGATGACCGTTGTGTTGGTCTGTGTCCCTCCGACGAGAAAATGGATCTCGGTTTCGGGTTTGCGCAGATGGCGGCGGATGAGCATTTTGGCTTCTCCGCAGTATTCATCTTCTCCGTAGCCGGCGCTCTGCAGCCGGTTGGTGCGGGAAAGTGCGTCAAGGATGCGCTCGTGCGCTCCTTCGGAATAATCATTGTAGAAACTGATCATTTATTTCTCCTGTTCAGCAAAGGGTGAAGTGTGTGGATAATTCGCAGTGGTTTCAGATTTCCTCCACTGCGTCAAGTTCATAAAGAGTATCAGGATCGATGTCAATACATGTTGTATTATCACCGGCTCGTGATATATCCCATGCCAGTGTATCATTCATGATCGTGCATGTATCCATGAAGGTTCGTTCATCCTTCAATGCCCGGAATATACCTTTATCTAAAAATGGATTAACATCGTATCGGACAATCTTTCCGTCTGAGAAATAAACCATAACCGTATGATCTATATGCGGTACTACCTGAACAATTTCCGGAAAATAATCAATTCTCATAAAAACCTTCTTTACATTAACGGTGCGATCTTATTCATTGGTTTCTCTGCTTTGGATAGCTGCCAGTTTTCCATTAGTTCGTCCTGGTGAATTACAGCCCACGCAAGTATGAGTTTCAATTGCTTCGATGGCAGTGCTCCTTTTATTACCCTGCTGTTTATAATATCAACGATGGCTTTATAATCATTATATTCCGCGTGAAAATGCGGCGGCATATGGTCATTGTAATACATACTGACTCTGATCCCAAAAAATACGGATATTTCAGGCATAACAATTCTCCGTAAACTAATTACTCAACCAGTCATCTTCTTCATCCGGAATTTCTTCGGAAGTCGAAATAGCGTTCTTGTCGTTTTTCAGCAGCTGATTCCAGAACTCGTTGTCATAGAGACGGGAGCGGATGGGCAGGGGCATGGGGACACCGTAACCGAGCAGCAGCACCTCCTGTTTTGGCTGCAGGCGGGAAAGCATGCCGCGCAGTGAATCCTTGCCTGATAGCCCGGAAAGGACCGCCGCGATATCCAGGTCATCACCCAGCCAGCCGGAAACGCGCGTGCCCAGTTGGGACATGATCTCGTCGTCGATCTGCGAAGGACGCTGGTCGATCACCAGAAGGGTCACGGAATATTTGCGCATCTCCCGGGCGATCAGGGAAAAAGCGGTCTGTGAAGCCATTTCCCGGTTCAGCAGCTTGTGCGCTTCTTCGATGGCAACGACCAGCGGTGTCGGCCTTATGCCTTTTCCCGCGAAAAATTCTTCGGAGCGCTGTTCCCATTCCGCGCGGACTTTCCGCGTCAGGATGTTCGCCACAAGCAGGTAATCCAGGTCGGTTTGATATTTCCCGAATGATAAAATCACGGAGATCCCGTTTTCAAGTGCGTTGATGATCTGGCTGACCACATTGTATGGCGTTTTCCCGATCATATAGTCATTGTGGTACAGGCGGTTCAGCTTGGACTGCAGGCTTTCCGCGGCGGACACGTTGATATTATTGGCGTCCGCCCATTCCTCAACCGTACCCTGCGGCGAGCCGGGCTTCATCTCCATGAAGGTTTCCAGCCATTTTTCTTTGAAGCATTTCTCCAGCGCGTGAAGGGTCGTGGCGGTGGTTTCCCGCAGGTTCAGTTCCCTGGTCAGCATCAGCACATCAGACGGTGTGACGTCACTGTATTCGATCATCAGGTCAAAATCCGGGACCATCCCGTTGATGCGTGTCCCGCGGCCCAGCGCACAGACTTTCACACGGTCCGGCAGTTTCTGCTTCAGCCCCGGGACCTGTTTGCTGCCGGTACCTGTGTCTACGGAGGCGGTCCCGAAAGCATATTCATTGTGCATGTCAAAAACCAGCGCGGAAGCCTGACGGCTGCGGATGAGTCCGGCGAGGATCATGCGGGTCAGGTAGGATTTTCCTGTCCCGGTGGAGCCGAAGATGCCGGAGGAACGTTCGACGAACCTTGCCATGTTGATGGCGACGGGATGCCCCTGTTCGCGTGTGGAGCCGATTTCGAAATGCTCCGGATCATCCGGGGAACCGAAAATGGCTGCCACATCGAAGCTTTCCGCTGCCCGCAATGGGGAATGGTGCGGCGGGATCATCTTGACCGGAAGCGGGGCCGAGTCAACATTTTTATCAAACGCTTTGTATCCGGGTGTTCCCGGAGCGTATCCGATGTTCTGCATCAAAGCGGGCATGATCTCGACTTCCGTATACAGTGTATGCTCCGCCAGATATGTCCGCAGGGAGGCAGGAAAACGGTTCATGGTGTGTGCGTCGGTGAAGCGCTCATTATTTGCGCATAGTTTTATGTTTGTAACAAGGCCATAGAACACGCGGGGACCGTCTTCGACGACCACGAAGCTGCCTTCCTGAACGATCTCCGAAGGAACGGTCAGGCGGGCGATAAAGCCTTCTTTCAGGCTCCCGCCGGTGATATAGCCGATATGTCTGTTGTCCATAATTTTGCTCCGTTAAGCTGAAAAGCGCCCGTAAGATTTCTTATTACTTATTCCTGATTTCTTATATTTTTAGAAGAGTTCTGCGTCGCCGATGGCGCCCATCACCGCGATCAGTCCGTCCGGTGAGCCGCTGAGAAGCTCCATGATTTCTTCCACTGCCCGCTGCGCCCAGTCCGAGTCGCCCATTTGTACATGTGCTTTGGCGGTCAGGCGCAGATGGACCGCCAGTAATTCGCCTGCCGGCAGGTTTGTAATGTTGAGAAGCAGCCGCAGATAGCCGAGCTTGCGGGTGAATTCACAGATGTCCCTGTTGGTGCAGGGATAGATCTCTGTCAGAGTGACCGGCGGACGTGGCGGGAGCAGATGCAGGACCTTGTCCCCTTCCATGTAACCGATGAACGCCACCCGGATGACGATCGGAACGTTGCGGTTTTCCTGCGCGTCACGGATCACTTCTTCGGAAATATCCGCGCTGCCCGCTATCTGCCGCAGGAACCCGTCCTCTTCAAGAGTGACATCTGTCACAACACCGTAAATCTCCGGCTGTCCCTCTCCCATCGGGATCCGCAGCATGGATCCGAAAGCGGGAATTTCATTTTGCGGCGTCAGCGCGCTGACCACGCATTCCCGGGAATTGGCGCTCAGCATCCTTCCGATGTAGCTGTATTTCTCTTCCATAATTGTTTCCGTTCCTGTTATTTCATTTCCTGTGATTTGTCTCTATTTTAGCATATTTAAAGATATATGCGGATCATGGCAGGTCGCTGCGCGGATATCGTCTGCGTAAATGGAATTGCGTATTACCTGATTCCCAGGTCTTTCGCGATCTGTTTGTTTGATTTTTCCGGCGGAGTAAGGCCGTTGGCTGCCATTTCCCGCAGCAGCATGCTTTTGACTTCTTCCTTTTCCGCGAAAGTGACCACAGCACATTCATGCGCGCGGTGAAGAATGAACGGATAGGGATGTCCGCCGAGAATTCTGCACTGTTCGATCAGCACGCCATGCAGCATGTCAGCGATCGTCTCATCCGCTGCCCAGGCCGGAAGTTCCACACGGCATATGTAGGGCCTGCCCGCTTTGCCGATGTTCAGATAGAAAAAGCAAAGCTTCATTTCATCATTCAGTTCACGGTTCAGCCGGGAATTCATGCCGAAAATGGCGGAACGTTCACCCGGCCCCAGCAGACGGCTGAAGATCATGCTGTCATCCGCTCCGATATTTTTGCTTTCCTTGTCCCCTTTGCCTCGCAGCAGGTCCAGCATGCGCAGCACGGGATCGGAACGGGGACGGTCGATATATCCGACTGCCGGGATCCGTGATCGTGCCAGCTGACTGAGAGCTTCAAGGTATTCGGCCTTGAGCAGGTCCTGATCTTTCATATCCGGGGTATCTGTAAACAATTCCAGAGGTCCGTCACACAGGGCAAAGACGGGGATCTCTTTTCCCGCTGCCGCGGCGGTTTCAGCCAGAAAGCGTTTTTCCGCGGCATCCCGCTGGACGCCCAGCAGGTTTTCGGAAGGCAGATCATCGAAAGGCAGAAGTTTTGTCCGCGTGATGATGCGCGGGGTTTTTCCGCTGTGTGTGATGATTTCGATGACCGCGGCGTTGATCAGGCCGAAACTGATTTCGTCATGGCGGCTGGGACTGATCTGACTGCCGTCGCAGGCCAGCAGCCTGATTTGAACCGGCGGCATGGGCGGCAGCGGATGGACCGCGTCAATCGCTTCTGTCATGGGAAGGGCGCAGCGGGTTTCGGATTTGTCGGCCAGTGCGGTTTCCAGCCGTTCCCGCAGTGTGCCGCTGCCGGCTTCTGCCAGGAGCTGCTTTTCATATTGTTCCGCAGCTCTGCTGAAAGCGTCATGGCGCAGCCGCAGCGTTTTTCCCGCGTCTTTCATCTGGGTTCGTAACTGTTCGTAATTGACAGGCATCAGTCCTCCGGTATTTTTTCTAATTATACTTGTGTTCAAGCGCTGTATGTTTCAGGTTCCGGAAATAAATAAATCTTTTTGAATATTGATTCCGGCAGGATTTCTGCGGAGTAATTGTAAAATGACAAATGTCATAAAATTCGTATAACCTTTTGCCCAATTAAGGGATATATACGAAAAAAACATTAAAAATGTGTTATATTAAGGGCAAGCAAGGCTTTCAGGAGGGGGTAAGTTGAAGGTCTTTGGTTCATAAAGAGCCTAAATAAAAGCAGGGCGCCTGTTCAGGCGCCCTGCTGTTTTATCAGTGGTCAGTGGTTAGCAGGATGCAGGTGGTGGGATGTGAGGAATAAGGTGAAAAGTGAAAGGTGAAAGGATGAAGGATGAAAAGGTGAAAGGTGAAAGGTAAAAGTGAATAACCTATATCCTATAGCCTGTTCACTTTGTCCCCTATTCCCTTGCCTCTTGCTCCTAATCCCTAATCCCTAATCCCTATACCCTAAACCCTATACCCTATACCTGTTATTTCCTCCACGTTCCGCTGGCGTTGACCGGATTGAAATCATCTTCCGTGATGAATGCGTTTTCATCCAGTTCCAATACGATCTTGCGGACGTCTTTGGCCTGTTTGCGTTTTACACTGGTGGAAACGACATCGACCGTTCCGTTCATCCCCTTGCCGACCAGTTCGGTGACACCGTAACCATGTTCGCGCAGGGTGTCCGCGATTTCTCTCCCTTTGTTTTGGGAAACGATGTTGATCTGTTTAAAACCGATCGCCAGTCTTTCCTCGATCCGCATTCCCAAAACGTTGCCGGTCGCATAACCGACACCGTAACAGAGTATGGTGAAGGGATGATTCTTGCCGCTCAGCACGTTGGAGATGGCGACTATATAAATGATGGACGTCGTGACGCCGAGGATCCAGACGATAATGCGCTGGCCCCGTACAACAAACAGCATGCGGAGGGTGTCGAGACACATGTCGATCAGCCGCAGCAGGAAAATAAAGAACCCACCCACAAGAATATCGGGTGTTAATGTTGCAAATAATTCTGACATAAATACTCCTTACATTAAAGGTGAAGAGTGAAAATTGAAGGAACGCTGAATTTGGCTTCTTATGCTTTTTTTTGTTGAATAAGTAATACGGCCCTTCACCTCTCGCGCTTCACTATTTAATTAAAGAAGAAAGCCGGGATTTGTTCCCGGCTTTCTGTGCGTTACTTCAAATTAATCGTTGTTAGCTGCCGGTACGTACATCTTCCGTACATATTCGCTGACCATTCTCCGGGTGGAGAACATCGGGGAAAGGGTCTTGATGGCATTCTTCATCATGGGCATCCAGTCCGGGGATGGAGCAGCGGGATCATTGCGGTTGTAGTACTTCGGGATGATCTCATTTTCCAATGTTTCATAGAGGCTCAGCGCGTCAGCGTCGTCCTGTGCGTCATTGGATTCATATTCAGCTTCGGTACCGATAGCCCAGCCGTTCATGCCGTTGTAGCCTTCAGCCCACCAGCCGTCGAGGACGGAGAAGTTCAGCGCGCCATTCATGGCGGCCTTCATTCCTGATGTACCGGAAGCTTCGTTCGGGCGGCGCGGGGTGTTCATCCAGACGTCGACACCCTGGACGAGGTAACGGGCGATATTCATGTTGTAGTCTTCCAGGAAGACCATGCGGCCGCCGGTGCGGTGATCTTTGATGGCGCGGTAAAGCTGCTGGACGATCAGCTTGCCCGGTTCATCTGCCGGGTGAGCTTTCCCGGAGAAGATGATCTGGACCGGGCGGTCTGTGTCGTTGAGCAGGCGGATCAGGCGTTCATAGTCGCGCAGGACCAGGTAGCCGCGTTTGTAGGTCGGGAAGCGGCGGGCGAAACCGATGGTCAGTGCATCCGGTTCCAGCATAACACCGCCGGCGATGATCTGCACCGGGTGGACATTGCCGGTCAGCCATGCCTTGCGGGCAGCGCGGGTGATGTAGTTATTGAGCATGCGCTTCTGATGGCGGCGGACATCCCAAAGGACGAAATCCGGAATGCTGTCGACCTTTTCCCAATTCTTCGGGTCATCCGGGTTTACACGCCAGTCTTCACCCAGATATTCATCAAAGACCAGACCCATGCGGCGGGAAAGCCAGCTGAAGGAGTGGACACCGTTGGTGATGGATGTGATCGGAACTTCGTCAACGCTGCGTTCCGGCCACAGGAAGTGCCACATTTTGCGGGAAACGACACCGTGCAGTGCGGAAACACCGTTGTTGTGTTCGGACAGCTTGAGGGCCAGGATCGGCATGGTGAACTGTTCGCCCCATTCGGTGCCTTCTTTTGCCAGATCGATGAACTGATCGCGGCTGAGGCCGAGTTTCTGCCACATCGGAGCAAAGTATTTTTCGATGAGCCAGACGGGGAATTTGTCGTTGCCGGCCGGTACCGGTGTGTGAGTGGTGAACACATCGCTCTTGCGGACGATGGCTGCAGCTTCTTCAAAAGTCTTGCCGGCTTCGACCATTTCGCGGCAGCGTTCCAGTGACAGGAATGCCGCGTGGCCTTCGTTCATGTGCCATACAGCCGGATCGATGCCCAGTGTGCGCATGGCGCGGACACCGCCGATACCGAGCAGAATTTCCTGGGAAATTCTGGTTTCGAGATCCGCAGTGTAAAGCTTCGCGGTCAGCTGCTGGTCATAGGAGCTGTTTTCCGGAATGGTGGTGTCGAGCAGATAGAGGGAGATACGTCCGACCTGCATCTTCCAGATCTGGGCGTAAATGTCACGGCCGGGCAGAGACACGGAAACGAGGACCTTGCTCCCGTCTTCATACTGCAGCGGGATGATCGGCAGTTTGTGGAAATCCAGATAGAAATTGGAGGTTTCCTGCCAGCCGTCTTCGCTGATCTTCTGAACGAAATAACCCTGGTTATAGATGAAACCGATGGCGTTCAGGGGCAGACCCATGTCGCTGGATTCTTTCAGATGGTCACCGGCAAGAATGCCCAGACCGCCCGCGTATGCGGGAATGGATTCGTGCAGACCGAATTCAAATGAAAGGTAGGCAATGGATTTGTTTCCGTGGTTGGGGTAATTCTTGTTGAACCAGGTGTTCGTATCGCTCATGTACGCGTCGAAATCTGCCATGAGCTTGTCATAAGATCTCAGGTATTCGGGATCTTCTGATGCCTTTTTGAGTGTCGCCAGAGGAACCTGCTGCAGCATAATGATCGGATTGTGCTGGACATTATCCCACAGGGTTTTGTTCAATCTTCTGTAAAGGTAGAGTGCTTCTGGATTCCAGGCCCACCACAGATTGTATGCTAACTCGTTCAGTCGGCCGATGCGTTCCGGAAGTTCGGGGTTCGCAACAGGGACTCGTTCATAAATTTTCTTTTGCATTTCTTCCTTATCCTTATTTTGCCTGATCCAGTGTTGAATCAGCCTTACTTTTTCACAATTTAACTATTTTATATCTTACTTTAAAAATGATTTTAATCCGTCAAAAAGTGACAAATATCAGCATTTGTTGACGAATTTGCTGCATTTTCTTATGATAAACAGCAGATCCGGCTGCTGTTTAGGCATTGTCATCTCTGCCGCGTGACGCACAAATTACAGGGAAAAATTGAGGGCGTGCTGTTTGTGTTTTACTGACCAACATCAGCTTTATTTATTGATGAAATACAGTTGACGGATTTTGGTTTATCCTTTACCATTATATTGAAGTAAGAAGACTTTAAAAGAATCGAGGTGCTGAATTGATGGATTACGCGATGGTGAATAAACTTGAAAAGGCGAAGCTTTATGCCGGGGAAAGGGAACGCTTTCAGTTTGATACATTTCAGGTGACGATGGATGGGAAAAATAACGGTCATGTAGTGACTTATGACCATGGAAAATGGAACTGCGACTGTGAGTTCTGCAAAACCCATGGCCGCTGCAGCCATACGATGGCGCTGGAGATCATCCTTGAAGGCATGGTTGACATTGCGTACGACGACTGATTTCAAATAAGAAATCAGAAATATGAAATATAAAAAACCGCGGAAACGCGGTTTTTTTAACGGCAGAGTGCAGCCGGGATGATACTGAAGAGATATGTCAATGCCGGAAAGCATTAAACAAAAGAACTGCCTTTTTCGGGCAGTTCTTTTGTTTTCGAAAGAAATCTGATTTGAAATTTCTTATTTCCGATTTCTTATTTCTTATTTTACATAAAGTCTTCCGGGCCGCCGACTTCGTTCGGCTTCCGCTGGCGATAGACAATTCGTCCGCGCGTCAGGTCATACGGTGACATTTCAATACGGACGCGATCCCCCAGCAGGATACGAATGTAGAATTTTCTCATTCTTCCCGAAAGATAAGCCAATACTTCGTGACCGTTGTCTAAACGGACCCGAAACTGTGTACCCGGCAGCGCTTCTACGATCGTGCCTTCTACACTAATCTTACTATCTTCTTCTTTAGCCATCTTTTTTGCTCCTAATGGAGGACGTCACTTGAGTCTTGGCATTACTCCGGACGACCGGTTGAATGGCGGCGCAAACGCCGCAGTGTCTTTTTCCGTTCTACACGATCGGTTTCGCTCTTGGAGACGAACCAACGCTTGCGTCTGACAGTGCTGAGGACGCCGCTCTTGACGACCTTCTTGCGGAAACGCTTGAGCAGTTGATCCTGGTTCTCATTCGGTCTCAAAACTACGCTTGTCATGTTCTCACCCCCTCCCGTGTATGTAAAATCAAAGGGCATAAATCCCAAACGCGGTCTATTTTAATGGAACACGCCCTGCTTGTCAATAGCGTTTTCCCGTTTCATGACGTGAGTCATTCATTGTTCTAATTCCTTACCATATTTTTTTCGTTTTGTCAACGGACAACATTGCCGGTTTTCTTTTTTTTCAAAATGTGTACACTTTTCATTAGAACAAAATAAAAAATAGATAAAGGAGAACATGATGGAACAGGAACAAATGAATGACTGCAAAACACTGCTGGAATCCATACGCGGGGAGATCCGGCTGATCCGTTCGGAACTGGAGCATAACCGGGAATTGAATGAACGGCGCATGAAGGCTATTGAAAAGATCTGCGAGGATCACGAATCCCGGCTGCGGGATGTGGCGACCGGCGTCACCCAGTTCCGTTTCTGGAGTTCAGTGACTTCCGGCGGCAGCACGGTGATGTCGCTGCTCGCGCTGCTGAAGTCGTTTGTAGGTTATAGGGGATAGGGAATAGGGTGTAGGGTGTAGGGAATAGGGTGTAGGGAATAGGGAATAGGGTGTAGGGAATAGGGAATAGGGTGTAGGAAATAGGGAATAGGGTGTAGGGTGTAGGGAATAGGGTGTAGGGTGTAGGGAATAGGGTGTAGGGAATAGGGAATAGGGTGTAGGGAATAGGGAATAGGGTGTAGGGAATAGGGTGTAGGGTGTAGGGAATAGGGTGTAGGGTGTAGGGAATAGGGTGTAGGGTGTAGGGAATATGCTATAGGCAATAGGGTATAGAGTATTGGGAAGAATAGGAGATAGCGTGTAGGGAATAGTGAGGTTAGAGGATATTAGCTGCGGGGTTTGTAAAAGTTTGAAATACGAATGGGACACTAAAGTCACTATTCCCTATCCCCTAAACCCTATACCCTAAACCCTATACCCTAAACCCTATACCCTATACCCTATACCCTATACCCTAAAAAAACAAGGAGAATGAAATGAGAAAACCTTTTGACGGAGAGTTTCCGGTGACGCAGCGCTTTGGTGAAAAAATCACCGATCCTGCGGGACATACCGGAATTGACTATGCTTTGTATCTGGGCACGCCGGTATTGGCGGCAATGGACGGAAAAGTATCGCGCATCGCGAATCTGGCTACAGGTTACGGTTCGCATATCATATTGGATCATGACGGCGGGCTCTGTACGGTTTATGCCCATCTGTCGCGGATAAACGTAAGCTTTGGCGAAACTGTCCGGGAAGGGCAGGTGATCGGTGCCAGCGGGAGCACCGGGAATTCGACCGGTCCCCACCTGCATTTTGAGGTGCGCCGTTACGGGAATCCGGTCGATCCGCAGACCCTTCTGCAGCCGGCAGAACCATCCCACGCGGGAAACCGCCGTGTATGTGTCCCGCTGCTTTATGTGCGGTCCGGTCCGGGAACTGAATATCCGATCGTGGACAGCCTTCATCAGGGCGCCGGGGTCTCCGGTGAGGTAACCGCGGAAACTGTCTGGCTCAAGATCGGCCGGAACCGCTGGATCGCGATCCGCTATCAGGGGGAGGATTTTTGTGAAACCATCGTTTAATCTGTTTTCCTTCTTTCGGAAACGTTTTTCCGGTGAGAAAAATTACACGCCGGAAGAGACGGACAGCACCTTTCTATTGGGCGAACGTAATGCCGGGCTCAGGGATCGTACTCAGGCGAATTATCGAAGCGTCATTGAAGAAAGCCTGACCGCCTGGCGGGATGATCCGCTTGCCCGCAGGATCGTTTCCCTCACGACACAGTTCAGTGTCGGACGCGGCTTCCGGATCCGTGCGGATACTCCCGCGGCGGATGATTTTCTGCATGAATTCTGGGAACATCCGCTGAACCGTATGGATGCCAGGCTGATGGAATGGAGCGACGAGCTGTGCCGCACAGGCAACCTGTTCATCATGTTCGCTTCCGACAAAGGAGGAATGAGCTATGTCCGCGCGATCCCCGCGGGGTTGATCGAGGAAATCGTGCCCTTTGAAAATGATATCGAGCAGGCAGCGTATTTCCGCCTCAGGGAATGCGGTGATCCGCAGAACATGGCCATCCCGGAAGAAAAAACCGTTTATGCGGCATCCCTGCTGGAACCGGCAGAAGGAGAATGCATGCTGCATTTCACCATCAATCGTCCTGTCGGCGGGCAATGGGGTGAACCGGACCTGGCGCCGCTCCTTCCCTGGCTCAAGCGGTATCGTGAATGGCTGAACGACCGCTGGACGCTGAACCATTTTCGTTCCAGTTTTATTTATGTGGTCAAATCTCCTGACCTGAACGAAGATATGCGGAAAAGGCGGGAGTCGCAGCTGAATAAAACAAAGATGCGTTCGGGAACGATCTATGTCATAGGACAGAATGAGGAATGGATGACGATCCATCCGAACCTGGACAGCAATGAGGCGAATGAAGACGGACTGTCGATAAAAAAGATGATCGCTGCCGGTGCGGGTATTCCCGTCAGCTTTCTCGCGGAGCCCGGCAGCTCTTCCAAAGCTGAAACGGGCGGTATGGAAGACAGCGCCTGCCGGAATTTCCGCCAGCGCCAGCAGCTGCTGATGTGGATCACGGAAACCGTTCTTCGTCACGTACTTGCCCGTGCGGCATTGGTACGCCGGAATATCGATAAAAATGCCGAGATCCATGTCTATGGAGATGACATTGCCGCTCCCGGTATGAGCGAGGGCGGAATTGTAAAGGAAGTGGAGAAGGCGTCGTGAACAGTGAAGTGTGGATCCCGGGTGAGAATTGCGATGTGATCCTCACCCACTATAAACATGACCCGATCCCGCTGGTTTGCTATCGCATCCAATCCGACGCAATCGGGCCGCGGGTCCGGATCCATTTTGAAACCTATTGGCCGGAGGGTGAAGACGTCTCCCGGGATGGGAAACCGAAGACCGTTCGCCACCTGTGGTTCACGGTCCTGACCGCGGATGAGGTGCTCTGCCCGGATGGGGGCTGGTATCCGTATTCTCCGGATGAGATCCGCGTGAGAGTCAACGAAATTCTGCTGGAGCTGACGGATATTATCCTGTATACGGCATCCGGGATCATTTCGGGGCTTTACTGCGATGAGCATGCCGTTATTGACACGATCTACCAATCCGCGCATACGCTGGAGATCAACCTGACGACGAGGAACCTGAAGGATATCCCGCTGGGTCCCGCGCAGGCGGATATGTGGCTGCCCCGCGGTGTTTTGGAGCCGGTCTCCGTGTGGGGTACGGCAGTGTGGAATTAATGTTGATTAGGGTCCAGGGATCAGGTTTCAGGTATCGGTGATCAAAGACCAGGTTTCGTGAGATAGAGTGTAACCGGAGATCACTAACCCTAACCCCTAAACCCTATCCCCTAATCCCTATTAAGGAGTATTATGACATATCCAAATTCATCCGCGGTGGTGGCCGGACAGGCGACCGAAGCGGATCAGTATAATTTTCTGCGCAGTGACGCGCTTTGTCTGGGCGGGGATCCCGAAAGTTCGGGTACGCTTTTAGACCTGTTGTATCAAAAATCCGGCGAGATCCGTCTGAGCCGGGCTTCCAAAACCGCGATACGGCTGGAGGCTGACGCGGATACACCCTGCGCGCTGATGATCGGCGGCCGGATCTGCACCCGCAAATCTGATGATGTGCTGACCATCAGCGCGGATACCTTCCCGGATCCGGGACGGTATTTCCTTTACGCGGTCGGAACGCCTGACGGAAGCTTTTCCCTCCGGGCAGGCAGCACTTCGGTACCTGCCGGTGGCAGGGAGGTCGGAACATTCGTATGGAGCGGGAGCGGTGTGGTCCCCGGTACGGTACATGACCTCAGATCATGGATCCGGCTTCGGGAACAGAGCCATGCTTCTGTGGTTCAGGGACGGCTGACCCTGGTACCGGGAGAGCCTGTTCCGGACGCGGATATCACACACGCGGAAACGCTGTATTTTACACCGTATCATGGGAATTCGGTGAGCCTTTATCTGGGCGGATTTTGGGAACTTTTTACTTTCAGTGAGCTTTCGCTCAGCCTTTCCGGTCTGCAGAGAGGGATCCCGTATGATGTTTTTCTTTCGGCGTCCGAAGACGGACTGCAGCTTTGCGCTCAGTCATGGGGAACTTCCGCTGCCCGTCCCTCCGGTATGCTGGTGCGTCAGGACGGTGTACGGGTGATGGGCGGAGACAGCGGTAAACGTTACCTTGGATCTGTCGTCCTGAATGCCTCGGGTTTTGGCGAGGACAGCACTGCCGGGCGTCTGCTGTGGAATGAAAACCACCGGCTGCCTCGTCCGATCCTGTCAAAGCTGGTTACCACAAAAGTGCAGGGGACGAATCACATCAACAGCTGGGCGCCTTATTATGATGAAGATGCACCTTCGGTCCGGGTCCTTCTCCCGGTATCCGATGCGGAGTTTTCACTGACCGGGGTGGGACTCAGTTCCCCGATCAGTGAATCGGACCGCGGTTATCTGCGGGCTTCTGCGCTGGGGATCTGCCGGGATATGATGACCGTGAGTCCGTATACCGGGAATGAGAACTGCGCTGAGGTGTTTACCCATTCCTGCGGAAATGCTCCGCTGTCGGTTCAGATCCAAAATCATAACGCTTCGAACCTTGGATATCATCGTTATACGCTGGCGTTTTGGTCTAATTACAATTTTTATCCGGCAGGGACCTCTCTTTCAGTCTCTATGGGAGAATGTCCGGGACTTTACGGCGTCATTCAGGGCTGAGAGAAGCACACAGGCAGTGTTTCCTTGAAAGTTTTCACAGTCAGGACCCGCCCGGACATTTCCGGACGGATCCTGAAAAGTTACAAGAAATTTGTTGTTTTCCGGCCCGATTTTGCGTTATGATTAATCCTGTCATATAGCGGAGGAACGGCCATGATCGATTTGCGCAATGTTGAAAAATATAAAGAGAATAACCGTATTGAAGCCAAAAAAGCTTTGGGCGGACTGCCCCACAGCATATGGGAGACATATTCTGCTTTTGCTAACACGCTTGGCGGTGTGATCCTGCTTGGCGTGGAGGAATACAGGGATAAATCATTTCATACCGTGAATCTCCCGGATCCGCATAAATTGAAGCAGGAGTTCTGGCAGGCGGTAAATGATCCGAAGAAGGTGAGCGTTAATATTTTGTCGTCAAACGATGTGCAGATCCAGAAAGTGAATGGTGACAATATTCTGGTTATCAATGTTCCCCGCGCGGACCGCTCCTACAGACCGGTTTATATCGAAGGCAATCCGCTGAACTGCTACCGCCGCAGCGGTGAGGGAGACTATAAATGTACGAAGGAAGAGTATCAGACAATGATCCGGGATGCCTCTGCTGCTTCAGCGGATATGCGGATATTGGAAGAAATGGAGCTGTCCGGCTGCAATGCTGACAGCATTCGGGAATACCGCCGGAGAATGAAAAAATCACGTCCCGGTCACGTTTGGGAAGCCCTTACCGATGATGAATTCCTGATGAAAATGGGTGCTGCCGGTATCGGAGAGGACGGAAAGATCCATCCGACGTCTGCAGGACTTTTGATGTTTGGATATGAATATGATATCGTCCGGGCATTTCCGGATTATTTTCTGGATTACCGTGAGGAACGCGGGGATTCAATATGCTGTGAGGATCGGATCTGCTCTTCTTCCGGTGAGTGGAGCGGAAATGTTTTCGATTTCTTTTGCAGGGTCTCTCAAAAGCTCAGATATAACGGGAAAATACCGTTTGTTTTAGAGCATGGGTCCCGTGCTGATGTTAAGTCTGTTCAGTCTGCCTTCCGGGAAGCACTTGTGAATTGTCTCGTTAACGCTGATTATTATGGCAGGGGCGGGATCGTTGTGTTGAAAACACCGGATGCCCTGAGTTTCTCAAATCCCGGATCGTTCCGTATTGATATAAAAACAGCAAAAGGCGGAGGGCTTTCCGATTCCCGCAACAAGGCGATCCAGAAGATGTTTACGATGATCGCTATCGGCGAGCGAACTGGCCGCGGCATCCCGAATATTTTCCGTGTATGGCGTGAACAGAACCGGATGGAACCGGATATCTCACAATCATTTGACCCGGACAGAACCACTCTGACGCTGTCCTTTTTGACGGTTCCTGCAGACAATCCATCCGCAAAAGCCGTCAGAAGCACCGAAGGTGCCGTAACGGCGATCAAGCGTCAGATGATCATAGATTATCTGACAGAACATATTGAGGCGTCATTAAAAGAACTGGCTGTATATTTGGAACTTGACGGTCCGACTGTGCGGAATTATCTGCGTGGGCTGATGTCTGAAGAAATCGTCATCGCCCTGGGAAAGACAAGAAACCGCGTGTACAAGCTCAAGGAATCAGCGAGATGATCCTTCCCCGGATGGGGTGAGCTGCGGCTCCGTCAGAATTATCCGAAGATCATGTCCTTGGCACGGAAAACGCGGGTGCGGAACTGGTTGTCCGTCTGCAGCAGCTGGGCGACTTTCTCGCAGGCGTGGATCACCGTGGTATGGTCTCTTCCGCCCATGGCCTGCCCGATCGCCGGCAGAGAAGCGTTGGCTTCTTCACGCATCAGGTACATGATGACCTGACGGGTGAGGGCAACATCTTTTGTGCGGTCGCGGCTCATAACCTTTTCAACCGGGACGCCGAAAACATCGGAAACGGATTCGATGATCTCATCCGCGGAGGTGGTGTGCTTCGGGCTGCTCATGTCGGTAAGGGACATGCGGACCAGTTCTTTGTCCAATGAGTGACCGCAAAGATCCGAAACGGCCAGGACCCGGTTCAATGCGCCTTCCAGTTCGCGGATGTTGGAAGTGACCTGGCGGGCGATTTGTTCAAGTACGTCCATCGGCACCTGTTTTCCCGCGCGCTGAGCTTTGGCGGAAAGGATGGCGATACGGGTCTCCAGGTCGGCCGGCTGAATATCGACCGTAAGTCCCCATTCAAAACGGGAGCGCATCCGTTCATCCAGGGTTGCCATGGCTTTAGGTGCCCGGTCGGAAGTGATGACGATCTGTTTGTTCATCTCATACAGCTTATTGAATGTATGGAAGAAAGCTTCCTGAGTGCTTTCTTTACCGATAATGAACTGGATGTCATCGATCAGCAGTACGTCGGCAGAGCGGTATTTTTCACGGAAGGTTTCATCATCACGGTTTTGGATGGAGCGGATAAAATCACTGGTAAATTCTTCCGATGATGCGAAGACGACCTTCAGACCGCTGTTGTTCAGGTGGTTGCCGATGGCATGCAGCAGATGGGTTTTACCCATTCCCACGCCGCCATAAATGAACAGCGGGTTATAAGCGGTTCCCGGGTTTACCGCAACGGCACGGGCTGCGGCGGCTGCCAGATTGTTATTATTGGAAACTACAAAACTGTCGAAGGTAAAACGTGCTAAAATACTGTCTGTACGCGGTTTTGCTTGAACTGATGCTTTGGGTGCGGGTTCCGGCTCTTGTGCAGCCTCCGGCATCTCATGGGATGCCTCAGCTTTTACCGTTTGGGAAGCTGTATTGGAGGGCTGCCAGTTGCCGGAGACAACGAATGTGACTTTTTGAGGAGTGTCGGCCATGGCGGAAAGGATCTTTTCGATCGTGCCGCTCAAACGCTGCTCTGCCCAGTCGCGGGTGAAGCCGTTGGTCATGCCGACTGTGTAAACCCCATCCTCGCAGGCGAGCAGTTCCGCATTCCCCAGCAGGGTGCTGAATGTCTGCCGGTCCATGCTTCCCTTCATTTGAGCCATGGCGGTATTCCAGGCATTCTGAGCGGAATCTGCCGCGCCGTTGAGAATATGAGATTGAGGGTTCTCGTTTCTTCTAACCATTGTCTGTCTTGTCACATTCTGTTCAATTTCGGTACGGGCGCAATCCTCTCCTGCCCGCCGCGTTAAGGCGGTTTCGAAATTGAACATTGTCTAACCTTTCCGGATGATTTTTCGGGCTGCCGATTTGAAAATCGGGCTTTCCCGTCCGAAGTGAGATTATTTTAACATAAAAAAACAGATAGGAAAAAGGGTGTCCGCCGAAGGTGTTAACCTTAAAATAATGAGTTCTTTTAAGATTAGCTACCTTAAAAGATTTAAAAATTGGCGAAAATTCGTTTCAAAAAAGGCTTTTTTTGTTAGAAAACAAAGGGTTACTCAATGAAGTCAGGTACAAATTGCGTATATGCAGCAAACGTATGTTCTAAGAGTCCGTTTCTTAAAACTTGATTTCGTCAGCCCCTTTGCAAGTTCTTTGCCAGTTTTTGAAAAGGCAAAATTAGTTATACTTTTTCCCTTGACAAATTTTAAATTCTTTAGGAAAAAAATCCACGCATTTTTGCCCTTCATTTAACACTTTAAGTTGCAGGATTTATGCCAACTTACCATACAAAATTATCAAATTTCATGATTTTTGTTATCTTCTGTATGCCCGGCAATAGATCGCGATCAGTTCTTCTCTGGTGGTGACGCTGAATTTGTTTTTCAGGGCATCGATGTGATGACGGATTCCGCTGAAAGACAATTGCATGGCACGGGATATTTCGGTTTCACTGGCTCCCATGGAAAGCAGCTCTAATATGTTTCGTTGGTTGGTGCTGAGCAGCGGCGCATTTTCCCTTTCGGCAATCAGCATATAATTCTGAAGTCTGACGACAGCCGGGTCTTTCAATGGAATCGGACTTTCGAATGCCCCGAGTTCGATCTCCCGGCAAAGTTCATCCGGTGTTTTTGTATATTCTTTGTGTATATAAGTATTTCCGTCAACTGCGATAATTACGTGTGTCATAAGACAGGCTCCAAATGATCTGATGAATAATAATTCAAATTTTCTATAATAATAATCAAAAATGCTTTGAATGTCAAGATAACAGAACAAAAATAAATAATAATCAGGATAAGAAACAGGACAGGGCAGCACGAATTCATGCTGCCCTGTCCTGTTTCCACAGCCATGCTATGCGGGGATCGGTGCAGGAAAATCATTTCTTCCGGAAGATGATCAGTTTGCTTGCGACGTAGTTAATAATGATGACCAGAACATTGCTGATGAGCTTCCAGACTGTCGGGTTCATGTGAGCAACATCAACTGCCAGGTACATGATGACGACGTCAAGAATGCCGGTAGCCAGACGCGCGCCGAAGAATGTCGGTATCTCATGCAGCAGTGTCTGTTTGTCAAATGACGGGCTGTCAAATACCCACAGCTTGTTGGTGATAAAGGCGAACAGCACTGCCAGAACCCAGGCGATGATCGTTGAAGGAACATTGGGGATGTGCAGCACATTGTAGGAAAGGTAATACGAAACCATATTGACGACGGTGGTCAGACCGCCGAATACGGCATACATGATGAGGCTTTTATATTTTGTCCAGAGTTCTTTGATCATTTTACTATATCCTTTTCTTGAGTCTTACAGGTCTGTATCGATGAAAATCAGGCCTCCGTCATTATCATTTTTGGGTTGAAAGAAGAAGAGAGTTTTTCCTTCCAGATAGGGTGAATAATTGAGTAATTCCCATTCATCGCCCCAGCTGGTGACGATATAATGTTTATTTTCAGTGATTCCCTTGATCCTCATCCAGTGTCCGCCGTCGCTGATATAATCATCTTCTCTCGGATTGGACCCATAAGGCCTGAGCTTAAAAGTATGTAACGCGATGCACGCGTAGTCATACTTTCCTTTCATCAAATATTTGTTATATGTTTTATAAGAAACATTCCTTTGTAAGGTCAGCACATCTGCTGCCGGGTTCAGTACTGCATGAAGAACGTCATCCATCTCATCAAACTGGATGTCGGTTTGATACATGGATAAACCAAACAATGTAAGAAGATACCTAATGTTATCCTTTTCCGGAATGATTTTCCGAATTTTTTCCGTGTTGATTCTCAGAAAAATATCCAGGAACAATGTGTCCAGATTATATATAATTTCTCCGTCTGCTGAATAGTATAAGGGATAGCCGTAATCGTTTTCAAATATTTCAGGTTTGTCTTTGTACATATCCAGGATAATTTCTGCCGGGAACGCATAACCGCATCCTGATGCCGCGGCGATAGCCATTATGTAGTATAAATCGTCCTCCTCTTCGACAAATCCGCTGCGTTCCAGCAGCATGATCATATCCCCGAGCATTTTCTTTTCTGTCTCAGTCAGTGATTCCGGATCGTCCTGATAATCCTTATACAGGTAATACGCGGTGCTTTGATTTACATAACATACACCGTCCAGTACGATCGGATTATCCGGGTCATTGAACAGGGGTAAATCATGATTATATAAATATTCCCTGATGATCTCTTCGGCTGTTATTTCACTCGCCTCTGCTATCTGGTTCAGAAGCCTGTGAGTGGAATCAGTTTTGGGACTGTTATCCGGGGTTTCTGTCTGGGCGGAAATATTCCCGGTAAGGAAAAGCACAAAAATCAATAGCATAGAAATAAAGAAGCGTTTCCTGTCCATAAAGTACTCCTGCTTTTCGTTTTCGGGGACTGTCTTTTTATAGACCTGTCCCTGATTTTGATCCGGAACCGGCAATTTCGCTTGGCTCGAACATCCCTGTATAAAGCCGGCAGCAGCGGCCTCTGTCCAGGACGATTATATCTTATCCGCGTCCATCACAGAGCTGATACGCTGGGCGATAATAATGGTGGTGATGCCCTGTTTTCACTGCCATGTTATGCGGGGATAGGTGAAGGGGCGATCATTTCTTCCGGAAGATGATCAGTTTGCTTGCGACGTAATTAATAATGATTACCAGAACATTGCTGATGAGCTTCCAGACTGTCGGGTTCATGTGAGCAACGTCAACTGCCAGGTACATGATGACGACGTCAAGAATTCCGGTAGCCAGACGCGCGCCGAAGAAAGTCGGTATCTCATGCAGCAGCGTCTGTTTGTCAAATGACGGACTGTCAAATACCCACAGCTTGTTGGTGATAAATGCGAACAGCACTGCCAGTATCCAGGCGATGATCGTTGAAGGAACATTGGGGATGTGCAGAACATTGTAGGAAAGGTAATAGGAAACCATATTGACGACGGTGGTCAGACCGCCGAATACGGCATACATGATGAGGCTTTTATATTTTGTCCAGAGTTCTTTGATCATTTTATTTTATCCTTTGCTGATCCTTACAGGTCTGTATCGATGAAAATCAGGCCTCCGTCATTTTTATTTTTTGGCTGAAAGAAGAGGAAAGTTTTTTCTCCCAGATAGGGTGAATAATTGAGTAATTCCCATTCATCGCCCCAGCTGGTGACGATAAAATGTTTGTCTTCCGTGATTCCCTTGATCCTCATCCAGTGTCCGCCGTCGCTGATATAATCATCTTCTTTCGGATTGGAACCATAAGGTCTGAGCTTGAAAGTATGTACAGCGATGCATGCGTAGTCGTACTTCCCTTTCATCAAATATTTGTTATATGTTTTATAAGAAACATTCCTTTGTAAGGTCAGCACATCTGCTGCCGGGTTCAGTACTGCGTGGAGAACGTCATCCATATCCGCAAATTGGATGTCGGTTTGATACATGGAAAAACCAAACAATGTAAGGATATACTTACTGTCATTCTTTTCCGGAATAATTTTCCGAATTTTTTCCGTGTTGATTCTCAGAAAAATATCCAGGAACAATGTATCCAGATTATATACAATTTCTCCGTCTGCTGAATAGTATAAGGGGTAGCCGTAATCGCTTTTAAAAACTTCGGGCTTGTCTTTGTACATATCCAGGATAATTTCTGCCGGGAACGCATAACCGCATCCTGATGCCGCGGCGATAGCCATTATGTAGTATAAATCGTCCTCCTCCTCGACAAATCCGCTGCGTTTCAGCAGCTTGATCATATCGTCGAGAATTTTCTTATCTGTCTCAGTCAGTGATTCCGGATCGTCCTGATAATCCTTATACAGGTGAAACGCGGAGCTTTGATTTACGTAACAAACACCGTCCAGTACGATCGGGTTATCCGGGTCATTGAACAGGGGTAAATCATTATTATATAAGTATTCCCTGATGATTTCTTCGGCTGTTATTTCATTTGTCTCTGCTATCTGGTTCAGAAGCCTGTGTGTAGAATCATTTTTTGAACCGTTATCCGGGTTTTCTGTCTGGGCGGAAATATTCCCGGTAAGGAAAAGCACAAAAATCAACAGCGTAGAAATAAAGAAGCGTTTCCTGTCCATAAAGTACTCCTGCTTTTCGTTTTCGGGGACGGCTTTTATACAGACCTTTCCCCGATTTTATGATCCGGAGCGGCAGTTTAACTCAGCTCGAACATCCCTGTGTAAAGCTGGTAGTAGCGGCCTTTCTGTTCCAGGAGACTGTCGTGGTCACCGCGTTCAATGATATCTCCCTTTTCCAGCACCATGATAGCATTGGAATTCCGGACGGTCGAAAGCCTGTGAGCGATCACGAAGACCGTGCGGCCGTTCATCAGACTGTCCATGCCTTTTTCGATAAGTGCTTCTGTGCGGGTGTCGATGGAGGACGTCGCTTCATCGAGGATCAGCACCGGCGGGTCAGCAACCGCGGCACGGGCAATGTTCAGCAGCTGACGCTGCCCCTGGGAGAGGTTCGCGCCGTCCGCTGTCAATATCGTATTATAACCATCCGGCAGATGGCGGATAAAGAAGTCCGCGTTGGCAAGTTTTGCCGCTTTGACGATATCATCATGAGTGGCATCCAGCTTCCCGTAACGGATATTTTCTTCAACCGTTCCCGTGAAGAGGTGGGTATCCTGCAGCACCATGCCGAGAGAACGGCGCAGGTCATCCTTTTTAATATCCTTGACGTTCAGCCCGTCATAAGTGATCTCACCCTCCTGGACGTCATAGAAGCGGTTGATGAGGTTGGTGACGGTCGTCTTCCCGGCACCGGTAGAGCCGACAAAGGCGATCTTCTGACCGGGCTTGGCGTAGAGGCTGATGTTGTGCAGTACGGTCTTTTCCCCATCATAGCTGAAGGTCACATCCTTGAAGCGGACATCCCCTTTCAGCTCGATATAGCTGTATGAGCCGTCGGATCCCGGGACTTTCCATGCCCAGTGACCGGTGCGTTCCGCGTTTTCCGTGATCGTACCGTCTTCCGCGATATTGGCGCGGACCAGCGTCACCTTACCGTCATCCACTTCCACAGGTTCATCCAGCAGGCGGAAGATACGTTCCGCACCGGCCAGCGCTGTCAGCACGGAATTGATCTGCTGGGACATCTGGGTGATGGGCTGGGAAAAATTGCGGGAGTATTGCAGGAAGGTGCCGATGGTACCGATATCGGTGAGCCCGTTGATGGCCAGGAAGGCGCCTGCTACCGAAAGAATGGCATAAACCGCGTAGGAAAGGTTACCCGTGATCGGCCAGAGGATATTGGCGAAGGTATGCGCGGAACTGGCGGCATGGAACAGGTCCCCGTTTAATTCATTGAAATCGCTTTTCACCGTCGGTTCATGGTTGAAGACTTTAATGACCTTGGAACCTTCGATCATTTCCTCAATATAACCGTTGGTGGTGCTCAGTTCCTGCTGCTGGCGGATAAAGTATTTGGAGCTGTTCCCGCCGACTGCACGGAGGATCAGCAGCATGGCCGCGATCCAGAGAATGACGATGATGGTCATCTGCCAGCTCAGGACAAGCATCATGGTGAAGATGGAGACGACGGAGATGATGGAGTTGATCATCTGCGGGACTGATTGGGAGATCATTTCCCTCAGCGTGTCTGTGTCATTCGTGTAGGTGCTCATAATCGAGCCGTGGGTGCGGGAGTCAAAATAACGCAGCGGCAGGTCCTGCATGTGGGTGAACATCTGGACACGCACGCGGTGCAGGGTGCCGTTGGTGATGACGATCATCATACGCTGCAGAGTGAAGTTGGCAATGGCGCCGGTAATATAGAAGGCGGCCATGATGCAGAGCGTCCGGATAAAACCGCTGAGATCCGGGTTTTGCTGCCCGATGAGCGGGACGATGAAATTGTTCAATGCCGGGCGCAGGAAATAAGTTCCCGCGACGGTGCAGACCGCGGCCAGGATCATACATACCGCGGCGATGATCAGACGGGCTTTGTAGTAGAGCAGGTAGCTGAGGATACGGGTCAGGGTCTTGCCGATATTCTGCGGTTTTTCAATACGCCGGCCGCGTCCGGGACGCGCTCCTTCGGATTGTTTGTAGCGTTTTTTGTCAGCCATTATTCCGCTCCTTTCTGCTGGGATTCGTAAACCTCGCGGTATATCTGATTGGTCTTCATCAGTTCTTCATGGCTGCCGAAGCCGTTGACACGTCCTTCATCCAGGACGATGATCTTATCCGCGTCCATTACGGAACTGATGCGCTGGGCGATGATAATGGTTGTGATGTCCTTATAGCGGCTGCGCAGTGCGGTGCGGATGGCCGCTTCGGTGGCGGTATCCACGGCGCTGGTAGAGTCGTCGAGGATCATGACCTTCGGATTTTTCAGCAGGGCACGCGCTATGCACAGGCGCTGTTTCTGCCCGCCGGAAACGTTGGTGCCGCCCTGCGTCAGTTCGGTATCATAGCCGTCCGGAAAGGCCATGATGAAGTCATGTGCCTGTGCGGCTTTGCTGGCTTCGATGATCTCCTCATCCGTGGCGTTTTCATTCCCCCAGCGCAGGTTTTCTTTGATCGTCCCGGAAAAGAGGACGTTTTTCTGCAGTACGATCGCTACGGCGTCCCGGATATTTTTGAGTGTATAGTCCCGGACGTCATGCCCGCCGACCTGTACGGATCCTTTAGTGACGTCATAAAGGCGCGGGATGAGCTGAACAAAGGTGGATTTTCCGGAACCGGTGCCTCCGATCACGCCGATCATGGAACCGCTGGGAATATCCAGGTCGATATCGGTCAGTGTGGTGTCGGTATCATCTTTGCGGGAACTGTAATTGAAGCTGACATGGTCGAAGCGGACTTCACCGTCTGCCGGAAGCAGCACGGGATCCGCTTTTTTGTCGTTCAGGTCCAGTTTCTCATCCAGAACTTCAAGAATACGGCGCATCGATTCCCGTGAGATGACGAAGGTGATCAGCACCATGGAGATCATCATCAGCTGGATGAGGATCTGGTTGGTATAGTTGATAAAGCTGATCAGCTCGCCGGGGAGCATATTGCCGATGATGATGCGCTTGCCGCCGAACCAGAGCAGTGCGATGATGCAGGCATTTACAGTCAGCTGCATAAAAGGCCCGTTCAGTGTGATAATGCGTTCCGCGTGCAGGGCCATATCGATAACGTCAGAGGATGACTTGATGAATTTCCCGTTTTCATGGTCACGGCGGACAAAAGATTTGACCACGCGGATCCCGATCAGATTTTCCTGGATGGAGCGGTTCAGCGTGTCATATTTGTCAAACATGGCTTTGAAATATTTATGTGCTTTGACGGAGAGCGTCAGGATGATAGCGGCGAGGAAAGGAACCGCGATGAGGTAGATCACGGCCAGTTCCGAGTTGATACGGAAGGTCATGATGGTTGCGGCGATCATCATCAGCGGTCCGCGGATAAGCATCCGCACCATCATCATCACGGAGTTTTGTACGAAGTTCAGGTCCGTGGTCATGCGGGTGATGAGCGACGGGGTGCTGAAGTGGTCTGTGTTGGCGAAGGAAAAGTCCTGGATCTTGTCAAACAGGGCTTTCCTCAGGTTGCGGGCCAGCCCCGTTGAGGCGAGCGCCGCGAATCGTCCGGATCCGGCTCCGAAGAGCAGGGAAACGACCGCAACAAGAACCATTAATCCGCCGGTGCGCAGCACATAGCCGGAATCTTTATTGGCTATTCCGACATCGATGATGTCAGCCATAAGGTAGGGGATCCAGATCTCCAGCAGCACTTCAAGTGCAACGGTGACCGGGGCGAGGATCGCGAATTTTTTGTACTGTTTCAGGTAACTTAATATGCGTCTGAAGTTTTTCAAGGCATTATTCCTCATCACCTTTCATAAATTTTTCCAGATTGCTGTTGACCCGTTCTGAAATACTTTCCAGCAGCTCCAGTTCTTCCTCGCTTATGCCCTCAAACATGGCGCTGTTCAGTTCATCGTAGCCGCCGGCAAATTGCTGCAGGATCTCCTGCCCTTCCGGTGTGACATAAAGCTTGTTGCAGCGCATGTTCAGGCTGTTGACCTGTTTTTGAAGAAATCCCGCTGTCTGCAGGCGTTTGGTTGAAAATGCAATAGACGCCGCGGAGACGCCTATTGCCTGGGCAATTTCATTTTGGGTGCATCCCGGATGTTTGCGGACAAAATTTAAAACCTGCGGCTGACCGACGTAGAGTCCGAATTTCTGGCTGTATTTCAAAAAGCATTTTCGGTGGGTGATAAAAGTTTTACTCAATGATCCGACAAGTTCGCGCAATTCCTCATTCATATGATCCTCAGCTCCATATTTAGATTTCATCAGAAAACAAATAAACACTTAATTATAAAAAATTAATTATAACAATACTTGGATAATGCTCATAAAATATAGTTACATTAGATTAACAAATATATATAATCGTCTCAAATTTACATGATGTTCTGAAGCAAAAAATACAAACCCGGGGAATCTCTTAACACCGCCGGAGGTGAGGTATGGGGTCAGCTATTTCGAGTCCGCTATCTTTTGGATCATTGATCTTACAGATGCGCTGTCAATGTATCCGAAGCCGCGGTTTTTCATATCTGCCAGGAACATTTGGATCTGCTTTTCATTTGGTTTGGGGAAAACTTTCATAAAATTGACCAGATAAGGCAAAGCAGCCTTATTCATGGGCATCCGGCCGGGATAATCCAGTTCCCGCTGCAATCCCCACAGCCGCAATTCATGATCGCAGCAGGCTGCAAATACGCAGCCGTCAGGAGAAAAAGCCATATCCAGCACGGGCAGGTCCGGTACAGAAAGCGTGTGGATCCGTTTTTTCGTTTTCAGCGACCAAAACTGAATTCCGTCATTGTCTCTGACGGCCATCAAATTTCCATCCGGGCTGACGCACGTAGTTCCGCCGGAAAAGGCAAATCTGTCGGACTCCCGACTAAATAACGATGATTCTTTCCGGGTATCCATGTCCATAGCAGATACCCAGTTTCTTTGAAGATATTGGTTCCTGGAAATCAGCAGTCTGTCGCCCTGCGGAAGAATAAAAAACTGGTCCGCCCTGATCTCTGCTTCCTGAATCACTTTTTTCGTGTCAATATCGTAAATCATGAATTTTTCTCCGGTATTGACGATTGCCGTTTTGCCGTCAGAAGAAAAACAAAGATCTGTAATCAGCCCATTTTCCAGACGGAACTGTTTCCCGGTCTTCAGTTCCAACAGGAATAAATACCATTGCCCGCCGCAGAGCAGCCATTTTTCATCCGGACTGAACGCAGCGCGTACTTCTCCAGAACATGATTCAATGGTAAACAGCGGCTTCCGTTCCTCCGTATTCCAGACCATGACCTTATCGGTCATACCGATGGCAAGGAGACGGCCGGACGGGGAATAACGGATAGCCTTTGCATGCTTCCAATATCCTAAAGCGCCCGGCAGAGGGATCAGGTCAGTGATCTCATGCTTTGCATTCCATAACTGCAATGTTGATGGCAAACCGCCTCTTTCCTGCTGAAGACCAACCGCCAGGAAATTCCCGCGGGGATCGAAATCAAGGTATAAGGGTTTTTTATTCAGCATGTACATCGGTTTCAGCAGCTTTGCCCAGTCAGCGGAACCGGCTCTTTCCATATCAAGAGGCAGTGTACCCAATTCATAAGAAGCAGTGATATTACCCTTGCGGCAATACGCGGTGATCTGTCTGCGCAGCGCTGAAAAATGACTGAGCCCGTATTTTTCCTCTGCGTATTTCAGCAGGTCAAGGGATTGAGTAATCTCACCGCTTTCAACTGCCAGCTGTATAAGTGATTCGGTCAGGGTGATATTCTCCTGAAGTTCGACAATATGGGCATAACTTTCAGCCTTGCAAAGTTCCCAGGGCGCTTTGCGGTATGTATGGATACAGGTTCCGATATGTACACCTTTACTGCCCGAAAGAATTACAGAGAAATCAGAAGAAGCGGCGATACTTTCAATATAATTTTTATTTCCGGTGAAGGTGGAAAGACATCGGTTTTCCCGCAGATCCCAGAGCTTCAAATTGCCGTTATAGTCTCCTGTCAGCATCCGGGTACCATCCTGATCCAGACATAAACACATGTAACTGGCATCCGATGCGAGCGTTTCGCAACAGGATAAATCGGCTGCGTGAAAGCGAAACAGACCATGTTCTGAAGCAAAATAAATATGATTGCTGTCAGGTGAAAACTGCATCCCGCAGCTTGTGCTTCTTATGACATTGCTGTTTGTATAACTGCTGAGAATCTCCAGTGTCCGGGCATCCAGCAGAACCAGATTCGTTATTGTTTTCACACATAACAGTTTTGTATCCGGACTCAGACAGATAAGATCAGGAAAATCATCCAGCTGTTTAACCGCTTCGGTGGAGCCTGTCTGCATATTCCACATCCGGACGTCTTTGTCTGAACTGACGGTGTAGCAATGGATACCGTCAGGATGAGTGCATACAGAACGCACCCAGTCCCTGTGTCCTCTCAGGGTCCGGATGATATTTCCGGTTTCCGCGTCGGCGATGCACAGGATCTTGCGATCCTCTTTTTGGGCAAACAACAAATAACGGCTGTCCTGAGAAAGATGCAGTCCGTTTGAGATACCGGGTTTGCTGAATTTGCAGCGTGTCAGGTTGGATGATTTCCAGCATTTCAGAAAATTGGAGTTAGCCGCGTAGATCCTCGCTCCATCCGCACTGACTGCTAACTCGGGAACTCTGTATCCTTCTGCGGTCTTGATTGGCTGCATTTTCCAATCCGTAATTCCCCGCTCACCGTCTATCTGCGCCTTCAGACGATCGATTCGGAGCCCGATCTCACCGGATGCTTCACAGCGGAGAAGCAGATCCCTGTCTGTGCTTTTGCCTTGCCTCCACAGATATAAACCCTGGTTGTATATCGTTGGCAGGTGATTCGGTTCTAATTCCAGTGCATGTTTCCAATATTTTTCCGCCTCTGCCGGCATACCCATATCCAGGTAACTCAGGGCGCGGTTATTGAGGGAGTCGGCAGTATCGGCTGCTGCTTTCGGCTCCGGACGGGGATAAGGATGAGCGGTTGTGTCCTGATAAATCTCAAGAAGTACTTTTTCGATGACAGCAAAATCATGCGGACGATCAGCGGGATCGGACTCCATGCATTTGGCCAGGAGATCCTGCAGAGACTCCGGCATGGCAGCTTTGCCGTTTTTGAAATAATCATGACAGTTCAATCCCGCGACCACTCCGTTTGTCCAGGGACGGCTGCCATGATACATTTCCATCACAGAAACTGCCCAGGAATAGATATCGGTCCGGCGGGTCAGCGGTTTGCCTTCCATTTGTTCCATTGAGCAGTAAGCCGGTGTATACCCGCCGGAGGGAGCGACATGAGTGGCGCCGGCATCTTCCGAAACTGTTGTATTATCCGCCGGATTGTTCAGTACAGCGCGGGCTTTTGCCAGACCGAAGTCGGCAGCCTTTGCCTGCCAGTCATTGGTCAGCAGTACATTGTCAGGTTTCACATCCTGATGGATCAGCCCGGATTCATGCGCATAGTGAAGTCCCCGACCATATTGGATGGCAATATCCAGCAGGCGTTCCTGAACTTCCGCGTTACTTCCCTTATAGAGCGTACCGTCCTGGATGCGGTTTTCCAGACTTCCGTTTTCCATCCATTCGGAAAAAATTGTTGGAACACCTTCGATATCACGGACATAATAGCAGGAGACGATGTTCGGATGGAAACCGAGATCGATCCAGGCCTGACATTCATGGATAAAGTTTTTTTTCATCATTTCATTGGCAAACAGCTTTGCGAGCGGCTGCTTCATGGCCAAATCAACATCCCATCCGGTATGATGGATCTTCCATACGGAACCCATGCCGCCCTTGATCGCGGCACTGTCGATCCTATAGGTATTCAACAGCAGAAAGCCGGGAATAAATTTCCTGTCCAATGCAGCAGGTTCGGCCTGGTTTTGGGAATTGTCCGGTTGTGTTTCGCCCGACGTCTGATCCATGACTGTGGCGTCTGTATCGCCGAGCCGTTTCTCTGCTTCAGTCTGTGCTTCAGCAAGGATCTTCACCCAGAAATCTTCATCCGGTTTTTGATCATCGTTGATTTTGTCAGGGCTTTTTTTCGTCATCCTTCAATTTCTCTTTATCCCTTTACCCCGCCCGATGTCAGACCCGCGGTGAGGTGTTTTTCGATGGTCATGAAGAGAATGACGACCGGGATGGTGGCCAGCAGGGATGCCGCGAACATATACTGCCATTCGATCATGTTGAAGGAGGAGAACTGCGTGATCCCGACTGTGATAGGCCGGTACTGCGCGGTAGAGATCAGGATGGTAGCGACGGTATATTCGTTCCAGGCGTTGATGAAGACGAAGATGAGCGCGGTAACGATGCCGGGGGCTGCCATCGGGATCAGAACCTTTGTCAGGGCGCCGACTGTCCCGCAGCCGTCAATGAGGGCGGCCTGTTCCATCTCCGGGGAGATCGACACAAATGTTCCGCGTAGCAGCCAGATGGCGAATGCCTGATTAAATGCGGCGTTGATGAGCATCAGTCCCCAGAGCGTGTTGTTGAGGTGCAGTGTAGTCATCAGCTGGGAAATGCCGATGAGCAGCACGACCGGGGAAAACATCTGGCTCATGATCACGTAGCCAAGAAAGATTTTTTTCCCTTTGAAGGTCATCCGCGCCAAAGCGTATGCCGCGGGGATGCCGCAGAGCATTGCCAGTGCGGTCGCTCCACCCGCGATAAACAGGGAGTTCAGCAGGAAGCGCGGAACACCGCGGTGGATGATATCTGTCAGGTTGCTCCAGATCCATTTCGTTGGGAACATATGCAGGAAATACATATCCAGGCTTTCGGCATTCGTCCGGAAAGCGGTGATGAGCATCACATAATATGGGTACAGCGTGATAACGCAGACAATGATCACAAATGTATAGAGGCAGAGCCGCAGCAGGCTGCTCTTGATTTCCCCTTTTCGTATGGAAAAGGCTGCGAGCAGCGAGATAAACAGTGTCGGCATCATCAGCCAGACCAGCGCGGAATGATCGATCGCCAATCCGCTGAGGACTTCTCCGATGTTTTCGCCCATCTGCCCGTCAAACAGGAATTGATCCATCCGGGCATAAAATGCTTCTTTTCCATCTGTGATCAGATCTGAACTGTACAGGGACAGCTGCCGTGAAAATGTGACATTGTTCATCAAAATGAAGACCGGGATCAGTAAGACAGCGATGATGAGCGCTGCAATTGCCAGATCGCGCAACAGCATTGCCCTCTTGTCCAGGTAGCGGTGGAGCAGATCAGCGGAACCGGCAAGACCGCAGACAGCAAATATAACCGATAATGCCATCAGGATCAGAATGATGAGCAGTACAGTGGCTGAGGGGAGATCTTTCCCTAAAAATGACCAGAAGTTTTTACTGTTGCGCTGGCTGACGGTGAAAGTGACAAGCGATGTGGTTTTCCCTTTGGAATTGACTCGTTCAACCACGTTCTCGGAGATTTCCACATCAAAGCCCTGTGCCTGATAATCCGCGGCGACAGCTTCCGCTTCCGCGCGGGCTGCGATATACTTTTCGTCCCCGACGAAGGTGTTGGCGGATTTTTTCGTATAAACACCGATGTCGAAGCTGTAAAGCGGCAGGCTCATCAGGATCAGCGTGAGGACGATCCCAAGGATGAGCAGAAGGAACATCCGCTGATTTTGTTTTTTCACTTCCGGATAGCGTTTCACAGCTGTTCCTCCTTCCGCATGACAGTCATCATGTAAACTCCCGCGCACAGGCAGAGGATCAGGAACCCGATCACCGAAAGCGCTGTCGCGGGGCCTTTCTTGCGTTCATAGAAGGAAAGCATATAAAGATACGTGATCATCGTATCTGTCTTGTGTGCCGGAGCTCCCTTTGTCATGGTATAGACGATCGGGAAGGAATTGAACACGTAGATGATGTTCAGCACCGTGGAAACCGTCAGTGAGGGTTTGACCAGCGGCAGCGTGATGTGGCGGAGTTTATGCCAGAACCCCGCGCCGTCCATCGTGGCTGCCTCATAAAGCGAGACATCGATGGACTGCAGTCCGGAAAGGACACAGAAGGTCACAAAGGGAACAGTCACGAAAATACCGACCCAGCATTCCCAGATGAATTCGATCTGATAAGAGGACCGGAAATTGATGGCCTGTTTGATGATGCCCAGATTCAGCAGTACGTTATTCAGACTGCCGTATTCGTATTTAATAATATAGTTCCAGACTGATGCCTGGATGACGAGAGATGTTGCCCATGGGAAAACCAGAATCGAACGGGCAATTTTCCGCCCGCGGAATTTCTGGTTCAGCACCAGCGCGATGATGAAACCCAAAATAGTGGAGATGATGACGACGGAAAGCACCCACCATAATGTGTTCGTCATTACGGCCTTGAATGCGGGAAGGTTTACCGCTTCGACATAGTTGTCGAAACCGATAAATCCGCCCACGACACCGGCCTGGGAAATTTCACTGAATGAGAGTTTGAATACGATCAGGATAGGGAACAGCACAAAAACCGAAACCAGCAGCGTACTGGGCAGAAGCCAGAGATAAGGTTCCCATTTGTGTCGGTTGATTCCGGTAGTCATTATGCCTCCTCCGTCGGCTGGTGTCAGGTGCCGGATGCCAGGTGCCAGGCGGGGACCGTGCTGATCCCCGGTACCTGACACCTGATCATTTAATTACTTATTTGCCGGTGATTTCTGCCTGGAGAGCATCCAGTTCAGCGCGGACATCGGCACCGGTCAGAGCGTTCTGTTCAACAGTGGTGACACCCTGGCGGACCTGAGCCCATTCAGCCTTGGAAGTGGGGTAGAACTTGCAGGTGGCAAGAACGTTCAGCCAGGCTTCGAAGGACGGGTTGGCTGCGACAAGAGCTTCAACTGCGGAGTTGACAGCGGGCAGGAAGTCTTCCATGGAGACCCAGCCGACATAGTTTTCCGGATCATAGAAGAAGGTCATGAATTTGCCGATCGCTTCGTTGCGGGCAGCCTGATCTTCGACGGAATCATCGCGGAAGGCCATCATGACGTCTTTCACACCGACGGAAGCGGAGGTCTTGCCTTCGTTGGCCGGGAGGGAAGCAGTAGCCATGTTGATTTCGCCGCCCTTATCCTTGACATAGGTCGGGATCTGGTTCGGGCCGATCATCATAGCCAGTTTGCCGGTAGCGAACATATCCTGCAGGTCATAGCGGGTCTGGGTTGCCGGGTTCGGGTTGGTGTAACCGGCATTGACGAGACCGATCGCGTATTCGACAGCTTCGACGTTGGCATCGGAGTTGAGTGCCCATTCACCGTTTTCATCGGTGAAGCCGCCGCCGTTGCCCCAGGTGTAGTAAGCGAAAGCAGCCTGACCTTCATCGGTGGTCATATCAATACCCCACGGGTAGATTTCGCCATCATAGAAGTCAATGATCGCCTGAGAAGCGTCTTCCAGTTCAGCCCAGGTGGTCGGAACTTCAACACCGGCTTCATTCAGAATGTCAACGTTGTAGTACAGCGCGCGGGCGGATGCAAGATCCGGAACTGCCCAGTATTCGCCGTCAACAAGGAAGTCCTGCATGAAGGCAGCAAAGAAATCGTTGAAGAGTTCGTCGCTGGTGTATTCCTTTACCGGCAGAAGCAGATTGTCGGGGAGGAATTCTGAGAAGGTGTCGAGGTTCAGGATGTCGGGAGCATTGCCGTTGGCGATGCGGGTGTCGACGACCTGATGAACATCATTCCAGGAAACGACTTCGAGGTTCAGCTTGACACCCGGGTTGGCAGCTTCAAACTTTTCGACAAAGTTGGAGCCGTCCATGCCGGTGCCGCCGCGTTCAAACCAGTTGTTGGTGTTCGGACCGTACTGGCAGATGATGACGTCAAGGGTGATGTCATCCGCAAAAACGGTGGTTACTGCGCAGAGTGCAAGCGCCAGAACCAGGAAAAGAGACAGCATTTTCTTCATATTTTTCTCCTTTTTTGATATGGCCTGCATGAAATGCAGACTTTTACTATGAAAACTGTTTATCATTATAGCTATCTTTCCCGAAACCGTCAACTTTTTTTTCGCTGACGAATCAGAGCTTTTGATGCGCTGTCCGGGTACCACCCTGTTCCGTGTCCGGTTTCCTAAGTATTGTATAATCAATAAAAACAGGTGCGAAAATATAAAGAAACTGACGTTGTAAATGAACCGCGCTCCGGTATCTGCTGATCATCTCTTTGCCGGATTGTTTCTCAGATCCTTCTTAATTTCAATCCTGATATATGATGAAACAGGTGGTCAATCATGAATATGAACAAATACTTCTTTGGTATCGATATCGGCGGTACGGCAATCAAGGCGGGGCTGTTTGACAGTCATGGTGCAATGGTCGATCATTGTCAGATTGCGACCCGCTTAGAAAATCATGGCGCGGAGATTCTCCGGGATGTCACATCTGCGGCTGAAGGCTGTCTCGACGAGAACCATCTGACCTGGCAGGATGTAACCGGGATTGGCATGGCGGTACCAGGACCGGTTCGGGATGGCTGTTTTGTTCCGTTGGCGGTAAACCTGGGATGGAAGGATATAAATGTTCGTGATGAAATGCTGAAATTAACAGGAATTGCTCATGTTTTAGTGGAAAATGACGCCAAAGCAGCTGCTCTCGGGGAATATTGGAAAGGCGGCTGGGGATCTTATCACAGCGCGGTGATGATCACCATCGGCACAGCGGTGGGAGGTGCGGTGATCATGGAAGGCAAAGTGCTGCCCGGAGCTTTTGGCGCTGCCGGGGAGCTGAGCCATATTCAGGTCAATCCGGCGGAGCCTGAGGCTTGTGCCTGCGGAAAATACGGACATCTGCAGCAGTATGTCTCCTCTGAGGGGATCCTTCGCAGATTTTATAAAAAAACTGCGGGGAAAAAACTTTTGCATGAAATCAGCGTAAAAGATATTTTTGATCTGGCCCGGAACGGAGATGTGGCTGCATCTGAAACGGTAGATGAAACCGCGGAAATATTGGGAAGCGCGATGGCTGCAGTTTCCTGTGTGATCGATCCGGAACTATATCTGATCGGCGGAGGTGTCTCCAGAGCCGGTGATTTCCTTCTTGAAAAACTTCGTAATGAATTCAGAAAGCATGCCCTGCCCATGTCTGCTGACGCCCGAATCGAAGCGGCAAAAACAGGAAATGACGCGGGAATCTATGGCGCGGTAAAATCGGTTCTGGATTTGTCATAATGTTATGTGACTTTTATCCTGAAAAATAGGTATTAATGACGATTGGTTAATTTGTTAGAATTTTATTATCCCTTCAACAGCAGATTTGTTGGAGATTATTGTTCATACTGATACATAAGTTACAGGAGAAAGTCATGAAAAAGTTTATCGCAGTATTGCTTGCGCTGTGCATCCTGCTTGTCAGCACAGTTATCGTTTCCGCTGAGGGCGGTACCGCTTATCCGAACCCGCTGCAGGATGTACGTGTCCGCCAGGCGCTTTGGTATGCCATTGATATGGATCTTATCGTAGATGCCCTTTGGAACAACACTGTCGTTGCGGCGCACAAGTCACTGGTTCCGGAAGGCTCCTGGCAGGCTGACGGTCTGACTGAGTATACCTACAACCCCGAAAAGGCAAAAGAACTGCTGGCAGAGGCCGGTTGGGATGGCAGCTACACCATCCGTGCCGTCTACTATACCGGCAACCTGCTTGACACCATCACTGTCATTCAGCAGTATTGGGCAGAAGTCGGCGTGAAAATGGAATTCCAGCTCCTTACCGATAACCTCACTGCCCTGCTTTGGACTCCTTCTCCTGATGGCGTTCACACCGCGGTTGACTGGGATATCTGCTTCGCCGGTACCAACGCTCTGACCCTTGGCGAATTCTACAACCGCCATCACAGCACCGCCGCCAATAACTCCACTGTTAAACCGGATCCGGAACTGGATAAGCTGATTGAAACCGCCAGAGTCGCCGTGACCCTTGAGGATCAGAAAGCCGCCTATGACGCGATCCAGATCTATGAAAATGAGAACGTGGAAGTCATTCCGTTGTTCTACATTCCTTCCTGGGTCGTCACCTCTTCCCACCTGGATACCAAAGGCAATAAGGCCGGCAACGACCAGTTTGCCTATCAGAAGAACATCCTGGACTGGGATATCGACCGCGCTGACAAGACTCTGTACACCAATACCGGCGCTGTCAACTTCCTTGAACATCCTGCTACCAACCCTGCTCTCTTCTGGCACCAGGAAATCGTTTTCGACCGCCTGCTGAATGCTGATACCAGCCTTGCCCCGACTGACGGTCTGCTGGCTGAAAGCTTCGAAGTTTCTGAAGACGGCAAGACCATCACCTTCACCATCCGCGACGGTGTCAAATGGCATGACGGCGAACCCTTCACCGCGGAAGACGTCAAATGGACATTTGAATATTATCCGACCGTTCCGGGCGCCAACACTGTCATGACCGACGTCGTCAATGACGCCAAGGCCATCACTGTTGACGGCAACAAGGTCACCTTCGAATTCAACAACCCGCAGCCGAACGCGCTGACCATCTTCTCCCAGTGGGCGATCCTGCCGAAGCACTGCCTCGAGAACGTCGCTCCTGAAAACTTCTCCGCGGACACCTTCTGGCAGAAACCGATTGGTACCGGCCCGTTCATGGTGGACACTGTGAAACTGGGTGAATATACCATCCTTGCCCGCAATCCGGAATACTTCGTCGAAGGTACCGGCAACATCGAGAAGATGTATCTCTATCCTTCCACCGATGCCGGTGACGAGAACCTCATCACCAACGCCATGGCCGACCAGATCGACTATGCTTTCTGCAAGGACTCCAACCAGGTCCAGCAGCTGATGGCGATGGACGGCTACAATGTGGAAACCGTGAACGTCACCTTCCCGCGCTATATCTTCATCAACATGTTTGAGAAATAGACGCCCGGATCAAATCTGTTTGTATCGTATCGGGGCTATCGCAAGATAGCCCCTTGTTTTAAAAAATGTTCGGGGCAGTTTTCCACCCATTACTTCCCCGGCTCCTATAACAAGGAAAGGAGGCTGCGATATGCTGAACTATATCATCAGAAAGCTGCTGAGCATGATCCCGATGCTGCTCATCATCACCTTTCTGATCTATGTCGGTGTGGAGCTGATGCCGGGGGATGTGATCGATTTCCTGATCCCGATGGACCAGCTGGCTGAGATGACACCGGAAGAAGTGGCGGCATTCAAAGCTGCAAAAGGACTGGACGGTCCGATGATCGTCCGATATTTCAACTGGCTCAGGGATATCTGCCGCGGCGATCTGGGTTATTCGCTTCAAAACAACATGCCGGTCGGAGAGCTGATGCTGCAGAAGCTGCCGGCAACCATTGAACTTTCACTGGCTGCTCTTATAATTTCAACGGTGCTCGGGATTTTCCTGGGTGTCATTTCTGCCCTGCACAAAGGCGGCCTGGCGGATAATCTGCTGACAGTCGCGGGCATGATCGGTGTGGCGATCCCGCAGTTTCTCTTTGGTGTTTTTTGTATCATTATCTTTTGTCTGAACCTGAAATGGTTCCCGGTCGGTCAGCGGGGTTCGGGCGGTTTGCTGGATGAACTCCATCACCTGTTTCTGCCTGCCTTTGTCCTCGGTATTGCCATGACGGCCGGTGTGATGCGTTATTCCCGTTCTTCCATGCTGGATTCCATGAACCGTGATTACGTCAAGACTGCCCGGGCGAAAGGTCTGCCGGAGTGGAAGGTCAACCTGCTGCACGGTTTCCGTGTCGCCTGTACACCGGTAATGGTCCTGATCGGTTTCCGTCTTCCGATGCTTATCAGCGGTTCGATCGTTATTGAAAATATCTTTCAGTGGCCGGGTGTCGGGCGCTGGTTCACGGACGCGGTAAAAACGCAGAACACACCTATCATCATGTCGGTAGGCCTTTTCATGGTTCTGCTGGTGCTGCTGTCATCACTGCTGGTGGATATTCTCACCGCAGTTCTGGATCCGAGGGTGAAGCTGTCATGAGTACGATCAATCAATCTATCAAAAGAACTGCCCTGGATCGGAAAATGGACCGTATCCGGGATCTGGAGGAAGCCGGAAAGCTTGGCACAAAGATGACAAACCGGACGATGCGGAAGCTGCTTTCCAATAAACTGGCAGTTGCCGGTGCGGTATTGTTTGTCGTGATCTGCATCCTCTGCTTTGGCGCTCCGCTGTTTACAAAGTATTCTCCGACAACCATCGACCTCCGGGCGCGGATGGCGGAACCGGGGGGAGTACATCTTCTCGGAGCTGATCAGATGGGCCGCGATATCTGGGCACGTATGCTTTACGGCGGACGGATCTCCATTATTGTCGGTCTCGGCAGTGCGCTGGGTGCCGCGCTGATCGGTGTCTCGCTGGGTATGTTTGTGGGCTACAAAGGCGGATGGCTGGATTCGATCATCCTGAAGATCTCGGATGTGTTCCTTTCCTTCCCGCAGATGGTGCTGATCATCATCATAGTTGCTTTGGTAGGGCAAAAGCTTGAAAACATGATCCTGATCTTTATCCTGACCGGTTGGCCGAGTATGTACCGTATGGCACGCTCAAAAGTGCTTTCCCTGAAAGAAGAAGAATTTGTTCAGGCGCTGAGGGCATTTGGTATTTCCGACCTGAAGATCGCTTTCAAGCACATGCTTCCCAACTGTGTCGGCCCGATTGTAGTGAACATTACGCTGTCGACGGCCATGTTTATCCTGCAGGAAGCTTCCCTTTCTGTGTTGGGGTACGGGGTTCCGCAGGAAATCGCGACCTGGGGAAATATTATCAATGTCATCACCAATGCCGGTGTGATCCGCTATGACTGGCTCGGATACTGGTGGATGTGGCTGCCCTGCGCGGTGATGCTGATTCTGTTTGTGCTGGCAATCAACTTTATCGGTGACGGACTTCGCGACGCGTCCGACCCGACGCAGATCGGATAAGGAGGCTCAATATGACGGAAAAACGAAATGATGATGTTGTGCTGAGCGTCAAGGATCTGCATGTTAATTTTTACACAAACCAGCGCTGCAACAAGGTGCTGCGGGGTGTGAGCTTCGATATCCGCCGCGGGAGGACGCTGTGCGTTGTGGGGGAATCCGGCTGCGGAAAGTCCGTGACCGCCAACTCCATCCTGCGCCTGCTTCCGGATCTTTCACGTATTGAATCCGGTTCTATTACTTATTACAAAGAAGACGGAACGGAAGTCCGGCTGGACCAGCTGGAAAAGAACGGCAGGGAAATGCGTGCACTGCGCGGTAAGGATATCGCGATCATCTTCCAGGATCCGATGACGGCTTTGAACCCTGTTTATACGGTCGGCTATCAGATCCGTGAGATCATCAAGGAGCATAAACCGGGGTTGAGCAGAGCACAGCTGAAAAAGGAATCGATTGAAGACCTGGGCGATATGGGAATTCCCGCTCCGGAGATCCGAGACGGTGAATATCCGCACCAGTTTTCCGGCGGCATGCGTCAGCGCGCGATGATCGCCATGGGCATGTCCTGCGAACCGAAGATACTGCTTGCGGATGAGCCGACAACAGCGTTGGATGTGACCATCAGCGCGCAGATTTTTGACCTGATGAACAATCTGAAGGCTGAACATGGTACCGCGATCATGATGATCACCCATAACATGGGTGTTGTCGCGGAAATGGCGGATGAGGTGGCGGTGATGTATATGGGGAATATCGTCGAATACGGGAAAGTGGAGGATGTCTTCGCCAACCCGACACACCCTTATACCAAAGCACTGCTGGCTTCCATTCCGGTGCTCGGCAAGGGGAAAAACCAGCAGCTGGAACCGATCCGCGGGGTGACACCGGATCCTTTCAACCGTCCGAAAGGCTGTCAGTTCTGCCCGCGCTGCGATTACGCGTCCTTCGTCTGCAAGACGGAAATGCCGGATGAAGAATGGGTGACCGAAGGGCACTATACCCGCTGCTTCAATTACAGAAAGGTGATGGCAGATGGAAAATAAAGAAATATTGCTCAAAGTCAGAAATGCCAAAACCTATTTCCCGATCAAGAAAGGGGTTTTGAAAAGAACCGTCGGTTATGTGAAAGCGGTGGATGACATCAATCTGGATGTCTATAAAGGTGAGACACTCGGTTTGGTGGGGGAATCCGGCTGTGGAAAATCCACCCTTGGAAAATCCATTCTTCAGCTCGTTCCGGTTACGGAAGGCAGCATGGAATATAAATTTGAGGAAGGATACAAGGATCTGCGGAAGCTTTCCCGGGCAGAGCTGGATAACGCACGGAAGAAGATCCAGATCGTCTTCCAGGATCCCTATTCTTCCCTGAACCCTGCGTTTACTATTTTCGGCTCTCTCGAAGATCCGCTCATTAAATTCGGGATGAAGGACAAGAAGGAACGGATCGAGAAGATCGGCGCTCTGCTGGAAGATGTCAACCTGCCCCGGGATTATATGACCCGCTATCCCAATGAATTCTCCGGCGGTCAGCGGCAGCGCATCGGAATCGCCCGGGCGCTTTCGGTGGATCCGGAACTGATCATCTGCGATGAGGCAGTGTCAGCGCTGGATGTCTCCATTCAGGCACAGGTACTGAAGCTGTTGAATAAACTCAAGGAAGAGCGGAACCTGACCTATATCTTCATCACCCATGACCTGTCCGTGGTGGAGTATCTGGCAGACCGGATCGCGGTGATGTACCTGGGACGGATCGTGGAACTGACCACATCCGAAGAGCTTTTTGCGAACACTCTGCATCCTTATACCAAAGCGCTGCTGAGCGCCATTCCGATCGCGGACCCGACCAAGAAGCGGAAACGCATCCCGCTGCAGGGAGATGTACCCTCGCCTGCCAATCCGCCTTCCGGCTGCACCTTCCACCCGCGCTGCCCGGAATGCATGGAAAAATGTAAATCGGAACGTCCGGTGCTGGAGGAGTATGTCATCGACGGAGTCAGCCACTTCGTCTCCTGTCACAGGGTGAAGGAAGCACTCAGTAAGCAGGGGTAAGCCAATTGGCTTCAGACACTGGATTTAATGTGTAATATATTTATGCCGGAAAAGCTGCTTTTCCGGCATATTTTATACAACAGATGGAAGGAGAATTATTGATAATTCTTTCCACATAAGTGTATAATTATTATGGAAAATGTAAGAGAAAATATTTATATTGTCTAATTGGGATGAAGAGAAAAACAAAATCACAGACCCTCAAAAGGTATGATAAATGAAACAGTCAATTGAAAATTTCAAAGGTGTTATTCCGGCGGCGATTTCTGTATTCGATAAAGACGAACGGCCGGATGAAGCAGGAACGCGGGCTTTTGTCCGTCATATGATGTCCTATGATATCGGTGGGTTGTATATCACCGGGTCCACCGGCGAATCCTTCCTGATGAATTCGGAGGAACGGAAGCGCCAGGTGGAGATCGTGATGGACGAGGTAAATGGCGCTCTTCCGGTGGTGGTCCATATCGGTGCCATGTCCACCCGGGAGTCCATCGCCCTTGCCGAACACGCCCAGAGTGTCGGTGCCGCGGGTATCTCCAGTGTACCGCCTTTTTATTTCAGATACACACAGGACCAGATCTTCGGCTATTACCGGGATATCGCCGGATCGACCGACCTGCCGCTGATCGTCTACAACGTCCCTCTGGCAGGATTGCTGACGGTCGACATGATCAAACGGCTGGCAGAGATCGACAACGTGAAAGGTGTGAAATATACCGGGACCGCTCTTTATGAAGTCACACAGATCCGCGATGCCTGCAAGGAAGGCTTCCAAATCTATGGCGGCTGTGATGAACTGGGCTCCTCCAATATCGCGCTCGGCGTGGATGGCATCATCGGGACATTTTATAATGTGATCCAGGATCTTTATCTGCGCATCTGGGACGCGGTCAAACGCTCTGATGTAAAAGAGGCAGCTGAGCTTCAGCGCAAAGCGCTGCATGTGATCTCCATCGGTGTTGAGAGCGGTTCCATGATGGCCTGTGTGAAGGTTTGGCTGCGTGCCGCCGGGATCCCTGCCGGTTATGCAAGACGTCCCTTCTCCAATTTCAGCGAGGATGAAGAGCGGCATCTGATTCAGCGGCTGATGGAAGTCGACGAAAATGAGAATATCGGTCTCGATATTGTGACGAAAATACGCGAAGGATAACAGAATCAGCGTGCAAATTTAAATAGCCAGCCCCGCAGTCTGATAAGGCAAAAGCCTGTCAGCTGCGGGGCAGTTTTTTTACTCGAGCTCAAACGCGCCGGTATACAGCTGGTAATACTGCCCCTGCTGCGCGATCAGGTCATCGTGGCTGCCGCGTTCGATAATGCGCCCGTGATCCAGCACCATGATGACGTTGGAATTCTGCACGGTAGACAGACGATGGGCGATAACGAAGACAGTCCTTCCCTCCATCAGCTTATCCATACCCTGCTGCACGATGCGCTCGGTGCGGGTATCGATGGAAGAGGTCGCCTCGTCCATGATCATCACCGGCGGATCACCCACGGCGGCACGGGCAATGCCCAGCAGCTGCCGCTGACCCTGGGAAAGGTTTTCCCCGTTGTTTTCCAGCATGGTATCATAACCTGAAGGCAGACGGGTGATGAAATCATCCGCGCCGGCCAGACGGGCTGCCTCAATGCATTCCTCGTCGCTCGCTTCCAGGTTCCCGTAGCGGATGTTTTCCATCACGGTGCCGGTGAAAAGGTTCGTATCCTGCAAGATCAGCCCGAGGGAGTTGCGCAGGTCCGCCTTTTTGATCTTATTGATATTGATGTTATCATAGCGGATCTTGCCGTCTTCGATGTCATAGAAGCGGTTGATGAGGTTGGTGATGGTGGTCTTTCCCGCGCCGGTAGCTCCGACAAAAGCGACCTTCTGCCCCGGTTTGGCGTAAAGGCTGATGTCATGAAGGACGGGTTTGCCGGTCACGTAGGCAAAGTCCACGTCCATCATCACGATATCACCTTTCAGCTCTGTGTAGGTCAGGGTTCCGTCGTGATGCGGGTGCTTCCATGCCCATTTTCCGGTCCGCTCTTCAGTCTCTGTGATGTTCCCTTCGTTATCGATCACCGCGTTGACCAGGGTGACATAGCCCTCATCTGTCTCCGGCTCCTCATCGATCAGCTCGAAGATACGTTCCGCACCGGCGATAGCCATGGCGATGGAATTGATCTGCTGCGCGACCTGGTTGACGTTCCCGGTGAACTGCTTGGCCATGTTCAGGAACGGGATGACGATATCGATGGAAAGTACCGCGACAGAGCCTTTGACCAGGGAAATGATGCCGATATTCGGTGTATGGCTCAGCAGCAGAATGCCGCCGACCACGGCAATCGTCACATAAAGTGTGTTGCCGATGTTGTTGATGATCGGTCCGAGCACGTTCGCGTAGGCGTGGGCGCGGAAAGCGTCCTCAAAAAGGTCATCGTTGTCCTTTTTGAAATCGGCCCGGCTGCGTTCCTCGTGATTGAAGACCTTGACCACCTTCTGCCCGGTCATCATTTCCTGGACAAATCCCTCGGTGATCCCGACGGATTTCTGCTGGCGGATGAAATACTTCGCTGAACCGCTGCCGACTTTTTTGGTGATCTTCAGCATGGCAAAGACGCCCAGCAGGACGACCAGCGTCATCCACAGGCTGTAATAGAGCATGATGCACATCACGGCTGTCAAAAGGATGGTACAGCGGATGATGGTAGGGAGTGCCTGGGAGATCAGCTGCCGCAGTGTGTCGATATCGTTGGTGTAGTGGGACATGATATCGCCGTGCTTGTTGGTGTCGAAATACTTCACCGGCAGGTTCTGCATTTTCGCGAACATCTCCTGGCGCATTTTGTTCAGGAAGCCCTGCGTGATGACAGCCATCATCTGGGAGCGGGCAAAACCGGCTATCATGGAAATGATGTAGAATATGGCGAGTGTGGTCACCAGCGGATAGATCTGTTTGGAAGCCCCTGCCCAGTCACCGCTTTCGACCCATTCCCCGATAACGGAATAGATCTTCTGCTGGAAGATGGCAGGTAGGGCCGCCGTGACCGCCGCGATGACGATACACACCCCGACGATCGGGAGCATTACCGGATAAGCCTTATAAAGCATGGTGAGCAGCCGCTTGATGCTGTTGGTTTTAATTTGAGGTCTCTTGTTTTCCATAATTACGCCGCCGCTCCTTCCGCAGAGATTTTCACATTTCCGGCCGGCTTCGGCTCACTGACCGCTGCATTCTGACCGCTTGTCTGCTGCTCATATGTCTCCCGATAGATCGGGCTTGATTCCATCAGCTCTTTGTGCGTGCCGGTGGTGACGATCCGGCCGTTATCCATCACGATGATCATATCCGCCTCCTGCACGGAAGCGATGCGCTGCGCGATGATGATCTTGGTCGTCTCCGGAATATAGGACGCCATCCCCTTGCGGATCATCGCGTCGGTGCGGGTGTCTACCGCGCTGGTGGAGTCATCCAGGATCAGGATCTTTGGCTTTTTCAGCAGCGCGCGGGCAATGCAGAGACGCTGCTTCTGTCCGCCGGAGACATTCGTACCGCCCTGTTCGATAAAGGTGTCGTAACACTTCGGGAAAGAGGAGATGAACTCGTCCGCCTGTGCGAGTTTGCAGGCTTCCACCAGTTCCTCATCGGTGGCGTCTTCATTCCCCCAGCGCAGGTTTTCTTTGATGGTCCCGGAGAAAAGCTGATTTTTCTGCAGCACCATGGCGACCGAATCCCGCAGGGTGACCAGGTCGTAATTTTTCACATTGACTCCGCCCACAAGGACCTGTCCTTCGGTAGTGTCATAAAGCCGCGGGATCATCTGTACCAGGGATGACTTGGAAGACCCGGTACCGCCGATGATGCCAACGGTCATGCCTGAATCAATGTGCAGGTTCACATCCGCGAGGGCAAATTTTTCAGACTTTTCAGAATATTTGAAGCTCACATTGTTGAAATCGATCGAGCCGTCCCTGACTTCCATAACCGGGTTTTCCGGGTTGGTCAGGCCGGGCTGCTCCTGCAGCACTTCGTGAATACGGCGCATGGATTCCAGTGAGATGGTGATGATGACGTAGATCATGGAGATCATCTGCAGGGACATCAGCACCTGGATACCGTAAGTCAGCATGGCGGAAATTTGTCCCACATCCAGGTCCAGTCCGCGGCTTTCGATGATCAGTTTGGAACCTACGGTCAGGATGAAGACCATGTTGAAATACCAGCAGATCTGCATCAGCGGATCATTGAGCGCGACGATGCGTTCGGCTTTGGTGAAATCATTGCAGATATCGTCAGCAGCCTTCTTGAACTTTTGCTTTTCATATTCTTCACGGGAAAAACCCTTGACGACCCGCATCCCGCGTACGTTTTCCTCGACCGATTCATTCAATTTGTCGTACTTTCGGAAAACCCGGCGGAAGGCAGGCATGGCTTTGCGGGTGATGAAAATGAGACCGATTACCATGGCCGGCAGCACAAAAACAAAAGTTGCCGCCAGCTTCCCGCCCATAATAAAGGCCATAATGACCGCGAATACCAGCATCAGCGGAGAGCGGACTGCTGTGCGGATGATCATCATGTAAGACATCTGGACATTGGCCACATCCGTCGTAAGCCGGGTGACCAGCGATGTTGATGAGAACCTGTCGATATTCTGAAAGGAAAAGCTCTGGATGCGGTCAAACAGGTCAGAACGCAGGTTCTTCGCGAATCCCTCGCTTGCCTTTGCGCTGGTATATCCCGCCAGCCCGCCGCAGGTGAGCGAAACCAGCGCCATCAGCACCAGCGTTACGCCTATCGTCAGCAGTCGGCTGATCTCCAGGTCGCCCTTCATCCGGTTGACCAGCTCCGCCGTGATGAAAGGAATCAGGCACTCGATCAGTACCTCCCCGACCATCAGGCAAAATGTCAGTATTGAAAGCTTCTTGTATTCCCGTACACAGGAAAGCAGTCTTCGTACCATATACCCGTCACCTCTATCCGAATCAATTTTATCAGAAGCAATTTCCGGCTTCAGCCGGAAATAAATTGAAAAATCAATAACATTTAATAATACCGAATTTTTCCGCTTTTGCTCCGATTCCCCTTACGGATGTTACGGAGTGGGACAGAAGCACCTGATACAAGTGTCCCAGACCTGGGACACTTGTATCAGGTGCTTCTGTCCCACAGGCTGAAAGGCTCACAGCCTGGCTTTCGAAAACGGAAAAGTTCTTGCAAATGGTATATAATATCAGGCAGGGAGCCTGACATATGTCATTATTTGAACCGATTTGGAAAACAAGCAAACCTGAACTTCTGGAAGAAGCTTTGGACATGGTGAATGTTATCCGTGATCCGAAGAAGCTGCGGAATATTGCTTTAAATGCTCCCTTGTCGGAAGTCCGCTGCGCAGCTGTAGGAAAAATCGGGGATGAACAGATCCTGTGGGAAATCGTGATCACTCAGGATTCTGCTTTTGATGCCCGCAAAGCTGCTATTAACAAAATCAGGGATGAAAATATTCTTACGGAAATCGCCATGATGCGATCCTGTTATCCGGCGGACGGGGAAGCGATCGCGCAGCTGGAAAACCAGGAGCTGCTCAAGAAAATCGCGATGAGCGAGAGCGGCTGGGAACAGGCAAAGGCCGTTTATAAAATAAAAGACCCGAAGGATCTGAAAGAGATCGCGGAAAAGGGCGAAAAAGCCGGAGCGCGGAAGACCGCGATCCGCAGCATTGATGACCCGGATATTCTGCTGGATATTATGGGCGGTACTTCCGAACGGTTTATCATCACCGAAGCGTTCCGCCGTTTTGATGAGCTGCTGCGGTCAAAACCTGATGATGGAAAAGCCAATGAATGGCATGAGCGCTATCTGAATATCGTTTTGAAAGAGACGCAGAAAGACGCGAAGGTCAACCTGGATTATTTTCAGAAGACTTCGGAACTGGACCGTATCTACCAGAAAGCTTATCGTGAGGATCTGCGGGCTGAAGCCTTTTCCCGATTAATTGCCAGACGTGTTTATTCGCCGCACAACCTGAAGGAAGCGTGCAAGCAGGCTTTCCAGAATTCGCTCGCTTTTGATGATGACGCGAAAAATCCCTGGAAAACAGTGCTTACCAATCTCGAGACGCGGATCCTGAACAGCCATGATCCGTCCCTGCTTCTGGAGTGTGTAGAGGATTCAATGGCAGGCTGCCATTTCGCTTCAGAATGCATCAAAGAACTATTCGGCGACCGTTTTCAGGATGAAGTGGGGATCGACTGGGTCCAGGACGAAGCTGTCGCTGCCTATATCGGGAATCTGAAGGCTTATTCTTTTCTCCAATACAAATACGATATGGACTATTGTCTGCGCCTGCTTTCTGAAGCTGTTCCCGCGGAAGCGGCAGAGAATAAATGGTACAAACGCTTTTTGCGCAGGGTGCAGTAAGCGTAGATAAGCATTCAGCGATCGCTAGTAGTCAGTGGTCATCACTGATTCTGCCTATAAAGCTGGGCTGCATTCATGATGCGAAGCCGTATTGTTAATAGTTTCCTGATTTGCTGAAATTCTGTAACGCCTGTGATTTTTTCTCTGATTATAAAATGACACTAACCCTCTTGTTTTCAAATCCCTGTTAAAATATTGGTGTATTATTTTATTTAAGTACTTATTATTTTGTTTATCATTCCAAAGGAGTTTAGTATGGAACCTTCAAAGGTATATTTTACTGATTTCCGCACAAAGGTCTTCGGAGACAGCATTCAGTGCAAGCTGGAGCGGCTGATCAAAAAAGCGGGAATGCTGGATATTGACTTCAACAACAAATTTGTGGCGATTAAGATCCATTTCGGCGAACCGGGCAACCTTGCGTTTCTTCGACCGAATTACGCGCGGACTGTCGTTGATCTGATCAAACAGCAGGGCGGGAAACCTTTCCTTACCGATTGCAATACGCTGTATGTCGGCGGACGCAAGAACGCTCTGGAACACATGGAAGCCGCTTACATGAACGGATTTTCTCCCTTCAGCACCAACTGCCATCTCATCATCGCCGATGGTTTGAAAGGAACAGATGATATTGAGGTCCCTGTCAACGGCGAATATGTCAAAAATGCCAAGATCGGCCGTGCTATCATGGACGCGGATATCATCATCTCACTGAACCATTTCAAAGGTCACGAGCAGGCCGGGTTTGGCGGTGCGCTGAAGAATTTGGGGATGGGCTGCGGTTCCCGCGCGGGAAAAATGGAAATGCACTCTGATGAAAAACCGCATGTGATCCCGGAAAAATGTATTGTCTGCGGTATGTGTTCAAAAGCCTGTGCCCATAACGCGCAGACGATCGTTGACGGGAAGACTTTTATCGATCATGACAAGTGTGTCGGCTGCGGACGCTGCATCGGGGTCTGCCCGACGGATGCCATCGCGCAGGGTGCGGATACGACTGCCGCGAGGCTGAATTATAAAATCGCGGAATATGCCAAGGCTGTGATCCAGAACCGCCCGAATTTTCATATCAATATTGTGCGGGATGTCACGCCGAACTGTGACTGCCACAGTGAAAATGATGCTTCCCTTATCCCGAATGTCGGGATGTTTGCTTCCTTCGACCCGGTAGCAATCGATGTCGCCTGTGCGGACGCTGTCAATCAGCAGCCTCTGCTGAGCAACACCTGGCTGACGGATCTGCCGACCCGGGACCATGAGGATCATTTTATCGGTGCGCATCCGAATACCGACTGGCATACGCAGGTCGAGCATGGGGAAAAGATCGGTATCGGCAGCCGGAATTATGAGCTTATTTTTGTTAAATAAGGATTTTTAAATTTGCAATTATGCGGCGGTTAATGGCGCAGCACGCGGATAGCCGCCTGTGCAGGCTGCGCTGCAGCAGGTGCCTTTTTACCGTGTTCTTCATTTTGAACAGGTACAATTAAATCAAAACAGTTCCGTTTTGTGTTCAGACTTACGGAACTGTTTTTGTTTTGTTTCAATATCAGCAAAGGATAGCTGTGAATGATCCTTGTGCAGATTTGGTTATGATCTGCCGGGCGGATCGGCAGAAAGCAATTCTAAAGAAATCTGTCGGTTTGTTCAGACTCCACTGATCGTCATTTTTTCCAGAAATTCTTCTGTGGTCATTCCGGCAATAATCGCAGCCTGTTCAAGTGTTATGATCTCCTGCTTTTGAAAATTTACCAGATTATTAAAATTGTTCTTTTGCTCCTGTTCAATACCTTTTTCAATACCCTGTTCGATGCCTTGTTCGATGCCTTGTTCATAGGCTTCATCTGTTATTTCCATTTCGTGGATTGCCATGTTCATATAACGTAACACTCCCTGCTTTTATTTTACACTGAAATAAAACGAAAATCAATGACAATCTAATCTTGAGAAAAAACAACTCAATATCGGTTTCATGATAATGAGTTGTTTATTGACCAGGTATTACTGAAACGCTTATGAGATTGTTCTCTAAAACATCAGATTATTTCTGATTATAGCCAATTGCTTCCAGGATCCGTTCCAGCGTTCTCAGGTTGCGGATCGTGAATTCCCGGGTGACGTGAGGTTTTTCTCCGTTCCGGATGCAGCGTCCGAATTGTTCAACCTCCAGCCGGTAGTTCTGCGGGCAGTACACGCTTTTTATCTCGCTTTTTCCATCCCTGATGACGGTGTAAGTCAATTCGCCGCAGCCATTAAATTCAGCGGTGGAGCGGATCGAACCTTCCGTTCCTTCGATCCGCAGCTGGTCAAGGCGCCTGTCCGCGTTAGTCGGCAGGACCATTCCGCAGTTGAGGAAAGCCTTCATCCCGTCCGTATAGCTGAGAATGGCGCTTGTCAGCACATCAACACCTTCCGGAGAAAAGGCAGCAGCCGCATTGACGGTCTCCGGATCCTGTCCGCTCATCCAACTAACCATGCTTGTGGTGTAGCAGCCCAGGTCATAGGTGCAGCCGCCTTTTGTTTCCTTCCGCATCCGGATATTGGAAAGGTCATAGTCTGAGGTGACAAACTGGGATTCCATATAGCGGATCTTCCCGACCGTCCCGTTAGCCAGTTCTTCCTTCACAGCCTTTATGAAGGGAGAATGCAGGTAGGCAAAGGCCTCCATCAGCAGCACATGATTTTCATCAGCGATCCGGAACAGTTCTTCAGCTTCTGCCGCGGTCGGGGTGAGCGGTTTCTCGCACAGGACATTTTTCCTGTGTTCCAATGCCTTTTTGACCCATTCAAAATGAATGGAGTTCGGAAGCGGAATATAAACAGCCTCAACGTTCGGGTCGGATAAAAGAGCTTCGTAACTGTCATAAGCTTTTTCAAAGCCGAACTGATCCTGAAAAGCCTGCGCCTTCTTCATATCCCTGCCTGCAATCGCGTACAGATGACAATTCTCCGCTTCGGTCATACCCGGAATAGTCTGCCCTTTGGCGATTCCCGCGGTTCCCAATACGCCCCAGTTTACTTTATTCATAATACTGCTCCTTTTCTGGCGTTTTTTTTTCTGTCCGGAATGCAGCGTGCGTCACCGCAGCGCCTGCCGCAAAGCAGGAACGTTTCCGTGTGCTTAATTCTGAACAGTTCTGTCGAAACAACGAATTATTGGAAATAAATCTCAGAATAACCCAAAACTTATTTTACCTTACTTTGCCGGTCCGGTGGTCGCGTTTTCATTGAAAATCCGTACGGGCAGGATCTTTGTCTGAACCGGGCTGTTCCTGTTCCCGATACGGTCCAGGAGTACTTTTACTCCTTCTGCCGCGACATCGCTCTCAGCGGCAAAGATGCTGGTGAGAGGAAGAAGGTTTGGATTCCCGCCGTAAAGGTTGTCAAAACTGATGACAGAAACATCTCCCGGGACGGCAACGCCGTTTGTCCGCAGCGCGTTGACTGCCGGGTAAGCCAGTTCGTCACGGAAGGAAACAATGGCAGTGTAGTCCAGCGGGAAGAGCAGGTCCGCAATATGTCCGCTGCTGAGCGCGTCTTCAGCCTGTTCCCCCGGGATGACGCGGATGTTTTCATCCGGGATCCCGTGTTCCCGCATTGCCCGCCGGAAACCGGCGAGACGGTCGATCTGGGAACTGCTGATGTCCAGTCCGGAAAGATAAAGGTAGCGCTGATGTCCAAGCTCCGCCAGATAGTTTCCCGCGATATATCCGCCGTTTTCATCATCGCAGCGGACACAGTCCGCGGCGGCGTTCTCGACACGTCTGTCCAACAGAACGAAAGGCATATGGTTATTCAGCATGCTGTCAAGCTGTGTCTGGGATCTTAAATGAGGAAAGTATAAAATGCCATCGACAGAAAGGGATATTGCCGTGTTGATGAGCTGCTGCGCTAATTCCTCATTCAGCTGCATGCAGAGGATCAGCAGACTGTATCCCGCGCTTTGGAGTTCCGCGTCCATTTTGCCCAGCATCTGACAGAAATGCTGGTTATGCAGGTCATTAACAATGACAGCGACCACATGGCTTTTCCCGGAGCGGAGGGAAGAAGCCATTTTGTTGGGAATGTAACCGAGACGCTGTGCTGTTTCCCGGATCATTTCCCGGGTAGCAGGCGGCAGATGCGGATCATCGCGCATTGCCCGCGACACGGTATTAGCCGTATATCCGCATTCATTGGCTACATCTTTTAGCGTGACTCTGGTGCTGTTCATTATTGTCAAATCCTGATTAATTATAATTGACTTATTGTAGCATAGCAAAACTGAATTTTCAAGTTTTCCGTACAGTCATATAAATGTCAGGTTTTTTATATGACAGAAATTCCTATTGACAAGCATGAAGGTTAACGATAACATGGATAATAATATCTTAGGATAACGTTATCCTAAGCTTCATTTTTCAGGAGGTAGTCTTATGAAGAAAATGCTCGTTGTTTTGCTCGCCGCATTGATCCTCATGCTCAGCGTGACAGCCTTTGCGGATGATGAACCCATTAAGTTGACGCTCTGGACGTTCCAGGAACTGCATCTTTCTTTGTATCGGGAGATGCTTGATAAATGGAATGCCGATCCGGCCAATCCGAAGCTTGAAATCGATATGCAGGTCTATGACTATGAAGACATGCATAACAAGCTCACTATTGCCCTCCAGACCGGCGAAGGCGCTCCGGACATCTCCGAAATTGAAATCAGCATGTATGCCAACTATCTGAAGGGTGACATCCAGCTGGCACCGTTGAATGAGTATGTTGAGCCGATCGCAGATCATCTGGTGATGAGCCGCATGAACAACTATGCCCGCGATGGCAAGTACTATGGTATCGATCATCATATCGGTGCGACCGTCATGTTCTACAACACCGAGATCCTTGAAGCAGCCGGGATCGATTATAAAGACATCAAGACATGGGATGACTTCCATGAAGCAGGCAAGACCGTTCTTGAAAAAACCGGCAAACCGATGACCACCTGGGAATCAACCGACTGCTGGAGCATCTATCCGATCGTCAGCCAGCATGGCGGTGACTGGCTCACCTGGGACAACGAAGTCGTCATGGACAGCCCTGTTGTTGCCAGCACACTTCAGTTCATGAAGGACATGCTTGCCGATGGTACAGCTGTTGCGGCTCCCGGCGGCTCCCACCACACAGAAGAATACTGGGGCTGGATGAACGGCGGCAACTGCGCAACCGTTTCCATGCCTTTTTGGTATCTGAACCGCTTCACAAACTACATGCCTGACCTGGCCGGCAAGATCAAGGTTGCTCCGCTGCCGACATGGCCGGATGGCGGACACAAGTCCTCCCAGATGGGCGGTACCGGTGTTTCCGTGATTGCAACCTCCCCGAATGCTGAAGTTGCGAAGGCTTACATCGCGTTCGCGACACTCTCCTTCGATGGCTGTGTCAACACCTGGAAACTGCTGGGCTTTGACCCGATCCTGATGGATGTCTACGGCACCCCTGAAATGCAGGAACCCAATGAATTCTTCGAATACTACGGCGATGATATCTTCACGAATATGATGACCGTTCTCGATGATATTCCGGATACCGCTATCACCGATATGTATCCTGCCGCGACCGATATCGTCAAGGCGCAGATGGCTTATGATCTCGTCTACACCGATAAGACCGGTGAAGAGATCGCCAAGGAATGCGCAGATCAGCTCCGCTCTCTGATCGACTGATCAGCAGCCTGTCCGGCATAAGGACGTTCAAAATAATTAATGACAGCCGGGAGGGTATCCCTCCCGGCTGTTTTACAAAAACCGGCTCAGGGAGGAGATCCATATGCAAGATTCGATGTCTGAAAGAACGAAACGATCTGTTATCAATCACAAAGTTGTACCTTACCTGTTTATTGCCCCGTTCATTATCTTCTTTGTTGTTGTTTATTTGTATCCTTTTTTCAAGACGATCATCATGAGCTTTCAGCGGATCGACGGTCCGAATCACATTACATGGATCGGTATCTCCAATTATCAAAAGCTCTTTAAGGATCGGAATTTTGCGCAGTCCCTGATGACGACCCTGCGCTATGCGGTCTGGGACCTGATCATTCTCTGCTCCGTTCCGCTGATCGTAGCCGTAATCCTGAATTCCGGATATGTCAAATTTCCTGCATTTTTTAAATCGGTCTTTTTCATCCCCGCTCTGACATCCACGATCGTTGCCGGTATCGTGTTCCGGCTGGCGTTCGGTACTCTGGAAACATCGATAGCCAACCGGGTCCTGGCTCTGTTCGGACAAAAATCACAGGACTGGCTGATGCATCCCGGCACCGCGAACTTTGTGCTGATCATACTTACACTATGGCGGTGGATGGGCGTTAATGTGGTTTATTATATTTCCGGTCTCCAGTCTATCCCGCCGGAGCTTTACGAAGCGGCGGAAATCGATGGGGCCAGTTCCTTACAGAAATTTTTCTATGTGACGCTGCCCGGTGTACGGCCGGTTTTGATTTACGTCATTACCATTACGGTTCTGGGCGGTTTTGCCATGTTCACGGAATCCGTCGCCCTGTTTACACAGAAATATGCCGGCGGTATCGGACGGACGATCGTCGGTTACATGTATCAGGTCGGTTTCTATAAGAGCAACCTCGGTATGGCTTCCGCGGTCGGGATCGTCCTGCTGGTCATCGTGTTCACGGTGAATTTCATTCAACTGATCCTGATGGGATTTTTCAAAAAGGAGAACTGAGATGGGATACAAAACAAAGAAAAGAATACTCACGGTGCTTGCGACCCTTTTGATGGTGATCCTCGCGGTCTTTACGCTTTCGCCGTTTTATTTTATGTTCCTCAGTTCTCTGAAACCGGGAACTGAAATGCTGCGGTATGGGCTCAGTTTCACCTTTGATCCCCAAATCTCTTCCTTCAAAAACTATGAAGCACTGAACACCTACCGGGAAGGAATTTACTGGGACTGGTATAAATCCAGCCTGATCCTGATGGTCCTTCAGACGCTGATCGGGCTGTTCCTGGGATCACTGGTCGGTTACGGACTGGCGATGTACGATTTTAAGGGGAAAAATATCGTCATCACAATCGTTCTGCTGCTGATGATGGTTCCCTTTGAGATCCTGCTGCTGCCGCTTTACCAGATGCTGATCAAGGCGAAAATGATCAACTCTTATTTTGGTGTGATCCTGCCTTATCTCGTTCCGCCGTTCATGATATTTTTCTTCCGGCAGTATTGTCTGAGCCTTCCGCGGGAAATGATGGAGGCTGCCTATATGGATGGCTGCAGCGATTTCGGGATCTTTTTCCGCATCATGGTGCCGAATATGATCCCGGCTTACGGTGCGATGACGATCCTTTCCTGTATGAACTGCTGGAACAACCTGCTCTGGCCGCTCATCGTACTTTCCAATGACCGCAAGTTCACGATCCCGATCGGGATGGCGACGACCATCACTCCTTACGGAAATGCTTATGATGTATTAATGCCGGGCGCGGTTATGGCTGTTGTACCGATAGTTATAATATACTTATTTGCGCAGAAAACATTTATTGCCGGGCTTACTTCCGGTGCAGTGAAAGGATGAGTCATGAAAAAAGCATCAATGATTCTCGATAAGGACTATCAGGTCAGCCGGATCGATAAACGCATTTACGGTTCTTTTATTGAACATCTCGGACGGGCGGTTTATGGCGGGATCTATGAACCGGGACATCCGGAAGCCGATGAAAAGGGCTTTCGCAAAGATGTCATGGCAGCGGTGAAAAAGCTCGGCGTCCCGATCGTGCGCTATCCGGGCGGCAATTTTGTCTCCGGATTCAACTGGGAGGACAGTGTCGGGCCGGTAGAAAGCCGTCCGAAGCGTCTGGATCTGGCCTGGTTTACCACGGAAACCAATGAAGTCGGACTGCATGAATTTGCCGAATGGACCAAAAAAGCGGGAAGCGACCTGATGTATGCCATCAACCTCGGCACCCGCGGACCGGAACAGGCACGGGATATCGTGGAGTATGCCAACCACAAAGGCGGCAGCAAATTCTCTGACATGCGCATAGCTAACGGACAGAAGGATCCTTTCGCGATCAAGCTCTGGTGCCTCGGTAACGAAATGGACGGTCCCTGGCAGATGGGCCAAAAGACCGGATATGAATACGGGCGCACCGCAAATGAAGCGGCAAAGATCATGAAGTGGGTCGACCCGACCATCGAGCTGGTCGCCTGCGGTTCTTCCAACACGGAAATGCCCACCTTCGGTTCCTACGAACTGGAGATGCTGGACCAGTGCTATGAAAATATCGACTATGTTTCGCTTCACCGTTATTACGGGAATCCCACCGGAGATACGCCCGGGTTCCTTGCGCGCTCCATGGATATGGATGATTTTATCCATACCGTTGCCTCGATCTGCGACGCGATCAAGGGGAAGAAGCACAGCAAAAAGCAGGTGAACCTGTCCTTTGATGAATGGAACGTCTGGTATCACTCCAATGAACAGGACAAGGAGATCTGGAAGCAGGACAAATGGAACCGGGCACTGCCGCTGCTGGAGGATATCTATAATTTTGAGGATGCCCTGCTGGTCGGTTCGATGCTGATGACGCTCATCCGCAACGCTGACCGGGTGAAGATCGCCTGTCTGGCACAGCTTGTGAACGTGATCGCTCCGATCATGACGCGGAACGGCGGCGGATGCTGGGCACAGACGACCTATTATCCGTTCATGCATGCTTCCCGCTATGGCAGAGGTACGGTGCTGCAGGCGCTGGTCGATTCTCCTGTCTATGACTGTGCGGATTATGAAGGCGTGCCTTATATTGATTCCGCCGCGGTCCTGGGGGACGATGGTGAAGTGACGGTGTTCTGCGTCAACCGGGATATGAAGGAAGATTACGAACTGACGATCGACCTGCGTTCCTTCGGCAATTTGAAATTCGCGGAACATATCATGATGCATCATGATGATGTCAAGGCGGTCAATACGGAAACGGATCCGGATAATGTCGTTCCGACCGCCGGTCCGGGCGGTACGATCGACGGCGGAAAAGCCGTGATCCGCATACCGGCGCTCAGCTGGAACGTCCTTCGTTTTGAAAAGTAACCGGGATCATTTCCGATCAATCACAGAGGACAGTCCTGCGTTCGGGATTGTCCCTCTTTTTTTGTTTTAACGTAACTGTCCAGAACTTGTTTGGGGACGGATCTCCGACGAAGGAGGAGGCTGTCCTCCCATCGTGCTTTGTCCCACTCCCGAAGGTACATCGGCACCTGATACAATGTGTACCGCCGCGAAGCAGGGACACTTGTATCAGGTGCCGGTGTACCGTCTCCACTCAAGGGATCGTGAACGGAAGCCTCTTGATTTTGCGTTGGTTTCGCGGATGATCGGAGACGGTTCTCTGCCTAAGGCGGAGTTTCGCCTCCCCGACTTCTCAGGAAGAGTACATGGCCAATAAAGACCGGGAATGGAATAAATGCAAACGAGGAAGGGGTACTTATGCTTACTATAAGTAATTGGTAATGAAAAAATGCTTATAGTTTCTTAGATGGAATTTCATTATTGCGTTTTGAAATTACAAAAGGGTGCCTCATCATATTTTGAGACACCCTCATTGCACCAGATCCGTTTTACTCTATTGCCCCGCAAATACGACCCGGCGGTTCAGATATCCGCCTTCAGCAGACTCATTCTCACAGGTCACGAGGACCAGCGTATTTTCTCCCTCAGCGGCGACCGCTGCCAGCCGCTCCGTGTCATCAGGCTCCAGCAGCTCATTGGCATAGACCCGGAAGAGCAACATGCTGCCATCTCCGTCGCTTACCATGATCCTGTCATTCACTTTCAGCGTACCCAGCAGTGCGAAGGGACCGTATTCCGTGCTGTTCAGGGTGTTGTGCGCGGCGGCCACACTGATGCCTTCGCCCGGCAGCGCCGAGCCTTCCAGCAGTCCTGAACGATTTGCGAGCCACTGCACCTCCCATGAACTGTCCGTCTCCGGCACTGTCACCAGCTCTGTATCTACATTCAGCGCAGGGATCATGATGCGCATGCCCAGCGGGCGGTAATGCACGTCCCGCGGCTGTGCACCGGGTGAAGTGTTCCCGGAGAACCCGGTGGCCGGCAGTTCACGTTCCGCAAAAAGTCTGTAAAAAACCGGACTTCCCGGAGCCGGCTGCTCTTCATAGATGAGCGTCACGGATGCGGATTTTCCGGACCCGTCAGCGGCGGCAGCAGTGATGGTGACCGTACCGGCCTTCAGGAACGTAACCTTCCCGGTGGAGTCCACCGCGGCAGCCGTAGTGTCGCTGCTCGTCCAGGTGAAATTCTGTGCCGCTCCTGCCGGTGAGGCAGCTGCATTCAGCTGATAAACCTCGTCGCTGATCGAGACCGTCTGCCCGGTGATATTCGTTCCGGATGCATTCAGGATCGATACTGCCGCAGTTAATGGTATATAGGTGATCGTCACGGAGGCAATTATCTTGCTGCCGTCAGCAGCTTTGGCGGTGAAGGTGACCGTTCCGGCCTTGCTGAAAATGACCCTTCCGCCCGCGTCCACGGAGGCGGTATGCGGATCAGAGCTCGTCCAGGTGAATTCCTGCGCGGTGCCTGCCGGATCGACTGCAGCGCTGAGCTGATAAGTATCGGTATGGATGGTGATGGATACATCTATGATATCGTCATCATCCGTTGGGTCTTCAGCAGGCGGAATATAAGTAAGTTCTGTTGAGGCGGAGACGCCGCTGCCATCCGATGCTGCGGCAGTGATCGTCACTGTACCGTCCATGTTGAATGTAACCTTCCCGGTGGGATCCACCTCTGCAGTCGTCGTATCACTGCTTGTCCAGGTGAAGGTCTGCAAAGCACCTGCCGGTGAGGCAGCTGCATTCAGCTGGTAAACCGCGTCGCGGATGGTGATCGTCTGTCCGGTGATATCAGTCCCGGAAGCATTTTTGATCGTGACGGCAGTTGTCAATGGCAGAGAATTTGTGAATAGTTTGATCTTCCCGTCATGTCCCGAATTTTGACCCATTACGACCAGGCCTTCGCTGCCGGTTTTCGAGTAATATTTGATTCCAATTGGCCCTTCCACCGGACCTTGCTCGACAAGAACATTAAATTTATCACCGGCAGTTATGGTATATTCAACAGTCACTTTCGCCCTTTCCGGAATCGTCAGCGGATTTGACAGCGGGATCAGATAATAACCGGGATCTTTTGTTGTAAAATCCTGGGTGACCGATGAATCTCCGGAGGATACAGAGAAACGAAGACCCAAATCCGAGTCGATTGTGTAAAAACCGACAGCCTGTATCCTTTCACTTCCATCGACATAAAAGGTTTGTGACACTTTATCAGGCAACAAATTATACCAGGTGAACCCGGGACAGTTATCGTATGAATAAACATGATCATACCGCCCCGGCTGCACATCATACGCATATGCCATTCTATTCAGGCTGTTATCATAATAGGACAGCCAGAAGTAACCGGAATGATTGTAATCATCCACCCCCCAGCTGTTTCGGACCAGCCAGGCGCCATTGTCCGGCGGATTCAGGTCTGATCTGAAATTACTGCTCGGAAAATTATCATCCCAGCCGACGATCGCGATTGTATGATTCGTTTCCGACAGGTAAGGATAATAATAAGAATTGTACGTGGCGCTGTAATAAGCAGCATCATCATTGTACGAACAAGCAACCGCACCATGATCCATAATCGCTTTTTTGACCGAATCAGTCTTAGTTTCGCTGAATACATAAAAATAAAATCCTGTGATCTGATAAGCTCCGGTCCGCCCACTGGAGGGTTCGGGAGAATATCCGGATGCAGAACTGTAAGGAACAGCTGATTCCGCAACAGGGCCGAGCATATTGAACAAGGCAAAAGACGATCGGCCAATATCCCCACCTATGTCAAGATAATCCACACCTTCGCTTATGATGATCGTATCACCGATATTCAGTCCTTTTTCATCATAAAAATCGTGATCGGTAAAATAAGCCAGATGGAGCTCGGAAAGATCAATGCCGGTATCGGCATTTCCGTCATGGATCAGATCCGCTTCCACAGCTGCAATCGCTGCAAACGCCCAGCATAAACCGTAAGGAGCCTGGCTGCGGACAGGAGGCAGTTTCTGTAATTCTTTACTGCTATACGATGTCGGAAGAACAGTTTTCTCTCCAAGGCTCTCCTGAGAGATGGGGATTTCGGGAAATATTTCTTCATGAACGGGAGGCAGCGGAGGTCTTTGGAGCTTTCCGAGAACATTGACCGTGATCACAGGCATTTCCAGGGCCTCTGCGATCCTGTATTCTTCGAAGACCGGGACAAAATGAAAAACATCCAGCTCCTCGTCGTAGTCCTCCAGACATTTCCAGGCAACATCCACAGTCTGTATAAAATAATTCTCAATACCCGTGAGTATTCGGGATCCGTTCTCCGCTTCCTGATAATACGCTGTACCGCCCAGACGGACAGTCAGCTGTTCCGGAAACTGCCTTCTCAGCACGATCAGCGCATATTTGTATTCCGTGTTGATCGTCTGCTCATAATCTGCCGGTTCAAAGCCGGTTATGACGCCTGCATCATAATACTGAACGGCCTCTCCTGCTGCAACTGCAGCTGAAAACAGCATCAGGCTCATGATGAAACAGAGCAGCATTATATTGATTTTGTGAACAGTAGTTTTCATAATTTGTCTCCTGACATAAAGATACACGGTGAATGATCTCTGAAGGATCGGTCTGCTCTATTCTGTATGTTTTTTCCGCATCGGATTCAGATTGGGAGGACCCTTTGCTATATCAGATCTTATCCGGTATCGGGTTCCGGATATCGTTTCATTCATTCTACCGGTTGAAGAATCCTAAATATTGGAATATGTTCTTTTATCCTATTCAAATGCAATATTAGTGCCGAAATGAAATATGAATTTATTCTGCTGCATAACCGGAGACTCTCCGTTTTATGGACCGCCCCCGGATTTCTACTATAAGAGCACACTTTGCATTCCGGAGGGTATGCTTCGCAAGGCGCGGGATCGAAAGTTCGTGTGTCTGCGAAAGCCGCTGCCCGCGCCTGATTTCCGGGGGCCTGCGGCCCCCATACCCCCGCTGTGTTTTAGGGCTCTTTTTCTGACTCACCCGCAAAATGCGGTGGTTACCTTTTTGGCAAAACGTCAGGATCGGGTACAAGGGGCTGTTAAAATAGGCAGCCTTTTTCGTTTATTCGACGAAACGCGGAATAAAGGGTTTAATTAACCTTAAAGAAAAGTCATGAGATGAATCATGAGAAAACCCATATATAAAACATATAATCAGGATCATGGTGCCATTCACATACGATTCCATAATACCGGCAAACCATATCGTTCAAACAGTAAATGAATTGATCGAAGGAATGTATACAGGCAAAACAGATGAAACATACAGTTATGATCACCCGATTTATGTTCCGGATGATCAATTTCGTGCAAGGCAATGATCAATACTGAGAGCTAATGAAGAATAAGAACGCCCCGATATCCGACGGGGTGTTCGAGGTTTACATCTTCTTTTCCTAAAATATCGGGAATAACCTCAGCAGGCAGGGGATGGAGGTGATGAGGAATACAAGGTGAGTGTGTTTGTTTAGAACAGAGCACATGAGAGCAGATGAAAGGTCCTCGGCCAGTACCCTGATATTGCCCTGCCGCGCCCAGGAGAAAACTACGAAGCGGGCGAAGGTACACCGGCACCTGATACAATGTGTACCGTCGCGAAGCAGGGACACTTGTATCAGGTGCCGGTGTACCGCCTCTATCTGAATAGATACTTCTATTATTTTGAAAGCGCTGATTATTGTCCGGATCATAGAAAATGAGACGAAGCGACCTGTTTTGTACCTGCCCTGTAAAGTGCGGACTTCGTCCGATTTATATGCAGAGCAGGCCGCTCCGCGTCAATTCTTCGTCAACGAAAACAGGTCCCTTTCGACTCAAAGAAAGCGCTGTTTTCCCTAAAATATCGGGAATAACCTCAGCAGGCAGGGGATGGAGGTGATGAGGAAGACGATGAGGGTCTGGCCGGGCCAGAGCGGTGTGATGAGCCATTCGACCAGGAAGGGCAGGAGGATATTGAGTCCGGTGTAAATGCCGACCGCGAAGACGGTGCCGTAGATTTTTCCGAAAGCGGTGCGTTTGGATTCCGCTTTGCGGAGCGGTTTTTCCAAAAATGTCAGCAGCAGTGCGGTGAGCGCAGGGCCGAGTCCCCAGCCGTCCTGCTTCCAAATTGCGGCAGCCGCTCCGAAAAGAATGGCTGCGGATATCACGACATATCGCGAAGTTTTCTTTAAGGTTTGGTAATAAAACCGGGTGAGCAGAAATGCGGTAATGATCCCGCAAGCGAGTCCGGCAAGGACGTCTGTGATGCTTTGCAGTCCGGTCAGTATCCGCCATGACGCGGTGACCCAGACAGCGGCGGCGCACAGAAACCGCACCGGATGATGTTTGGAAGTCAGCGCCAGGGAAGTGAAAATGGCGGACGCCAGCAGTGTATGCATGCAGGGAAGCGCGTATCCGCCCTCAGCAAGATAAGGCGCTGTGGTGACATCCGTCCACCACGGACGGGAAACCTTAAAGAATTCTTTCAGCAGCAGACCGGTACTCACCGCCAGCGAAAGGCTCAGGAACAGCAGATATCCCCGTTTCCGTTTTCCCAGCATAAAAACAAGCACACAAAAAAGTCCCGCTGCCTGCGGCAGTGTGGCGTAATGTAAGATTTTCTGAAGAATTTCAGGTATATTCATCTCTCTTTTGGTCCTAAAACGGAAGCGGTCAATCCGCGGCGTGCGGAACAAGCCTGAGGATTTCGTCTTCCAGGATCTTCCCTCTGATCGGTTTTACAAGATATCCGTCAAACCCCTCCTGACGGTAGAGCTGTTCCATATCAGTACCCACGTTGGCTGTCAGGCATACGATTTTCGTGTCCCGGCATTTCCCACCCTGCTGGTCCTTGATCCTGTGCAGGCACTCGATCCCATCCATCTCAGGCATCTGGTGGTCCATAAGGATCAGATCATAATGGGTCTCCATGGTCTTGCCCAGTGCCTCAGCTCCGTCCGAAGCCGTTTCAACCATGATCTTTGTGTCTCTGAGCAGCTTTTTAATGACCATCAAATTCATCGGTGTATCATCAACGGCAAGGATCCTGATTTCCGGCGCGGTAAATGAGGTATTGTACCCGGCTGACTGTGACTGCTGTGTTTTCTTGAAGTCAACGGCGCCGATCGGTGACTCATCCACGATCTCCTGAGGGATCTCGATGCGGAAATCGGAGCCTTTTCCATATTCACTCGTCACGCTGACGGAACCCTCCATCATGTCCAGAAGCTGTTTGACGATAGCCAGGCCAAGTCCTGTTCCTTCTATTCTGTGGTTCGTCTGTTCATCAAAGCGCTGAAAGGCTGAAAACAGGACGGGTATGTTTTCTTCCCGGATCCCGATTCCCGTGTCGCTCACATGATAAATGACACGTATGTGTCCATCCGCTTCCCTGATTCCGGAAATCGAAAGGGTCACAGAGCCTTCTTTTGTGTATTTCACCGCGTTGGTGATCACGTTCAGCAGCACCTGTTTGATGCGGACCTCGTCTCCGCGCAGAACTGTCGGCAGTTCCGGATCGATATCGATCATAAATTCCAGCCCCTTGTTCTGCGCGCGGAGCCATGTCATGTTTACGATATCGGAGAGCATGGCTGTAACACGGTAATCACCTTTGATTATCTCCATCCTCCCGGTTTCCAGCTTTGACATGTCCAGGATCTCGTTGATGGTATGCAGCAGGATCTTACCCGCAGTTTCTATATTGAGGGAATTTTCCCGCACTTCATCGGAAATATTTTCCCGCAGCGTCATCTCGTTGAGGCCGATAATTGCGTTAACGGGTGTACGGATCTCATGGCTCATGTTGGAGAAAAAGCGTTTTTGAGCCTGATTGAGCTCCTCGATCTCTTTTTTCTGCTGCTGGACGATCCTGTTTTCCGTTCTGTAAACCACTGTCGCAAACGTGAACAGCATGCAGAGCAGCAAGGTCACAAGCAGAACCGCGAGCAATGATTCCGCGTGTTCGGCAGGGACGGTATGTCTTATCAGCAGCTCCGGATGAAGGCAGGCAGCCAGATAAATTCCCGCGCTGCCAAGGACACAGAGAGCCAATGCCACAGCCCTTTCCCATTTTTCCGTTATCAGAAAAACATATACCAGGGCAAAAGCAAATACAGGAGGCGCTCCGCCGTACATCCCTCCGGATGAGAAAAATGTCAGGGGATAAATGGAATAATATAAGAGTCCTGCAATCACTGACCCGACACGCATATGTCCTGATTTAAACGTGAAGGCAACCGTTCCGGCAAAAAGGATCATCCCGGCAAACAAGATAATGGTCTGGATCTTATCGTTGCCGTACGCAAGGTAATAGATGAATACGACTACAAATTCAACCAGCGCGATGGCAGACAGAAGCTGGAATATTCTTTCCCGCAGCCGGGTTTCCGGATTCAGAATACGTTTCAGGCGAGACCGCATCCGCTTACCTCAGTAAACCCGCCGCTTCACGCAGACAGTCTGTCAGTTCTTTATATTTTTTTATGAAACACTCATGCGCGAGATCGATCCGGGCTCCGTTATTTTCTTTGCAGGCGAGTTCCAGTTCACGCGCATATCCCGACAGTTCCTTTGCGCCGATCATCCGGGATGTATTTTTGAGAGAATGTGCGCAGATGCCACAGCGTTCCCAGTTTCGGAGCTCGTAAAATTTCTCCATCTCTGCGATCCTGCCCGCGCTTTCGTTTAAATATTCCAGGATCATCTCTTCATAAAATTCAGGATCATCCGCACAATAGGACAGTCCCTCAGCTGTGTCCAGTCCAAATTTTTCCAGTGTTTCCATGTTCAGCATGGTCAATCCTCTTTCATGTGATAGTCTGTATCTTCATCGATCATCTGGATCATGATATCCGCGAAGCGGGGATCAAACTGACTGCCCCTGCAGCGTTCAAATTCTGAACGGACGGTTTGCTGGGGCATCGCGCCGCGGTAGCTGCGGTTGCTGGTCATGGCGTCATAGGTGTCTGCCACGGCAATGATCCGGGCGGTTTCCGGTATTTCTTCCCCGCGGAGCCCATCCGGATATCCTTTGCCATCGTAGCGTTCATGATGCCATCTGGCTCCCACCATCAATTCAGGATAGTCCGTGATATTCTTCAGGATTTCAGCTCCGACTTCAGGATGCGTTTTGATCGAGGCATATTCCTCATCGGTCAGGCGGCCCGGTTTGTTGATAACGCTGTCCTGGATGCCGATTTTCCCGACATCGTGCAGAAGGCCCATCATATAAATTTCATCCTGCTCTGATTTGCTGAACCCGGCTCGCCCGGCAATTTCCCGGGAATAGGCCGCTACACGAGTGGAATGCCCGTGGGTATACTTATCTTTCGCGTCCACGGATGCCGCAAGTGCCTGTACGATCTGGAGGTATATCTTGGAGAGCTTTTCGGTCTTTACTCTGATCTCCTGTGCCATGTTGTTGTGAAGACGGTTAAGTTCGATCGTGTTGAATACCCGTTTCAGGAGCACTTCGGCGGCAAATGGTTTCCGTATAAAGTCCGCGGCGCCTGCATGCAGTCCCGCGGTTTCTGTCTTGATGTCATCGTCTCCTGTGAGGAAAATGACGGGGATGTTGCGGTAAACCGCATCGGTCCGGATCTGCTTGAGCATCTCAAAACCGTTCACATCCGGCAGATGGATATCCAAAAGAAACAGGTCCGGAATATTGTTTTCCCCGAGATATTCGTAAAGTTCAGTTCCGGAATGAAGATACTGCCCTTCGATGCCGGCTCTTTCGAATACCCGCCTGACAATTTTCAGGCTCATTACATCATCATCGACTACAACTATTTTTTCTTTCATGATCATCCCGCGGTCTTTTGGTAGGTTCGGTGGCTTCGGATATGATTTTATTATATTTGAAAAGTTAGAAAAAGGATTCAGGTATCAGGTGTCAGGTGTCAGAGATTTTGATTTCCATGACGAATGGGTGAATCCTGATTCGGATATTTTAAATGTAAGAGAATAAAAAGCTGCCGCTTTTTTTCTGATGAACTTACTCCGCCTCGATTTCTTTTATTGTACACTCATTGCCGGTGAGGAGCCAGGTCTCACCGGAACCGCAGTGGGGACAGGTGCGGCCGTATTGAACCGTGGGGTAGGTCTGTTCACAGGCAGAGCAATAGGTAACAGCGGGAAGAACTACGAGGTTGAGTTTACAGCCGGTGAAGAGCGGACCGCGTTTTTGACACATGTAATCCCAGCAGTCCAGGATTTGTTCATGGATCACACCGGAGACTTCACCGACCTCCAGAGTGACCGAACCGATGCGGGTCAGTTGATTTTCTGCCGCCACATCGGTCAGTGTTTTAATTACATGGGTGACAATGCCAAGTTCATGCATAAAATTTTGAATTACACGGGTGTAATTAAGAAATATTCCATCAAGAATTCCAAACTTCATCCAATAAATTGGATTCATAGTCTTGAGTCTGATGATATATGGCCTCTACAATAGCAGTATTACCTTCAATACGATAAAGCATCACATACCTATGATTTTTGAATCTCATAGGATGATAACCAAGAGATTTGAGATATTCATTTTTACATGGGCTGAGCACTCCTGCCAGATTTCTAAGACGATCCGGTGTTTCGGCAGCATCTATAGCAACTGCATCCGCAGCCTGATCATCCAAAAGAACATATTGAATATAATCAATATAACTTTCAAGCTGACTCAATGCATGGTCTGTAATTAAAACGTCAAATAAATCCATGGCGTCTTCTTAAATCTTCAAGTGCCACAGCCATATTTCTGACTTTGCCTTGTGATACCTGCTGCCGGGAAAGCTCCAGATCTTTCAGAATTTGTTCTTTACTCACGGGAACAAATGGATTAGCCGTCTGTGAAGATGAAAACAGTTCCTGTGTATATTCAAAAACCATCTGTCTGGATTCTTCAGGCATCATTTCCAGCATTGATATCGTAGCTTCTAATGTACTCATGCTTGCCTCCAATCACCATTAATTATACAACGAAATGCTTTGTTTCTTCCAGCAGCCATTCTTCAAACGCTGCCATGCCGTCGCCCTTTTTCGCGGAGACCGGGAAGATCCGGATAGCCGGGTTCAGCCTGCGGACCCGTTCCATGGCTTTTTCCATGTCAAAATTGAAATAGGGCAGGGCATCGGTCTTGGTGATCACCAGGGCGTCGCTTTCCCGGAACATCAGGGGATATTTGAGCGGTTTGTCATCCCCTTCCGGGACTGAAAGGATCATGATATTCCTGACCGCGCCGGTGTCATATTCCGCGGGGCAGATCAGGTTGCCGACATTTTCCAGAAAGACGATATCGGTCCTGTCCAGGTCCATGGACAGCAGTCCCTCACGGGTCATTCCGGCATCCATATGGCACATACCGTCGGTATGGACCTGTATTGCCTGTGCTCCCAGCGCTTCGATGCGCTCCGCGTCCACGGCGGAGGCTATATCGGCTTCCATGACCGCGATTTTCACCTTTTCTTTAAGGTCTGTAATGACACGGGAAAGCAGCGTGGTCTTCCCGCTTCCCGGTGCACTCATCAGGTTAAAAAGAATTACAGACTTTTCTTTAAGATAAGCCCGTAATTCCTCGGCATCCCGATCATTTGATGCAGTAAAAGTTTCTTTAAGTTCAATGATTTTCATAAGATTAGGGTATAGGGTTTAGGGTTCAGGGTTTAGGGGCAGGGGGCAGTCCTCGGGCAGTGAAACCCTATACCCTAACCCCTATACCCTATCCGCTAAATACTAATGGCAGCTGTAATTCCACTCAAAGATTTTTTCACGCAGGTAGACCAGCCAGTTTTCCACACCGGAACCGGTGAAGGCGGAAATCGGGATGATCTTGGCGTGTTCATTGAGCGCAGCGACGTTCTTTTCCAGTTTCTGCAGGTTGAAATCAAAAATTTCATCCGTGTCGATCTTGTTGACCAGAATACAGTCCGTGACCTGGAACATCAGCGGGTATTTGAGCGGTTTATCATCGCCTTCCGGGACGGAAAGGATCATGACTCTCAGATCCGCGCCGGTGTCAAATTCTGCCGGGCAGACCAGATTGCCGACGTTTTCAAGGAAAATCAGGTCATATTGGTCCAGATCCAGATTTTCCAGGGCTTTCAGAGTCATGTACGCGTCCATATGGCAGGCACCGCCGGTATGGATCTGGAGTGCTTTCGCGCCGTGAGCTTCGATCCGTTTGGCGTCAACATCCGCGTCCACATCCGCTTCCAGGACTGCGATCCGTTTGGATCCTTTCAGCCGGTCGATGGTTTGTTCCAGCAGAGAGGTTTTACCGGCTCCCGGTGAAGCCATGAGGTTGATCATCCGGACCTGATGATGTCTCAATAATTTCCGAACTTCGGCTGCATATTTATCGTTTTCAGCCTCAACACCAGCTTTTACTTCAATGATCTCTGACATTTTCTCTTCCTTACCTTTTTATTCAGGGTCTGGGGATTAGGGACCCGGGGCTGGGGCAGTGGTCTGTGGTCGGTTATATCCGTTTATATTGAGATACCCGATACCTGACAGCTAAACCCTGAATCCTGATCCCTGATACCTGATCCCTAAAACCTAATTTCCTTTGATCTTTCGAATCAATATCTTCCCGGCTCGTTTGGCGGCATAAGCAGCGACCTTCGGCAGCTTATCTTCACAGCGGCACATGTTGCTTGCTGCCGGCATATCGCGGGTCAGATGGATCGCGTCAAACATACACTTCGTCGTGCACAGGCCGCAGCCGATGCAGCGGTTGGTGTCAACGGTAGTCGCGCCGCAGCCCAGGCAGCGGGCAGCTTCTTTTTTGACCTGTTCTTCTGTCAGGCACAGCCGCAGGTCTTCAAAAGTCTTGCCGGCGATACCGGCCTTCTTCCCCGGGATCTGACGCTGTGCGCTGTCGAAGCTTTCGCGTTTGGTCACGTCTTCAATGTCGTTCTTGTCCAGTTCGACGAATTCACGGCGGTCGCGGGCGAGGTCGAGCCGGTTGCCCGGATGGACATAGCGGTTCATGGAAACGGCGCCTTCCCGTCCGCCGGCAATGGCGTCGATCGCGAAGCGGGCACCGGTGAAGACATCGCCGCCCACGAAGATGTCCGGTTCAGCTGTCTGACGGGTCAGTGCGTCGGCTTTCGCGGTTCCGTTGCGGTTGAGTTCGACCTTTGTGCCTTTCAGCAGATCGCCCCAGATCACGGATTGACCAATCGAGAGCAGCACCTTGTCGCATTTGACGGTGATGGTCTCATTTTCATCATACTGCGGACTGAAGCGGTGCTGTTCGTCATAAACAGCGGTGCATTTCTTGAAGACAACGGCAGTGACTTTGCCATTCTCGCTCAGCACTTCCTTCGGCCCCCAGCCGTTCATCAGTTCGATGCCGTCTTCGAGAGCTTCGGCTACTTCATCCTTCGCAGCGGGCATTTCGTCACGCTGTTCCAGGCAGAGCATGGTGACTTTGGAGGAACCGGCGCGCAGCGCGGAACCGGCGACGTCGATGGCGACATTGCCTCCGCCGACTACGACGGTCTCACCGCTGAGCCGGACCGAATGATCCTGATTGATGCGGCGCAGGAAATCGACTCCGGTCTCAACGCCTTCCGCGTCTTCACCCGGGACACCGGCAAGTCTGCCGCCCTGCATACCGATAGCGACAAAGAAGGCTTTATAGCCCTGTTCGCGCAGCTGCTGAATGGTGACGTCTTTCCCGACTTCCACTCCGCACTTGAACTCAACGCCCATCTGACGGATAACATCGATTTCCGCGTCGAGAATGTCTTTTTCCAGACGGTAGCTCGGGATCCCGTTGATGAGCATGCCGCCGGGTTTCTCTTCCTTTTCAAAAACGGTGACCGGATAGCCGTTCTGCCGCATGAAATACGCGGCGGAAAGTCCGGCAGGACCGGCACCGATGATGGCAACTTTGAATTCATCGCCCCACATGCCGCCGTCGTGTTTTTCGCAGAGCGGCACATAGCGGTTTTCCTGTTTGAGTTCGAGGGATGCGATGAACTTTTTGATTTCATCGATCGCCAGCGGCTGGTCGATGGTGCCGCGGGTGCAGGCGTCTTCGCAGCGGCGGTTGCAGACAGCGCCGCAGATCATCGGGAACGGGTTATCCTGTTTGATGAGCTTCAGCGCTTCGTCATAGCGGCCTTCCGCGGCCATCTTGATGTAACCCTGTACGGAAAGGTGGACCGGGCAGGCGGTCTTGCACGGAGCAGTCCCGCTGTCGTAGCAGTTGATCTTCGCGTCATCGCGGTAGTTGTAATTCCATTTTTTCGGGCTCCACGGCACTTCGTCCGGAAGTTCCGTTTTCGGATAGGTTACCTCGCTGCCGTCTTTGCGGCAGAGCTTCTGCCCCAGTTTTGCCGCACCCACAGGGCAGACTTCCACGCATTTGCCGCAGGCCACACACTTTTCTTTATCCACGTGGGCACGGTAGGCGGAAGCGGACATGTTCGGGGTGTTGAAGAGCTGGGAAGTACGCAGCGCGTTGCAGACACCCGGAGCGCAGTTGCAGATGGCGACGATCTTGTTTTCGCCGTCGATGTTGGTGATCTGGTGGACATAACCGTGCCGTTCGGCGCGTTCGAGGATCTCGTAAACTTCTTCTTTGGAAACCAGATGCCCGATCCCGCGGTCATCCATATATTCTGCCATATCGCCGACACCGATGCAGTAATCGCCGCGGATCTCACCGGAACCTTCTCCGCGCATGGTCTGCTGTTTGCGGCAGGAGCATTCGGAGATGCCGAATTTATCATACATGTCGATCCAGCGGGAAAGATGTTCCACCGGGACAGACTGGTTTTCCATGGAAATGGCTTTTTCAACCGGGATCACGTGCATCCCGACTCCGGCACCTCCCGGCGGGATCATTTCGGTGATACCGGCAAGTGGGAGCTGGGTCATCAGGTTGAAGAAGGTGGCGAGCTGCGGAAATTCATCGGTCAGTTTTTCCTGCATCATCATGAACTCCGCGCTGCCCGGGACGAAGATCGGCAGCTCGTACTGCAGATGTTTGTCCGGTGTTTTGGCGCGGTTCTGTTCGATAATGCCGATCCAGCGCAGCCGTTCGACCATCTTCTGTGTGTCTTCGAGAGACATGTTGTTCATCTGTGCCAGTTCGGGAACAGAGTAGGGAACGCGGGTCTTTTTGAAGTTCAGCAGAAATTTGATCTGCTCTTTGTTGAGGACCAGATCCAGCATCCAGTATTCCGGATCGCGGTTATTCACCTTTTTCGTCAGCTTTTTGACGTAACGGTCCGTGATCAATGTTGCCAGTTCAAGTACCAGCTTCTCCTTTTCAGGGTCTTCGGCGACATAATTCGGATCCTGCCAGTAATCATTCTCATTGATCATCGGGTCTCCGATTTTCCAATCCGCAAGGCTCTTTCCCATTATTACTCCTCGATTTCAGTCATTACAATCCATTTGGAACGCTCCCGGGCATATCCGTGCACACAGACAAAAACCCGGAACAGTGATGTTCCGTTTCTCTGCTTTATTGTACCTCAAACGTTTGCAAAAGGCATTTTTTATTCGTTATATTTAAACCTGTCAAATGTCATATTAATCGGAAACGTCACAGGTTCTGGTGCCGGGCAGCTGTACTTAATACCGGAATATCGGGTCCGGTGATCCCAATGAAAGGATATATTTCGGACCTTCCGGGTTTTTATTTACAGATGTTTGAAAAAAATATGACTTTTGTACTTATAACGCAGGCAACCTGGTGATTGACAAGGCAAATGATGATAGAATAATGTCAGGGGATTCTTGTACCCCTGATTCTCGACCCTTTTCAATAAAACCGGAAGAGAAGGAGTAAACATGAACGAAAATGAGCAGAATATGTTGGGAAGCATTTTCCTTTCCCACCGGGCGATTTGTACAATCGTCTCCCACGCGGCACAGATGTCGTATGGTATTGTCGGACTTTCCCCGAAAAATTTAGCCGCCGGGCTGGCCGCTGCGATCACGAAAGATTCCACGCAGGGAGTCAATGTAAAATCCGACGGCAAAAATGTTACGATCGACTTATACATCACTGTTGAATACGGGACTCGTATTACTTCTGTCGCCAACAGCGTTGCCGACAATGTGAAGTATCAGGTTGAAAAGATGACCGGGCTGCATGTCGAAAGCGTCCATGTCCATGTCAAGGGTCTGCGAGTGAGCAACCCCGATAAATAAAGCAGATCCAGGAGACCAATGACCGAAACAAATGAAACAAATAAACCCGAAGGACAGGGTGCGCTGAAGACCCTTAATGGGGCTCAGTGGAAATCAATGTTTGAAGCCGGGATGCTCTGGCTGAAGACAAATCAGAATATTGTAAATGCACTGAACGTTTTCCCGGTGCCGGATGGCGATACGGGTACAAATATGCTGCTGACGATGCAGACTGCCTGGACGGATATCGTTTTGATGGATACCAATCACGCGGGACAGATCATGCGTACGGCAGCGCAGGGGGCCCTGATGGGCGCCCGCGGCAACAGCGGCGTGATCCTTTCCCAGCTTTGGCGCGGTTTTTCCCGTGTTATGAGTGATTATGAGACGTTCACTCCGGAGGTCTTCTCTCATGCGCTGACGGAAGCAAAAAACACAGCCTATAAGGGTGTCGTCCGTCCGGTTGAGGGGACCATCCTTACAGTCCTGAAAGATACGGCTGATGCTGTTGCGGAAGCTCTGCCGGAATGTGATGACTTTTTGAAGCTTCTGACCGTCACGGTGAAAGCCGCGGACGATTCTGTTTTGCGGACTCCGGAACTGCTTCCGGTGCTGAAACAGGCCGGGGTCGTGGATTCCGGCGGCAGAGGGCTGTTTTACATTTTTGAGGGTTTCCTGCGCTGGATGACCGGGCAGCCTCTGGATGTCAATTCCGATATTCCCCCGATGGTTTCCCTTGCCCAGCTGGACAGCATGAATGAGGAAGAAATCATCGAGCCGGGTCAGGATTATGAAGTTGTCGTGGATTTCCATCCCAACAAGGAACTGGAGCTGAGCGCGTTCTATGACCGGCTCAGTGACATGGGCACATCTATCCAGGTCGGTGAAGGGGATGAAATGTACCGCATGCACATTCATGTCCCGACAGAAAACCTCTACGCTCCCATCAATTACATTATGGAGCTGGGAACAGTCACAAAGGTCGCCATTGAAAACCTTGTGGCCCAGATGGAAGATATCCGCAAAGCAAAGGAATCGGAGTATACACTGACGCAGGTCGAACCGGGACAGATCGGGATCATTGCGGTATCTCCGGGTGAAGGGATCTCCCGTGTCCTTGCCAGCCTGGGTGTCAATGCCATCATTTCCGGCGGTCAGACGATGAACCCCAGCACCGAACAGATCCTGAAAGCTGTTGAGGATCTTCCGACGGATAAAATCATCATTCTGCCGAACAATAAAAACATCATCCTTTCCGCGAATAACGCCATCACGCAGTCGAAGAAGAAGGTCGCTGTGATCCGCTCCAAGAATGTCGCGCAGGGGATCGCTTCCATGCTGCTGCTGGACCCGGACGGTGATTTTGATGAGACCGTCGCGGCGATGAATGATTCCCTGCTGCAGGTTGAATCCGGGGAATTGACCAAAGCTACCCGTACCGTCGAACTGAACGGTGTCAATGTGACGGAAGGTCAGGTGATCGGGATCCATAACGGCGATCTTGTAATTTCCGCGGATTCTGTCGGTGAAGGCCTGATGAAGCTCCTTGACCAGATCGGAACCGAAGATTACGAACAAATCACGCTGTTCTATGGCAACGGAATGTCTGACAGTGATGCGGAGAAATACGCGGCAATGGTTCAGGAAAAATATCCTGACCATGAAGTTGAATGCCATTATGGCGGCCAGCCGCATTACTTTTTCTCGATTTCCGTGGAGTGATCGATCATTTTGAAAACTATCCCCGCCTTTATGGGCGGGGTGTATTTTTATATCGCAATGCGGAGAGGTGGGAGTCTGCGTGGTCTTTTTCAGCAGAGATAAAGAGCCCAAACTTTATAATATTCCGGTTCTGACAGCAGCTGCCGCTGTTTTGCTGTTGTTTGTCAGCCGTATGGCAGACCCGCAGCGGTTGATTTTTGCAAATGGTGTCCTGACAGTTTATTTTACGCTGACGGCGGTATTTTTGTTCATCGCTTTCCGGCGGCAGGCTGCCTTTAATCCGTACTCTTACAACATCATCTTATATTCCGGATTTGGCTTGTACGCAGCAGCAATGGTTATGATTCATGCCCGGCTGACGCTTTACGGCATACTTCATCCGGAATTGCTTACTGATAAACAAATGATGATCGTTATCATAAAATCGCCGGGAAATTTTCTGCTTCTGACTTCCCCAGTGCCGGTCGTGCTGTCCGTGATTACAATTATCGCGACAGTTGTCCTGATCGCCGATTCCAAAGAAGTGAAATTCCAGAATATTTTCGGTATTCTGCTTCCTGCTTTTTCTTTGGCCGGCCTTGCGGGGGTCGTTTTTTTTAGACTGCTGTCAGATTCCGCCGGGAAAGAATATTTGTTTGGTGATCTGCTGCTGATCCTGTCGTCCGCGGTATACCTGTATTTTGAATGTATGTTTTTTGGGACGCTTTCTGCCATTCTGCTTACGTCAAATTATCATATCCGGACAAGTGTTGATAATGTGATCGTGCTGGGGTGCGGTCTGGAACCGGACGGTACGCCGTCAATGATCCTTCAGAAAAGGCTGAATACCGCGTTGTCTTTTGCGGCAGAACAGAAAAAAACGTTCGGGAAAGAGCTGAATCTTATCCTTTCCGGAGGGCAGGGTATCGATGAGATCCGTTCGGAAGCCTCATCGATGAAAGAATATCTGCTCAGTCACGGCTTCCCGGAAAGCCGGATTTTTTTGGAGGAAACTTCGGTCAGAACGAAAGAAAATATGAGTAATTCTGCCGAGGTCATCCGCTCACTCCGGCCGGATGGTGCGGCCGCATTTGTAACCACCAATTTTCACGTTTTTCGATCCGGGATCTACGCGGTTTGTGCCGGGTTAAAGGCTGTCGGGATCAGTTCTCCCACGACCTGTTATTATTGGGTGAATGCCGTGGCTCGTGAATTTGTCGGTATCACTGCAGAAAAAATAAAGATACAGGCCGTAATTCTTTTCTTCCTGGTCGTTATTTATGGCATGCTGACAATAATGACTTATAAAATATATTGAAAAAGCAATTCATCAAATAAAAATTTTTGATATAATGATAAAGGATTTCGAAAAGGAATGGTTACTATTCAGATCATCTGTCATTTTGAGACTTTTATCTTTATGGGACTGTCCCGGATGATGTCTTCTGAATGGACACACGGAAGGAATACTTGAATGGAAAATAAGCCTTTTATAACCAGAATTGTTTTTGTTTTGATTTTGACAATGCTGCTGAGCATAAACTTTCAGCCGAGAATCGTTTCAGCAGATGAGGCTGAGGCACTGCAGACAGCGAAATCCTATCTGGAATCGATGCCTTTTTCCAGAACCGCTTTGGTTGAGTTACTGCTGTTTTCGGGATATTCTCTTCAGGAAGCTGAATATGCAGCTGATAACAGCGGTGCAGACTGGAAAGAAAATGCGGCGCAAAGTGCTGCCTTTTATTTATCCTCTTCCGATTATTCAAAAAACGGTTTGATCCGGCAGCTGGAGTCCGCGGCTGAAGGTTACACACATGAAGAAGCGGTCTATGGTGTAGAGACCGCGGGGAAAGATGTTGACTGGTTCGAAATGGCAGAACGCCGGGCAGCGTTTTACCTCCGGTCAAATGTCTTTTCCGAAAATGGTTTGATCCGGCAGTTGGAATCCGAAAACGTCGGTTTTACTCATGAAGAGGCCCTTCATGGTGTTCAAAGTGTCAGTCAGGAAGTGGACTGGAATGAAATGGCTGTAAAACGGGCTCAGATGTTCCTTGACAGCAGTGCATTTTCTGAAAACGGGCTGATCAATCAGCTGGAATCGGATGTTGTCGGTTTTACTCATGATCAGGCGGTTTATGCCGTGGGTGTTGTCGGTCAAAACGTGGACTGGAATCAAATGGCGGTGCAGAAAGCCCAGGATTATTTGCGGGTAATGACAGTATCGCGGAGAGAATTGATCAATTATCTGGAATCCGTCGCTGAAGGTTTTACGCATGAACAGGCAGTTTACGGGGCCGATAATGCGGGTGTAGCCTGGGCCGATATGATCAAAGTTTTATCAGATAACATTGATAATATTTTCCCGATCCGCGGCCTGGAAGAAAATTATACATATCTGGAACCGGTCATGTATTCCGATATCGGACCGGAAACAGCACTCAGAACAATTGTTATTGAAGGGAAACGGACGATACATTTATTTGCCAATCCGGATTCTGTTCACGATTATTTTTATATGAACAGGATCAATTCCGGGTATATGCAGAACTTTCTGCTTTCCATGGATATCACGGTTGACGATGTCTTTCCTTCAGATCAGGCCGGTTGTTTTATCGGATATTTGAATGAACAGTCAGCGGCCCGCAAAGAAGAACCGGAAACGGAGATTTTTCTGGTCGTTGACGGGAAAGGGGCCGGTTTTTATAAAAAGACCGCAGAGGATGATCACGGGACATTTACAAGAATTTCCGATGTTCCGCACAAAACGTATCATCTGATGCTTATGCGGTTTACCGGGCAGACGTATGCTTATATCGACAGCGAATATGCAGGTCAGTTCCCGGACAGCGACAAGGGTCCTTTCCAGCTGGTATTCGGCAACGCGGTTTACGCAAATGGTGAAACAGCGGTCTGTTCTTTTGATAATATGCTTGTCAGAAAGGTAAATAACTGATATGAAAGTAAAAAAGCTGTTGGTTTTTCTGGTTCTGTTAATTCTCGGATCGCTTTCATATGCTGTTTATGCCCAGGAGGAAGACAGCATAATCAATACAAAGCATTTGTTGGAAACAGCGGATACGGATTATTTCGTTTATGAGGGGTTTGGCCATGATTTTACGGAAAATCAGGGATATGTGAATGAATTCCCGAATCCGCTGACCCTTCACCAGTATTATATATACGACGGAGTCGGTACGGATCTGCTGATGACGATCAACCCCTCTGAGGAAAAAATCCATACGACAAATAAGCGTCTGAAATTTGACCAGTTTCGGGCAAGAGAATTTCACGTAACGTATTCTGTTGAACGTACGGAAAACATCCCGGATGAGGAAGGCGGAATATGCTGGATCCGCTACAGTAATGTTATTTTAACGGGAGCGGGAAAAGAAAGCGGGCTGATCATTTATCCGGGGGACCAGGCATATCTTTTCAGACCTGTTGATGGGGAGATGGTTTATGAACCGGTCGCCGATCTTTCCGGCCTGAACGCGGATCGACTGATAAAATTTGATTTTATCCGCCTGGATGGAACGGTTTATGTTTATGCCAACGAAAAATTTGTCTTCAGCGTGAAAGACAATATCAATGATCACGTTTCTTTCGAAGCCGGGGCTGAATTATTTGAGGGCGGCAACCGTGTCCATTGCACTTTTGATGACTTTACGATCAAAATGAGATAATGAGAATGAGGACTGACTTCATGAAGAAAACTTTTTATATTCTGCTGTGTTTGTTTGTTCTTCTGAGTGCTGCTATTGCCTGTTCGGCGGATGAATATGTTGATCCCATCCTTTTGACCGATCCGCATCCTGATGTTTACAGCTGTAAAAATGATATCTTTATTGAAATACCCGTGCGGCCGACGATCGGTAAATCCGCGAGTATGAGATTTACAAATAAATATTTTATTGAGTTTAAGGCAGAGATCCTGTTCCTGCTTGAAGAATCATGGAACGGCCTCGATCGCAGCAGTTTTTCACTGAAATACACGAACGCGGATGGCGTCGAAACGGTTTATCCGTTGGATTATGCCATAACCATGATGGCAAATATGAAAAACAGCTGGTTTACATTCGCGGAGCCATACGAATTTGCCGACCTTCGGTATACCAGTATCATTTTTGAGGTCGATTCTTATGACACGCAGGGCTGGACTTTTGTCTTCCGGCCTGCGGAACGCGGTTCAAATGTTCCGTACTGCGAAGTATCTGTCCCTCTTGTTTTTCAGTAAATGAAAGAAATTGCTTATGAAAAAAATATTTCCATTATTATTCTGTATAATTCTGGTGTTTTGCTCTGCTGTTGCTGCTTTCGCGCAGGAAGCTGAAGAAGTAATTCCGCTGAACCGGCGTTTTCCGCAGGTAAAAATCATCGATACGATGAATCAATATGCTCCCGCGACATATTACCGTTTTTCTCCGGATGTTCTTTTCTTTGATCAGATCGACCTGTCTTATTTCCCTCATGAGCTGTGGAAAAAAGACACATGGAAGCTGCTCGGCCGCTGGGATGACGGGAAAACATTCAGTCAGATGATCTATTCCGATACACCGGCTGCAAAAAAACTGATGCATGGCAAGGATGTCGGTGAGAGCCGCGGTTTTTCTCGTGATTTTTATTTGTATGCGACATTATTTGTCTACGATAATTATCCTGATAATTCCGGTTCCTGTTATGTTTATTATTCAGATTCTTTGCTGGTCGGATATAAGGAAAGCAAAGGCATAATCATTGATCCGCAATCCGGTGTTTATCGGGCTGTGAATTCTTACGGCGGCACGAGACATGCTACTTATTCCCAGAATACGATCAAACATGATCTGGAACTGCTGAAGGAAATAGATCCTTCGGAATTTGCATTTGATCCGGAAGACATCGCTTCTTCTTCTATAGGCTCCTCCGCATATTCGAATTACAACCTTGAAACACAGTTCTTACAGGATCTTGAATCCATTACCGGAAAATACCGGATGGCAGCTTCTCCTTCCGTGAAAGCTTATCGTGTTGAGGTTATCCGTGAAAATGGTATTTCCGATATTTACATCAATGGCAAAAATGTTGTTACCTTTCGCGATAATATTACGACCAGCAATGCCGCGGGGCAGCCTGTGCCGGACAGAGTTTCATGGAGTTACGGTCCGATCCTGAATGAAGGCGGAATGACCGTTACCTGTTCAATTGGCGACCTGTATATTTTCGGCACCGGGTTAAACGAGGTGTTATGAATATGAAAAAATATCTTTCCGTAATTCTTCTGTTCATTGTCTGTTTTCTCTTTTCCGGGCTTGTCTGTGCGTCGGGATTTGATGTGGTTCCCAGTGAATTGTATTCATTTCCGGAAGAAGGTGATTACCCTCCGGTTTTGAACGTCGGAGAGGTTATCGAATGCGGAAATTATTCTTTCCGGATCTTGTATCAGCCGGTTTTTTCTAAATCCTTTCAGGCAATGATCGCAAGCAAAGACCTGAAATATTTGATGATGCGTGTCGGTATAACCAATAACAGTGAAGAAACGGTCGGCTGGATATCACCCGATTCCTTCCAAATCCAGGAAATATTTCGGAATCAGATTTTCGGTACATACAAACTGGATTATCTGATGAGTGCCAAAGCTGCGTCAGGTTTTTCGTGGAAAGCTTTTTATTCCCCTATCGCTCCGGGCGAAACCCTGCAGACCTTGCTCGTTTTTTCGGTTTTTCAGGAGTTAGACGATTGGATCGTGAGCTTTTCTCCCCACATGCTTGGTGAAAATCCGGGTGAAACCGTTCAATTCCGTATGCCGAAGGTTATCGTTCAGTGAAAGGGTATGATATGAAGAAAACATTGGGTCTGGTTATTCTGTTGATTCTGTTCATAACTGCTGCCGCTGCGGCGGAAGCGGATGCCCCGATTCCTGTAGATCACAGAACATATTACATGTGCGGCGACATATTTGAACTCGCTTTTCCGGATATTCCCGGCACCAGCAGCATGATTTCCAATACGACACAGGTCCACGCGACCGCGGGTCCGGATGAACGCATGCTGCAGGTTCGCATTCAGATGCGTAATATGACACATTCCTCAATACAGGGTTTAACGAAGAACTGTTTCAGGCTGACCGGTTATGTGCGGGATCGTTCCGTTACTTATACTCCGGAATTGATCACCTTTACAGATTATTACGGATCGGGAAATTATTATAACTGGGATAATTTACCGCCTATGCGCATGGCGGATATACTCCTGGTTTTCAGAGTAAAACCGGTTCTCATTAATTGGGAATTGTCTATTGATACCTCTGCCGCATCATTCAGTAATTTTTCAATGGAGAATGTCGTTTACGAACCCGCTGAACCCGGCGAATTCTGCAAAGGATTATTCCAGTTCTCTTCCCAGCAGACACTGGAAACCGGAGTTATCACGATTTTTAAACGCTGATGAGACTGTTCAGACCGCATGAATCATCAAATGCGGTCTGATTTTTTATAGCTGACCGGAACCTTTATGGCATGGCGGCAGCCGGATCGGGGAGAAAAGGATCCGCGGGCTTTCGATGTCATGTTTTTTATGAAAAATCATATTTTTTCTGAAAATTTTAAGAATCCGTGGTATTATTGTTGCGGTAAATTGATAGGGCATTAACGCCCGCGATTCACTGATGACAGCCGGTGCCGAAAGGCTTAATATCCTGCCGAGGCGAATGAAGAGAAGTCAAACCAAAGTTTTGATCTTTTTGTCTTTGTCTGTGCATCCGGCGGCAAAGATTTTTTATTTTTAACGGGAAGGAGGATAAATACATTGGCCTTTACAAAAGATGAGAAATCAAAAATGATGGAACAATATGGCGAATGGCTGGACAAAAGCCAGGCCATGTTCATGCTCACCTATGAAAAGATGAACATGCCGACCATCGATGCGATCCGCAACAAGGTCCGTGAGGCTGGCGGTGAAGCGCATGTCGCGAAAAACACACTGTTAACCAAGACTCTTGCTGATAAGGATTACCCCGCCGGTGAAGAACTGACCGGAACGACACTGGTCAACTATGCGTTCACTGATGCTGCTGCTGTGGCGAAAGCTGTCAACAGCTTTGTAAAAGATTATGGAATGAAGATCAAGTATGGTTACCTTGATAAAGGGCTGCTCAGCGATGCTGAAGTCGCAAAACTCGGTACCCTGCCGTCTCTTCCGGAAATGCGTGCGAAACTGCTCGGAACCATTATGGCTCCTGCATCCCAGCTCGTCCGTACAATCAACGAACCTGGCCGCAGCCTTGCTGCTGTTCTTCAGGCGAACGTTGACAAACAGAATGCACCTGCTGAAGATTAATTTTTTTCAGCATTTTTCGCCGGGGATGCACCCGGAAACAAAATCTAATTTAAAAATATACTATTTAGGAGTTTATAATGGCAGATATTGCTAAACTTGTTGAAGATTTGAGCGCTCTGAGCGTGTTGGAAGCCGCTGACCTCGTCAAGGCTTTGGAAGAAAAGTGGGGCGTTTCCGCCGCCGCTCCGGTTGCTGTTGCTGCGGGTCCTGTTGCTGATCCGAATGCTGCTGCCGCTGCCCAGCCGACTGAATTTGACGTCATCCTCCAGGATGCCGGTGCCAAGAAGATCGACACCATTAAAGTTATCCGCGCACTGACCTCCGCCGGCCTCGTGGAAGCCAAACAGATGGCTGAAACCGCTGGTACCAAGATTCTCTCCGGCGTTGCCAAAGAAGCTGCTGATGACGCGAAAGCCAAACTCGAAGCTGCCGGCGCCAAAGTCGAAGTCAAGGGTGTTGCCTAATTTATTTCGCTTGCGAAATTCAGCCGATCGGTTCTCCGGTCGGCTTTTTTTTATGTTTGATTTTTGGCTTAAATCTTGCTACTTATCAGGATGAATGTATACGGCCGATTCTAAACCGGCGTATTTAGGAGGATATGATATGAAAAAATATAAAACGATTCTGATTATAAGTCTGTTTGTTATCCTGATGTCGGTTTTCGGAAATGTTATGGCTCAGGACGCGGCCAGGCCGGCAATTAAAGTGTCCAGCGTTGAAACAGATGTAAAAGTAGTTCTGATCACAAAAGATTTCCCTGCCGCCACATCCTATATTGTATATATGGCATCCTCTGAAGCTCCGGAAGATTTTACCGCAGTCGCAAAATTCAATAGTAATTCAGGCGGAAAATTGAGCATTACTGTTAAAATCCCTGCAAAATTTCATGGTGAAAAAACAATTGAACTCAAATTAGAGGATGAACATGGCGGAGTTATTCCCGGGAGTTTTGTGAATATTCCTGAGGAAACAGTTGAAGAACCGGTTATTGAAGAACCCGCTGCGGAAGAACCCGCAAAAGAGGACCCTGAGAAGGAAGAACCCGCGGCTGAAGATACCTCCAAAACCGAGCCGGTGAACGAAGAACCTGCTGCGGAAGAACCCGCAAAAGAAGAACCTGCGGCTGAGGATACTTCCAAAATCGAGCTGGTGAATGAAGAAACCAAGAGCGAAGAACCTGCCGCGGAAGAACCCGCAAAAGAGGAACCTGCGGCTGAGGATACTTCCAAAATCGAGCTGGTGAATGAAGAGACCAAGAGCGAAGAACCTGCTGCGGAAGAACCCGCAAAAGAGGAACCTGCGGCTGAGGATACTTCCAAAATCGAGCTGGTGAACGAAGAGGCCAAGAGCGAAGAACCTGCCGCGGAAGAACCCGCAAAAGAAGAACCTGAAGCTGAGGATACTACCAAAATCGAACTGGTGAACGAAGAAACCATAAAGGAAGAACCTGCTGGGGAAAAACAGGCTGAAGAAACAATGCCGGAAAACAATGATCCGCTTGTTTGTGATTTCAGCGTTATCCCTTATGTTACGATCACCGGTGTTGTCAGAAATGAATCTGTGACCTTCGTCACAACAAATTTCCCGGCTGACAGTACCTTCAGTGTTTCCATGGGAACTTACGTATCTACCTGGGTTCCTGTTCGTGAGCCGGTATATGGCAAACCGCATCACCAGGAACCTGTTGAGGTTTTGTATCCGCATGAACCGGTCACGATCGGCGATGAAGTATTCTATGTTCTTGAACCGATCAATCCGGATGCACCGGATTTCCACAAGCCCGGGGATGATAAACACAAACCCGGCGATCACCGGATCACCGGATATGTGACATCAGCCTTTAACGGTACACAGGTTGGTACATTTGAGACCGGCAGCGGTGCTCCGCAGACACTGACTTTCGCGATCCCGGCAGAGATGAGAAATGTTAATCCGATCGCGATCTGGATCAGCGATATGGGACCCTGCGGATTCTACTCCTATAACTATTTCTATAATAATTCAACAAACTAAAATCAAATCCTTCTGAAATAAACGACGGAAACCGGGATGAATTCCCGGTTTTCCATTTAATGATGAGGTAACGTTTGATCATGCGGGAAAATATATGCAAAGAAAGCGTTCCTGCCAGATCAGCATAAGACCATCGGGAGGAGGAAAGACTTCACGGCTGCGAAGCAGCACTCCTTTATGAAGGCTTTTAAATTATTTCAGAGCACTCACTTTCTTCAAGCACTTCAGCGCAATTTTACCTGTTTGGGAAATATCGGTTATTCTTCTGTCTGCTGAAAAAACGTTTCTTTTATACGTTGTTCTAATTCCCTACCACATTTTTTTCGATTTGTCAACGGACAACATTGCCGGTTTACTTTTCCGGAATGGCAACTTAAACTCATAGAAAAGCAATTCTAATAAACGAATTGCAAAGAAATAAAAGGAGTTTAACTATGTCAAATACGAAAAAAACGTATAACCGGTCAGCCAGGGTCTCCCTGGAAGAACAGCGTCAGCCTTTTCCGATGGAAGGCACCCCGGACGCCGGAAGCGGCGGCTTTGAGATCCTCTGCATCACGGCGGGTGTCGGGAATGGCTGGGAATTCAGCGCGGATGTGCTGCGTGCTGCGGTTCCTCTGTTTGATGGTGTTCAATGTTTTATTGATCATCTTCCGCTGGATTCAGCCGACGGACATTCCGTGCGGGATGTGGCGGGGCTGATCTCCGATCCGATTTTTGATGAGGAAGCGCAGGGAATCAAAGCCCGTCTGACACCCTTTGGCCCTTCTGCCGAATTGCTGCGGGAGACCTGTCAGGAGGTCCTTGCGCAGGAGGGGACTGATACAAAAATCGGTTTCTCTGCTGACCTTGGATTCAATTGCGACGGTTCTGTAGTTACGGAAATTGTCAAAATTTATTCCGTCGATCTTGTCGTTGATCCTGCCCGCGGCGGTGCGGTGCTTCGCGCGCTTTACAATATCCGCGAACACAAAGCAGCTGCCCGCATGCGCAGCTCGATGAATATGCGTTCAGATCCGGATGAGAATGAAAGCTGCCTTTCACTGCAAAAGGAAGCAGCCGGTGCCCACAAACTGCGTGTGGAAATGTGCCGTCAGCTTCTGGAAAGTACGCTTTCCAATTCCGGTTTGCCCGTTCCGGTTCGTGACCGGATCCGCGCGCAATTCAACGGAAAAACCTTTGATCCATCCGAACTGAATCAGGCAGTTGATGACGGAAAGCTTCTTTGTGCCCAGCTGACAGCTTCTCAGTGCGTTTCCGGTGTGAAGGGCCGCTTTACCGGAATGTACAGCGGAGAAGACCAGCTGACAGCGGCAGTTCATGATTTGCTGGGTGCAGAACGTCCCGTTAATCTGAGGGGTGTGCATTGCGCGAAGCTTACCGGTATCCGTGAGCTTTACTGCATGATGACGGGAGATGTGAATTTCCATGGCGGTTATTACGCGGAACGGGCTCGGTTTGCCACAACGGCGGACCTTCCCGGAATTCTGAAAAATGCGCTGAACAAACTGATCGCGCAGCGCTGGGATGAGCTCGGAGCTTCCGGTTACCGCTGGTGGGAGAACATTGTAACGGTTGAACATTTTGATTCACTTCAGGATGTTACGGGGATCCTGGTCGGTGAATTGAACCTGCTCCCCGAAGTAAATGAAGGCGCTTCTTATCAGCAGCTGTCCGTCACGGATTCACCGGAAGTCGGATCCTGGAATAAATACGGCGCGTATCTGCCGCTGACAATTGAAATGTTTGAGCGTGATGATACCAAACGCCTGCGCCAGTACCCGTTCAAACTCGCGACTGCCGGGCTGCGCCGGATCTCCGCTTTGGTTGCGTCTGTATTTACGGCAAATTCCGGTGTCGGACCGGTCATGTCTGATTCAAAGAATGTATTTCATGCGGATCATCACAATCTCGGCTCTGCCGCGCTGACTTCCGCGTCATGGGAAAACGCGAGTTCCGCGATCTGGACTCAGGATATGCTGGTGGCTTCCGGTGCCGCGGCTCCGAAACTTGCGGTAGATGCCCGATACCTGGTCGTTCCCAGATCACTGCGTCTGACAGCCCAGCGGATCCTGTATCCGTCCCTGGTGTATGAGGCAAATTTCACCAGTGAAAACCTGCAGCGCGGTCAGTTTGGCGATGTGATCACCTGCCCGGAGTTTACCGATACCAATAACTGGGCAGCGGTGGCGGATCCGGCGCTTGCCCCTGCCATTTATATCGGGGAACGTTTCGGCCTTATGCCGGAAATATATATCGCGGACAACCAGACAAGCGGTGCTTTGTTCACAAATGATGAGATCCGCGTGAAGGCACGTCACTTCTTGAATGTTATGGTTGCTGATCACCGCCCGCTGTACAAATCTAACGTTACGGGTGAATAGTTCTGAGGAAAAGCTGAGGAGTGCGGAGTTTTCTCAGCTCCCGCTCCTCAGCTCGGAAGATCAAAGAAGGAAAATTGTGGAGATGAAAAATATTGGGTACAGCATTTTGAAAAGCCGTAAGTTTTGGGCTGCTGTCGTCGGTATCGTCTATTCGATAATCTTTGTTGTCTGGCCCGACTTTCCGATCCCGGAGGAGTCTGTGGTCGGTGTTGTCGGAACGGTCGCAAGCTATATTCTTGGCGTGGCTTTGGAGGATGGCCTTGGCCGCCGGGAATCTGATTTTGAGGGAAGGGAGAAATAGATCATGAGTATGATGAGAACGATAATGCGGGGAATCGTCCGGAAGTCTATGAACGGACCTGCGAAGAAAAATGTGAATGCTGTTGGAAATACACGGGCCGGTATGCATCAAAAGGCAGAAAATGAATTCCATCGGACAGCGGCTATGAGTTCGGGACCGGAAGCTTCCGGCGCTGTGATTGAATCGGAAATTTCCGATGAACTGGAAGCGATGATCCCTGAGGAAAATAATGACTGCGTGATCGAAATTTCCGGAGAGGAAGCGGTTATTGCGGCAGATCCGGATCTGGCGGAGAAATCTGCTGAAATTCAGACTTCGGATGAGTCTGATCCCGATTTCTCAGCGGAACATCAAATGTCAGCTGACTGGAGGGGAGTCCGGATCCCGGTTTTGGAACCGCTGACCGGCGGGACCCAATGCGAACCGCGGGAACTGGTCTATGATCGCGGCGATGGGGTTGTGCGAATGATCCCGGATCCTTTGGGAATTTTATCGGATGAGGGACTCAGTCCGTTCTTTCCGGAAATGAAGAATCCGTCGGCGAATGTTTCCGGGCAAGGCAACAGCTGATTAGGACAGAATGGCACCTGATACAGGTTTCTCTGCCGCGCTGCGGTATACAGTGTATCAGGTGCCTGTGTTTTTTAGGAGGACCAATGGAAATCTATGACTTTTCAATGCATCGGGGGGCGACGTTTCACCGGGCGCTGCTGTTCCGGAAGGGCGGGGAAGTGCTGGACCTGACGGGGTATGAAGCGAAATGCCAGGTGCGGGAATGTCCGGACGGCGGGGCGCTGTTGTGTGAAATGGAGTGCACGATCACACCGGCGGCGGGGCGAATCGACCTGTTGATACCGGCGTCGGTGTCGTCGGGGTTCACGTCGGGGCTGTATGCGTGGGATATCCGGGTGACGTCGCCGGCGTCGGTGGCGGAGTATTATCTGGGCGGGGCGTTCAAGGTGCTGCCGTCGGTGACGGAGTAATCAGGTGTCAGGTTTCAGGTGGCAGGTGTCAGGGAACAAAAGTGAAAGGTGAAAGGTGGTCAGGGGACTTTTGTCCCTTGATGCGGAATTCGGAAGGGCGGGCTGATGCAGGGTTCGGAATTGGAAATAATCGAGGTTGTGGATGACGTGATTGTGGTCGAGGTCTCGGATGTGGTTATCGAGGTGGCGGTCTCGGAGGATGTGATTGAAATCGTGGTGGGGGAAGGGGCTCTGACGACGGAGTGGGGCTCGATCACGGGGACGCTCGGAAACCAGCGGGATTTGAAGGCGGCTCTGGATGGGAAGGCGGATGCTGATGATTTGGGGGCGCTGGCTTTGAAGGATGCGGCGGATTGGAATGATGATATCGTGAATAAGCCGTCATCGTTCCCGCCTGCTGCGCATGACCATGATGACCGGTATTATACGGAAGCTGAGACGGATGGATTGCTTGCGGGGAAGTCGGATGCGGACCATACGCATGACGACCGGTATTATACGGAAGCGGAAGTGGATACGGCGCTGAATCTGAAGGCGCCGAAGGCTTCTCCGACGTTCACGGGGACGCCGAAGGCTCCGACGGCGGGGGCGACGGTGAATAATACGCAGATTGCGACGACGGCTTTCGTCCAGCGGGGTCTGGCGGGGAAGTCGGACTCGAACCATACGCATGATGACCGGTATTATACGGAAGCTGAGACGGATGCTTTGCTTGCGGGGAAGTCGGACACGGGGCATACGCATGATGACCGGTATTATACGGAAGCGGAGTCGGATGCTGCGCTGGCGGGAAAACAGGATGTGCTGACGTTCGACAGTGTTCCGGCGGCGGGGTCTTCGAATCCGGTGACGTCGGACGGGATAAGGTCGGCGCTGGATGAGAAAGCGGCTGTCATCGTGTGCGGGGTGTCCGGGGATCCGGCGGTGTTTTCGGACGGGGCTCCGGCTCCGGTGGTTGAGCTGACTGTCGGCATCGAACCTGTACAGTCTGGCACTGGTGATCCGGCTCCAGAAAACATCCGTCCGATATCGGGATGGACGGGGGCGACTATCACAAGGACCGGGAAAAATCTGTTAGAAACTGTATCTCAATCCAATACTATAGCAGAGATTACTGCAACAGTAAATACGGATGGTTCTATCACAATAAATGGGGTCGCAAATGCTAATGCGGTAGTATTTTGGAATTTGTCAAAATCATCTTCATCTTCGGGCAATATCAATGATGATACAAAATATTTTTCGAACGGCACATATCATAAAACACCTTACGATGGTCGTTGGGCTATTCAAATAAGGGGCTCTAACTCCAATCCAATGACTGGAAACAACGCTTCACTTATTGCATCATATAACAGCGATTCGTTTGTCATTGATGATACATATGCCTACAATTGCGCTCAGCTATGGGTTAAAAAAGGTTCGTCATTTGATAATGAAACCATTTACCCGTGGATTTGTAAAAGTGATGAAGTCGCTGAATATCCTATCACGTTTCCAACCGAAGCGGGGACGGTATACGGCGGGGCGCTGGATGTGACGGCGGGTGTGCTGACGGTGACGCATGGAAAACTGGAAGTGCAGGATTTACCGGCGCTTACCGGAACGGTTTGGAGGAAATCTTCTCAACCGGGAATTTTAAACGCGTATTATATCGGTTCAGCGAATATGAACAGTATAACGCCGAGGGATTCGTCTTTCCTTTGTTCGCACTTTGAACAGAAGGATACTTATGTGGGTATCGTGAACGGCCTCAACCATACGAATACGGGTGTGCTTTATGTCATGTGTGACGAAGCGTTATGCGGGGATACGGTCGCGGGTTTTACGCAGTGGCTTGCTGACCAGAAGACGGCGGGGACGCCGGTTGAATTGTGGTATGAATTGGTCACGCCGGTGACGTATCAGCTCGACGCGACGGCGATATCAACGCTGCTGGGGCAGAACACGATATCGGCGGACACGGGACCGGTGGCGCTGCGGTATCGTGCGGACACGAAGCTGTACATTGACGGGAAGTTTGCGGAGCTGCAGGCTTTGATTTTGGAAAATTAGGAGTTCGGAATGCGGAATTTTGGAGGAAAATGAAAACAATTGATGATTACCGGGCACAATGTCGGATCCTGCTGGGTGATGAGGCGGGGAGGAGATATTCGGATGCTATGGTCGATATGGGTTTTCGGCAAGCCCTCAGCAAATATGGATCGTATATGCCGGGTGTTGAGGAAATTCAGGGACGGGTTTTGGCTTATGAAAATACTTATGCGGTCGTCCCCCGGGCTTATCCGGATCATATGATGGTGCGTGGTGTGCGCAGAAATTCAACGAAAAAAGAGATGCAGTTCAGCCTGGAAACACAGCCCGGAAAACTTCTTTTCGATTTCCATGAACCGGTTCGTCCCGCTGTGGGAGAACTGCTTCAGATCGAATTGTCGGTACCGCACTCGATCAAAGGATTGGATGAGTCAATACGGACGACTTTGCCGGATTCTCATCTCACAATGTTGTGTAAAGGGGCTGCCGGATACGCGATGCAAATCCGTGCGCGCTCGGTTACGGAGGTGTTCGGAAAACGTCCGGAAGATCGTGAAGCGCTGATGACACAGGCGGATGATCTTATAAAAGAGTTTATAAATGAGCTGAATCTTGTCGCGCTGAATGACAGCTTTAATTATTCTCCCTGGCCGGTCAGCAGAATTTCACTTTACAGATAATGGAAATTGGCAGCATCTTGTTTGCTGCCAATTTTTTGCTTTCTTGATTTCCCTCTTTTCCCTTTATTTTTATCATTTTGGCACATTTATTGCACTTATTGTGTTAATGGTTAGAAGGTTTGGGAGAGATGGAAGCGTACGGGTTTTCAGCAAACAGAAAATCAAAAAAATTAGGTTTTCATTATTATAAAGACGCGGGACATTTTGATGACCCGAGTCTGGATTACTGGCTGCCGAAATTGCAGGCTGCCGGGACTTCGTGGCTGGTGATTTACGCACCGGACAACAGTGAGATCCCGGAAAACTTTATTATCCGGCTGCGTGAGGTTCGCATTGAACCGATCATTGTCCTGAATTACGCGATTTCAGAGCCGCCTTCGCCTCAGATTTTTCAGCAGCGCATGGCCTATTACCACAGTATCGGGATCCATATGGTGCAGTTTTTCAACCGCCCGAACATGCGCAGCTCCTGGAGCGCGGAAGACTGGGTCAAACCGGGCCTGGTGACCCGTTTCATCCGGAAATTCGCGGATTACGCGACCATCTGTGTGCGGGAAAAGGTGATCCCGCTGTTCCCGCTGCTTGAACCGGGCGGGGATTATTGGGACCTTGCTTTTCTGCGTTCCTCCATCAAACAGATCAGGAAAGAATTCAGCGAAAGCCTTTTATCCAATATGGTATTTTCCGCCTCAGCGTGTTTGAACAAAAATCTGCTGAGCTGGAATGAAGCCGGTCCGTCAGGATATCCCCCTGCGGCACCCTATGCTGAGGGAGTGGTGGACCATCGCGGATTCTATTTATTCCAATGGTATGAAGAGATTTTAAGCAAAGAGATCGGTAAAAACGTTCCGCTGCTGCTGATGGACGCGGGATTGTGGGACGCGAAAGCCGGTATTTTCGATGTCGTGACCAGAGAATCAAAACAGCAGTATCTGAACATTTTGAACCTGCTTCAGGATGTGACCCTCCGCAGCAGCGGAAAGATTCCTTCTTATGTGCTTTCCTGCTGTGTTTATAAACTGCCTTCAACAGAATCATTGAGCGCGGCCGTGCCTTCAGGTTCTGAAGCGGCGGACGGGTTATATGCTTTCGGGACAAAAAATCCGGAAGATGACATTTCTTTTCCTGAAAAAGTGAACCGGTTTTTACGAAAATTAAGCATTTCAAATTTGCTGCAAATGATTAAGAAAGTTGGCACGAATATTGCAACTAATATACAGTATGCAGGGCGATATGTCTTTCAAGGGGGGAGCCTTAAAGAATATTTCCTGCTTCCCGAGGTGAGCAGTCTGTTCACTGAGGATCAAATGAACACGATCCGGCAGTACATCAAAATTCACAAATGTACATCCGGAAACGACTTGAACGAAGCGTTAGCGTCAAAAAATGTAATTATGATTGACGATCAGGCCTTATACCCGGCTTATATGCTTCGTCAACTGCAGGACAGAGGCTGTGATGTTCACACAGTATCCCTGCAAACTCAGGGAGATTGAGAGAGGACCCTATGGAAAACAATTATTATCAACAGGATATCGTTTATAACAAACCGGTTATGAAGGTGATCGGTCTGGGCGGCGGCGGCTGCAATGCCATTGACCGCATGCTGACAATGGGTTATGGCACGGACGATGTGGAGTTTATTGCCGCAAATACAGATTTGCAGGCTCTGCAGCGCTGCCAGGCGGATACAAAGATCCTTATGGGACCGCAGATCACCGGCGGACAGGGCTGCGGCGGACGTCCGGAAATCGGCGAAAAAGCCGCACGTGAATCTGAAGATACACTGCGCAAGGCTCTTTCCGGTGCGGATATCGTCTTTTTGACTGCCGGTATGGGCGGCGGAACCGGTTCCGGTTCTATCAGCGTCGCGGCGGAAATTGCCCGGTCTCTCGGCGCAATTACCATCGCTGTCGTCAGCACGCCGTTCTCTTTTGAAGCAGGAAAACGCATCACCAACGCGCGCACCCGCCTTTCCAAACTTGCTACACATTGCGACACATTGATCACCATCCCGAACGACCAACTGTTGAAGGTTTCTCCTTCGAATATTACATTGCGCGAAGCTTTTGCTTATGCTGATGATGTTCTGCGCCAGGGCATTACGGGCATTACCCAGCTGCTTTCCGGTACGGGCGACATCAATGTCGATTTCTCTCATATCCGCCATATGATGGCCAACGGCGGCGGTTCACTGCTTTCCATCGGTTACGGAAAGGGTGAGGATAAGGTTTCCACAGCCCTTTATCAGGCTCTGAATCATCCGCTGCTTGATCACCTGCCGATCGAAAACGCGACCGGAATTATCGCGAATTTCACCGGCAGCGACGATCTTTCCTTCGGTGAAGTGATGGAAGGTCTTACGCAGCTTCAGCAATTTGCCGGCAATAATGCTGAAATCATCCCCGGCCAGATCGTAGACCCGAACATGAAGGATGAGGTCCAAATCATCCTGATCATTACGGGCATAGCTTCCACGCCTTTGAAATCCGAAAATACCGGCAGGACCGCTGTAGTCTCTGATGATCCGATTGCTACTACCCCTCAGGTTTATGCGGAAGAACCGGTTTCCTATGCTGAGGAAGAAGAACGGACTCCGGAAGTTGAAATGGCTTATTCCATCGCGGAACCTGTTACTCATGCCGTCTCTGACCGGCTGATCCCCAGTGCTCCTGCCGATGAACCGGCTTATACACCTTCTCCGGCAGCTGACGCACAGTATGAAATGATCATGGATGGTCTGAGCGGAATGGGTTCATCTTCCCGCAAGGTTGAAGATAAACATGATACCGTGAAACCGGTAGACTATGATACGCCGACGTTCCTGCGCCGCCGTCTGTAATTTGAATTTATCACAGTGAGCATGAAATTCCGTTGAGGAAGTGAGCAGTTTTTCTTTCGGTCTCATATCGGATGATATGGGACCAAAGAAAACTACTCCGTGATCCACTGATATGACAGAATAAGAATTTTGGAATGTTTATGAGCAGCATTGTTGATAAAATCAACAGCGAAATCTATCGGGATTACCCTTTCTATAAGGGTGTAAAACCGAAGGTCACCGAACAAAACGGCGGGCTGCTGCTCGTTTATGAAAAATGTGAAAAAACCGCTGACGGGTTAAATCTCCCGATGTCACTCCGTGTAAAAACGGATTCGTCCGGAAAGATAAAGTCTGTCTCCGGTTCAAGATAATTGTTTCATTATGACTCCTTTACTCACATCGGAAGATATCCTCTTCCGATGTGCTGTTTAATGACAAATTCCGCGTATTGTTTTATAATTGCAGAATAGGCATTGATAAAGAAACTACCTTTGCCAATTTCTTTGTTCGGAACGATTATCTGCGGTGAAATACTGAAATGGGGTAAATATGAACCACTTTGATCCGGAAAAAGACGCTTCAGGTTTTGTTTTATTGTCGGATTTTATTCCTTCCATTGTGCAGGAGATCCGCTATTTTTCCACTTATAATTTTATCGGCGACCGCATCGACGGTTATGAAGAGCCGATCGCGCTGCTGACCAGGGAAGCTGCCCGTGCATTGAAAAGCGTCGCCAACGAGATGAATGTGAAAGGTTTCCGGCTGAAAATTTTCGATGCTTATCGCCCCACAACCGCGGTGAAGCATTTTATTATGTGGGGTATCGAAGACCAGGATGTCCGCATGAAGCCGTATTTTTATCCGGAGGTGGCAAAACAGGACCTGTTTTCCGAAGGTTATATCGCAAAAAGGTCCAGTCACAGCCGGGGAAGTACGGTCGACCTGACGCTGCTGGATATGTCAACCGGGAAGGAACTCGATATGGGCAGCCCGTTTGACTGGTTTGGAATCGAATCCCATCCGGATTATCGGGGCATCACCGATGCACAATATGAAAACCGCATGTTCCTGCAAAAAGCGATGCTGCGGAACGGATTCCTCCCGATCGATTGCGAATGGTGGCATTTCACGCTTGCGGATGAACCATACCCGGATATGTATTTCAGTTTTCCGGTGTCAATAAATTCATTGAGAAAGTAGGTTTGGGTCAGGATTCAGGAGCCAGGTGCCGAATGTCATTCATGTATTATCCATATCGGGATTCACCAATGAGTCTCGTAGATCAGAATCTCTGATCCCTGAATCCTGAATCCCGGTATTGCAGATAGATATGAAGCACTGCCTGTTTCGTTTTTGGATCGATATGCGTTGGAGGTGACCATGGAACATGAATGTATGATTTATTCCAATAATCCGGAGCCGGACCGTCTGGCATTGTATTTTGACCGTGACGGAAAAGAAGTATTCCGGGAGGAGTTCCATGTGAATGACAGGGCGAAGGATTTTGAGGTCAAGTATCTGAATGTCTGTGAACATATTCAGAAGATCTGCCCGGAATTGTGGGACAAGCTGGACAGCAACCGGAATTTCCGCCGCCGTCTCCGTACCTGCCAGTGGATCGAGACCTGGAAGCTGCCGTGCCTGTAGGAAAATAAGAAATCGGAAATAAGAATTCGGACAGAGACGCGGAAAATTTGATCCTGTGTTTCTGATTGACTTGATTGATATGTACTGATAATTGCTGCTATGAAAATCGGAATTGATCTTGGAACAACAAACACAAAGGCGCTCGCTTTATCCGATGCGGATAAGGTGATATATGAATGCTCCTTCCCTACGAAGGTGAATGCCGTAACGACGGGCGGAAAAATTGATTCGAAAGTCCTTTCAATAGATCTGCTGCATACGCTGCGGGAAATGATCAATGAAATCCTGAAAATCACCGATGAACCTCTTACCGGGATCGGACTGACCGGGATGGCGGAAGCAGGATGTCTGGTGGATCAGCATGGCGATCCGCAGACGCCTATATTGCTCTGGTATGACAGCCGGGGCGGTGTGGAAGCAGAAGAACTTCGGGCGGAATATGAAGATGAACTGACTTCCATTTCCGGTATTCGTATGAGCAATGTCGCCACGATCTATAAGCTGGCTTATCTGAAAAAGACTGTCCCGCTGCTGCCGGACCTGGAATATCGCTGGTTCGGTGTACCGGAATGGGCAGCGTGGATCCTGACGGGTGAACATTATACAGACCGGACACTGGCTGTACGCACCGGCGCTTTTTCCCTTGAAACAAATGACTGGAGTCCGGATGTTATGAAGATCATCGGGCTGGATGCCGGACTCTTTCCGCAAATCATCCCGGCAAAACAGCAGCATATTCCCATTTCACCGGAAATTGCTGCCTGGCTGGGAGTTCCTGAGTCAGTACTGGTTACGGTCGCGGGGCATGATGACCTTGCGGCAGCCTATGGAGCCGGGCTGTCTCAGCGGGTGTGGGTGGATTCCACCGGTACCGCGGAAGGGCTGGTCGCGCTTACGTCGCCGCTTCCGGATCCCCGGCAGACAGTTCGGAACCGGATGAGTATCGCTCCCTGGTACGAGGAAAATGAATGGGCTTTGATCGCCGGGGTCGGTACCAGCGGCAGTTTGTTGGCGGAACTGCGGAATCAGACCGGTCTGGATTTTGACCGGATCGATCAGCTGGCGCTCCATTCGGCGCATTACCCGGAAGATGCGCTTTCAACGGAACTGACTCCCGCACGCCTGGCAAAGATTTCTTTTCTTCCCGGGCTGACCGCGGAGCAGAAAATATCGGCTGTTTATGACCGTATTCTTGAAAACTTTTCACAGCGGGTGCAGCAGATCCTAAAATTCGCTGATTCTCCGGAACGGCTGGTGATCACCGGCGGGCTTGCGCTTCTCCCGGAACTCTCCCGACGCAAGTCCGAAGCTCTTGGCGGCATCCCGACATTCGCCCGTCCCAAACCCGAAGCCGCCGCTTACGGCGCGGCTTTGCTGGCGGCGATGCCGTGACCGGGTACAGGCCCTCTGGTCCAGTCCCCTGATTATGATTATTTGAAAATAAGAAATAACCTCAAAATTGGCAGCTGATGTTTTATCCTGACTTTTCGTGATATACTTTTTTACCGTGATATGTATTAATTGGAGGAAACGCGAATGAGCGAGAACGAAAAGATCAAAAATGAAGAAACCGCTGAAAACGCGGAGGATCGAAATTTTATTTACAACTTTATTAAAGAAGACATTGCACCGGGCGGACAATTTGAAGGATTGACTGTCCACACGCGTTTCCCACCGGAACCGAACGGATATCTGCATATCGGACATTGCAAAGCGCTTTGTATCGATTTCGGTATGGCGGAAAAATTCAACGGGCTGTGCAATCTCCGTATGGATGACACCAACCCTGCCAAAGAAGATACCGAATATGTGGAAGCCATTCAGGAAGATATTCACTGGCTCGGCTTTGACTGGGGCGACCGCTTCTTTTACGGTTCCGATTACTTCGAAAAAGATTATGAATTCGCTATTGAACTGATCAAAAAGGGGCTGGCATATGTCGATGAACAGTCTCCGGAAGAATTTAAGGCCAACCGCGGTGATACAAACACCCCGGCATATTGTCCGTACCGGGACCGTCCGATCGAAGAGAGCCTGGACCTGTTCGAGCGTATGAAGAACGGTGAATTCCCGGAAGGTTCCATGACACTGCGCGCAAAGATCGACCCGGCTTCCGGCAATTTCAATATGCGCGATCCTGTGTTTTACCGCATCCGTTATATTGATCATCACCGCCAGGGGAAAAAATGGTGCATCTTCCCGATGTACGATTTTGCCCATCCGATCCAGGATGCCCTGGAAGGAATCACGCATTCCCTCTGCTCCCTTGAATATGAAGATCACCGCCCGCTTTATGACTGGGTGGTGAACAATGTCTCCATCCCTTATCACAAGCCGCGTCAGATCGAATTTGCCCGTCTGGGAATCGACCATACGGTCATGTCCAAGCGCAAGCTGCGCAAGCTGGTGGAGGAAGGTTATGTCTCCGGGTGGGATGACCCGCGCATGCCGACACTCTGCGGTCTGCGCAGACGGGGCTATACCGCCGCTTCCATCCGCAATTTCTGCGATTTTATCGGTGTCGGGAAACGCACGAACGTCATTGAATTCGCTGATCTTGAACGCTGCCTGCGCGATGACCTGAATGCCACTGCCGAACGCACCATGGCTGTGCTGCATCCGGTGAAGCTCACGATCACCAATTATCCGGAAGGACAATCTGAGACCTTCACGGTCGAAAACAACCCGGTGAACCCGGAACAGGGAACCCGTGAGATCACCTTCAGCAAACATCTCTGGCTGGAAGCTGATGACTTCATGGAAAACCCGATCCCGAAGTACAAGCGCATGTTCCCCGGTAATGAAGTCCGCCTGAAGGGTGCTTATCTGGTGAAGTGCACCGGCTGTGTAAAGGACGATGACGGGAATGTGATCGAAGTCCTCTGCGAATATGATCCGGAATCCCGCGGCGGTGACCCGGCCGACGGCCGCAAGGTCAAGGGCGGAACACTGCATTGGGTCGATTCCGAAAACTGCGTGGACGCTGAAGTGCGCCTGTATGATAATCTCTTCTCAGACGCTCAGCCTGATGCCGCGGAGAACTTCCTCGATTGTCTTAACCCGGACAGCCTGACGATCCTGACCGGCTGCAAAGTCGAAAAGGGACTGGAAGAAGTGGCGAAGGAATTTGAATCCCGCGCAAATAAACACGGATCCAATGCGCCGACCTTCCAGTTTATGCGCGTAGGCTTCTTTGCGATGGATAACCGCGACAGTACGCCCGACCACATGGTCTTCAACCGCTCAGTATCTCTGAAGGATGGGTTTAAAAAATAAGCGTGTGCGTACGCGGCAAAATTGAATAAGATACGGCAGGGACTGAAAACTCAGTTCCGCTGAAGTTCAAAAGGGACAGGTTCAAGAGGCTCGGTTGGAGCTGAAGATACCTGTCCTTTTGTTTTTCAATTGCAGACGCGTCATTTTTCTCTGTTTGTAATGTCATAATAATTTGAAAACCATTCCCAAATTCTTGACAAGAATTTCCAAAGGGTATAAAATCGGGAACTGTTCTCATTTTATTCGAATGAGAGGGTGGTATGATCGCGAAATCGAAATATAAAACCAAACAGCGTGAGATCTTACTGGATTATCTGAAAACCGTCCCGGGAAAACATTTTACCGCCGGAGATATCTGTGAGTATTTCCGGTCACAGGGAGCCTCAATCGGCCAGTCAACCGTTTATCGTCAGCTGGAAGAGCTGGTCAATGAGGGTGTGATCAACAAATATGTACTCGACCCGACCGGCCCGGCCTGTTTTGAATATATGGCTGAGGATGACCATTGTGAGGGCGAGGTCTGTTTTCATTGCAAATGTGAAAAATGCGGAAAGCTGATCCATATGCATTGCGATGAACTGATCGAGATCCAGCAGCATTTGAGCGCGGAGCACCAATTCAAACTGGACCCGATGCGGACGGTGTTTTACGGTTTGTGTGAAGAATGCTCTGAAAAATAAGAAATAAGAAGTAAGAAATAAGAAATTTAAAAGCATACGTGAACTGAATTGTTTTTGACATGTAAGGAATCGAGGCACGGGTGAGACTTTTTATAAAACGAAAAGAGTTTGTTTTGATCCTGGTCTTTTTGGCCGTTTTTATACTGGCTGCCTGCAGCTCAAAAGAGGTGAAACCTGCGGCGGAAGGCGGAAAATTGCGCGTTGCCGCGGCGATTTTCCCCGCCTGGGATTGGACCCGGAATGTGCTGGGCAGCAATCCGGCAGGGATGGAGCTTACTCTTCTGGTGGATAACGGCGTAGATCTGCACTCCTTCCAGCCGTCAGTGGATGATATTCTGACCATCTCGAATGCGGATCTTTTTATCTATGTCGGCGGAGAATCTGACCAATGGGTCACGGATGCATTGAAGCAGGCCAATAACCCGAATCTGAAAATCCTGAAAATGCTGGACGTGATCGGAGACGCGGCGAAAACAGAGGAAACTGTTGAAGGGATGCAAACTGAAGAAAGCGAAGATGAGGATGAAGCGGAGCTTGATGAACATGTCTGGCTGTCTCTGCGCAATGCCGCTGTTATTATCGACGCTATAGCCGGTGAATTTTCCGTGATGGATCCGGAAAATGCCGGAACCTATCGCGAAAACGCGTCTGCTTATAAACAAAAACTTTCCGCCCTGGATGAGCAGTATCAAAAGGCAGTTGATGCCGCGGAAATAAAAACACTGCTTTTCGGAGACCGTTTCCCCTTCCGCTATCTGGTGGAGGATTATGATCTGAGTTATTTTGCCGCCTTTTCCGGCTGCTCCGCTGAAACCGAAGCCAGCTTTGAGACGATCAGCTTTTTGTCCCGGAAATGTGATGAACTCGGGCTGCCCGTTGTGCTGACCATTGACGGCAGTGATCAGAAAATTGCGCAGACGATCATTAAGAATACAGCCTCAAAAGGTCAAAGTGTTTTGGTACTGGATTCCATGCAGGCGGTCAGCGCAAAAGACATCCGGGAAGGCGTAACATATCTTTCCGTGATGGAGAAGAATCTGGACGTTCTGAAAACAGCTCTGGAGGTGGGGTGATGGCGCTGCTGACCATAAAAAATCTGTCTGTCGGATATGACGGACAGCCAATCGTTTCCGGTCTTAACTTCAGCGTAAATGCGGGGGATTATCTCTGTATTGTGGGTGAAAACGGTTCCGGGAAAACGACACTGATGAAAACCCTTCTGGGCCTGCGGGAACCGCTGAGCGGTCAGATCATCCCGGGAGACGGGCTGAAGCGCAATGAGATCGGCTATCTGCCGCAGCAGACGATCGTACAAAAGGATTTTCCCGCTTCTGTCCGGGAAATCGTCCTTTCCGGATTTCAGGGACGTACCGGTCTGCGGCCTTTTTATAACCGGGAAGAAAAGCAGGAAGCGGAAGAAAACATGCGGCGTATGGGCATCGCGAACCACGCCGATCAGTGCTACCGGGAGCTTTCCGGCGGTCAGCAGCAGCGGGTCCTCCTTGCCCGCGCTTTGTGCGCAACACGGAAAATCCTGCTCCTTGATGAACCTGTTTCCGGCCTTGACCCCAAAGTCACCGAAGAATTGTATAAGCTGATTTATTCCCTGAACCAGGAAAAGATCACGATCATCATGATCTCCCACGACGTCGCGGCCGCCGTTCAATACGCGACCCATATCCTGCATATCGGGAATACCGTCTTTTTCGGAACGAAGGATGAGTGGAGAGTAGTGGCCGGTTGATGGTGTCTGGTGGCTGGTTACAGGTGTATGCCACGTTGTGAGGAAAAGGAGAAGAAATGGGTGTCAGCAGTTATGAAAAGCTTGATGTCTGGCAGGAATCGATAAATCTGGTAACAGAGGTTTATTCAGCTGTTAAATTATTGCCAAAAGAGGAACTATATGCCCTGTCTGATCAGATTCGCAGAGCAGCGGTTTCGATACCATCGAATATCGCCGAAGGACAGCAGCGTCAGTCGACAAAAGATTTTCTCAAATTTCTGTGGATAGCTAAAGGATCACTTGGAGAATTAAAAACTCAGGTAATTATCTGCGGCCGGCTGGGATATCTGAATGCAGAAAAAACGAAACAACTTGAAAACAAGTGTGACCAGGTTGGCCGTATGATAAGCGGATTGATGAGAAGCATAGCGGCGAAACAACAACAAAATACCAGCAGCCAGCCACCAGTCACCAGTTACTAAAGGATAAATTATGATTGAAAAACTAAGCCTTTATTTTCAATATCCCTTTGTCCGCTATGCCCTGATCGTCGGGGTTTTGATCGCGTTGTGTTCTTCACTTTTGGGCGTGACGCTTGTGCTGAAAAGATTTTCTTTCATCGGGGACGGACTTTCTCATGTTGCCTTCGGTGCCATGGCGATCGCCGCGGTGTTTAACCTCTCGAATGAAATGCTCATCGTGCTGCCGGTGACGGTCATAAGCGCGGTCCTGCTGCTGCGTACCGGGCAGAACACCCGCATCAAAGGAGATTCCGCCATTGCCATGATCTCCGTCGGGGCGATGGCGCTGGGCTATCTGCTGATGAATATCTTTTCCACTTCATCAAACCTTTCCGGTGATGTGTGCAGCACGCTTTTCGGCTCGACATCTATTCTGACGCTGAATGAACGGGAAGTGATCTTGTGCGCTGTCCTTTCCGCTCTGGTGGTGCTGATCTTTGTCCTCTTTTACAACAAGATCTTCGCCGTGACCTTTGATGAAGCCTTTGCGAAAGCGACCGGGACTCCGGTGGACCGCTACAACCTGCTGATCGCTGTCATTACCGCTGTTATCATTGTACTGGCGATGAACCTGGTCGGTTCGCTGCTGATATCCGCTCTGGTGATCTTTCCCGCGCTTTCCGCGATGCGGCTGTTCGGAAGCTTCAAAGGTGTGACGATCTGTTCCGCGATCATCTCAGTGATCTGCGCCGCTGCCGGGATCATTATCTCCATCCTCGCCGGTACGCCGGTGGGATCTACCATTGTTGCCGTAGACATTGTGGCATTCGCGGTCTGCTTTATCGTCGGAAAGGTGACCGGCGCGACGAAGGAATAAGCGGCGTTTTCCTGCGGATGCTTCCGCTTTCCCGGCTCAGAATAATGTTTCCAAACATTGTTTCAGCATAGAATTTCGTGTTTCCAAACACTATTTATCGTGCTTTTATTATGAAATCAGGACGTAATTTTCATCTGATGCCTGACTTCATGATGTCTTCTGTTGTTATGAGATATTATCGTCTTTTATACCTGAAATACTCTTCGAATTGTATCCCGGAAATCGTAAGATGTTGATAGGGTTCTTCAGAAAACGCAGAATTATTTAAAACCAATGCGAACATGATATAATTGTATATGGAGAAAAAGCGGGATGACAGAGGACAACAAGCAATATAAAGACAAACTTTTACAACAGTGATGCGGAAAGCGCAATTGATAAAGCTATTTCGGAAATGCCGGAGGGTTTCGTTATCAAACCATTTCTTTTGGCACACAGATCGGAGGTAAAAGGTATGTTGCTTACGGAATATAATGAAGCGGAAACCATGGAACTCTTCAGAGAAGAAGGACGCGAAGAAGGACTTAAAGAAGGTCGTAAAGAAGGAATTTTAGAGATTTTCTTTACGATGGTGAAGGATAAAATTCTTACGATTTCCGATGCGGCACAGCGGGCAGGTATGACTGCGGATGAATTTGAAAAAGCTGCAAAGGATAACGGAATTTCATGATGCCCGATAAATTCCGGGCTGATTTATGCTGAAGAAAGCAGGTTAGGAGAGAGACGATGGCAAACCAATATGACGTCATTATCATCGGAGCGGGTCCCGGCGGGATCTTCTCAGCTTATGAATTATCCAGGCTGATGCCTGAACTGAAAATCGCCATGCTGGAAGCGGGCGGACCGCTGGAAAAGCGGAAATGCCCGATCGACGGGGTGAAAATCAAGAACTGCATCAACTGCGAGCACTGTTCCATCATGAACGGTTTTGGCGGTGCGGGAGCGTTTTCCGACGGGAAATACAACATCACCAATGACTTCGGCGGAACGCTGCATGAATATATCGGCAAAGGTACCGCGCTGGACCTGATGCATTATGTCGACGACATCAATATGGCGCATGGCGGAGAGGGCACACGTCTTTTCAGCACCGCCAATTCGGAATTCAAAAAGATCTGCATCCAGAACGGGCTGCATCTGCTGGACGCTTCTGTCCGCCATCTGGGTACGGACAAAAACTACGTTGTCCTGCAAAATCTCTATAATGAGCTCAAAGACAAGGTCGACATCCATTTCTATTCAACAGTCGAAAAAGTTCAGATCGCTGACGGACGATATTTTATCCATACCGCGAAAGAAACCTATGAATCGTCGGTTTGTATCATCTCCGGCGGACGCAGCGGTTCCAAGTGGATGGAGCAGGTCTGCAAGGACCTGAAAATCCCGACCCGCTCCAACCGTGTCGATATCGGCGTGCGGGTGGAACTGCCGGCCGAGGTATTTTCACACATCACGGATTCGCTGTATGAGAGCAAGATCCTGTATCGTACGGAAAAAACCGGGGACCTGGTACGTACATTCTGCATGAACCCGCATGGTGCGGTTGTCAACGAGAACACCAACGGTATCGTAACCGTGAACGGACACAGCTTTGAAGACCCGGCGAAATGGACGCAGAACACCAACTTCGCGCTGCTGGTGACCAAACATTTCTCCGAACCGTTCAAGGACAGCAATGATTACGGCGAAAGCATCGCCCGGCTTTCCAACATGCTGGGCGGCGGTGTGCTGGTGCAGCGGTTCGGGGACCTGATCCGCGGGCGCCGCAGTACGCCGAGCCGTATGCGGGAATGCTTCACGATCCCGACCCTTGCCGCGACACCGGGTGATCTGAGCCTTGTGATCCCGAAGCGCATCCTTGACGGCATCATCGAGATGATCTATGCCCTTGATAAAATCGCTCCGGGGACCGCGAACATCGATACGCTTCTGTATGGTGTTGAAGTCAAATTCTATAACATGGAAGTCGCGCTGGATGAACATCTGGAAACGCCGTACAAAGGTTTATTCGTCATTGGGGACTGCAGCGGCATCACGCATTCCCTTTCCCATGCTTCTGTCAGCGGTGTCTATGTGGCGCGGTATATCGCGGAACAATCGGGCGTCAAAAGCGAGGCGTGAGACAAAGAGACCTCCGGGATCAACAGAGAAACTCTTCATAAAGGCTGATGAAAACATTATTTTCTTACCTGAAAAAATACCGGAAAGAAGCGATCCTCGGGCCGCTTTTTAAGCTGCTCGAGGCTTCGTTTGAATTGCTGATTCCGCTGGTAGTTGCCAACATTATTGACGTCGGCATAGCCGGGGCGGATGAAGGCATCATCATCCGGGACGCGGTCCTGATGGCTGCTTTGGGCCTCATCGGGATGCTGTTTTCGATCACAGCCCAATATTTCTCCGCCAAGGCGGCAGTCGGACTGGCCGCAACGCTGCGGCATGAGCTTTTCAGCCACATTCAGTCGCTTTCGTATAGCAAAGCGCAGACGATCGGGACTTCTACGCTGCTGACCCGCATTACCAGTGATATCAACCAGGTGCAGACCGGGCTGAATCTGGCGCTGCGGCTGCTGCTGCGTTCCCCCTTCATCGTTTTCGGCGCTATGATCATGGCCTTTACGGTGAATGTAAAAGCCGCGCTGATTTTTGTCGTCACCATTCCGCTGCTGGCGCTGGTGATTTTCGGGATCATGAAAGTGACCACACCGCTTTATAAAAAGGTGCAGTCAAAGTTGGACGGGCTGCTGCGGATGACCCGCCAGAACCTGACCGGTGTACGGGTGATCCGGGCTTTCAATAACGAGGAAAAAGAGCTTGCCGATTTTGAGAGCGGCAACGAAGCGTACACACAGATGCAGCAGCACGTGGGACGCATTTCCGCGCTGATGAACCCGCTGACCTATATGATCATCAACGCGGCAACGGCTGTACTGATCTATTACGGCGCCTTGCGGGTGAATGTCGGTGAACTTACCCAGGGGCAGGTGGTCGCGCTGGTCAATTATATGTCCCAGATCCTGGTGGAGCTCATCAAGTTCGCGAACCTGATCGTCACCATCTCGAAAGGTATGGCATCTGCCGGGAGGATCCAGGACATTCTGCAGATGGAAAGCGGTATGGATATCCTCGAAAAGACCGGAAAATCCGGTACAGCCTGTCTGGAATTCGATCATGTTTCCCTCACCTATCCAAACGCGGGGGCTGAGTCGCTCACGGATATTCATTTCTCGGTCGGGCACGGAGAGACGCTCGGCGTCATCGGCGGTACCGGTTCCGGGAAAAGTTCTGTTGTGAACCTCATCCCGCGCTTCTTTGACGCGACGGCGGGATCTGTCCGTGTTGACGGAGAAGATGTCCGGGAATATGGACCGGAAGTTTTGCGCGCGAAGATCGGTATCGTTCCGCAGAAGGCGGTGCTTTTCAAAGGGACGATCCGCTCCAATCTGCAAATGGCCGACCCGGATGCTGATGAAGCTGCCATGTGGGAAGCTTTGCGCATCGCTCAGGCGGAAGGTTTTGTCCGGGAGAAAAAGGGCGGCCTTGACGCGGAAGTGGCGCAGGAAGGGCGCAACTTCTCCGGCGGGCAGCGTCAGCGTCTGACCATAGCGCGGGCATTGACACGCAGACCGGAGATCCTGATCCTGGATGACAGCGCATCCGCCCTGGACTACATGACCGACGCGAATCTGCGCCGGGCGATCCGGCAGGCGGATCCGGATATGACCGTCGTGATCGTCTCCCAGCGCACGGCTTCCGTACGTTTTGCGGACCGGATCCTGGTACTGGATGACGGGCGGGCTGTCGGGCTCGGGACACATGATGAGCTGATGAAGAGCTGTCCGGTTTACCGGGAGATTTATGATTCACAATTCAGGAAAGAAAACGGCGGAAAGGGGGCAGCAGGTCATGAAGAATAAGGCAAACCCCGGAACTTTCGCGAAAATCATGAAACGCGTCCGCGGGCATTGGCTGCTTCTGGCGGTTTCCATACTCTGTGCCGCTGCCAATGTCTTCCTGGCTCTTTATATCCCGGTCGTCAACGGGCGTGCTATCGACTACATTATCGGTGAGGGCAGGGTCGACTTGCCCGCGGTCATAGATACGCTGACGGTCGTTTGTGTCTGCGCCGGACTGGCAGCAGCGGCGCAGTGGGTGATGAACATCTGCAACAACCGCATGACCTTTGAGATCGTCCGGGACCTCCGCAACGATGCCCTGCGGAAGATCGAGATCCTGCCGCTGAGCTACCTGGATTCCCACCCGCATGGGGAAATCGTCAGCCGGGTGATCGCGGACGTGGACCAGTTTGCCGACGGGCTGCTGATGGGGTTCTCGCAGCTGTTCAGCGGCATTCTGACGATCCTCGGGACGCTGGTCGTGATGTTTTCCGTAAACTGGCAGATCGCCCTGCTGGTGGTCTTCATCACGCCGCTTTCTCTGTTCGTGGCATCATTCATCGCCAGGCACACCTTTGACATGTTCAAGCTGCAGTCCGAGACCCGCGGTGAACAGACCGCTTATATGGAGGAAATGATCGGGAACAGCGAGGTCGTCAAGGCTTTTTCCTATGAAAAGCAGTCGCTGGAAAAGTTTGATGAGATCAACGAACGGGTGAAGAAATATTCACTCCGCGCGACCTTTTATTCCTCCCTTACCAATCCGGGCACCCGTTTTGTCAACAATCTGGTGTACGCGGCGGTAGCCCTGGCCGGGGCGCTCTCGGCACTGCGCGGACGGCTGAGCGTAGGCCAGCTGACCGCGTTTTTGAGCTACGCGAATCAGTACACCAAGCCGTTTAATGAGATCTCCGGCGTCATCACCGAATTCCAGAACGCTCTTGCCTGTGCCGGACGGATCTTTGAACTCATCGAGGCGGAACCGCAGACTCCCGAGCCGGAAGACGCGGTGGTTTTGGGCGAAGCCGGCGGCTCTGTCGACGTGGACCATGTCTGGTTCTCTTACGTCCCGGACCAGAAGCTCATCGAGGATTTCTCCATCAGCGTGAAGCCCGGGCAGCGTGTCGCTATCGTGGGACCTACGGGCTGCGGAAAAACGACCATCATCAACCTGCTGATGCGCTTTTATGATGTTGATAAAGGCGCGATCCAGGTGACGGGTCATGACATCCGCGAGGTCACGCGCAGGAGCCTGCGGGAGAATTACGGGATGGTCCTGCAGGAGACCTGGCTGAAAAACGGTACGATCCGGGAAAATCTCTGCATGGGGAAACCGGACGCGAGTGAAGAGGAGATGATCGCGGCAGCGAAAGCCGCCCACGCCCATAGTTTCATCCGCCGTCTGCCGCAGGGGTATGATACGCCCATAACGGAAAGCGGAGGCGGGCTTTCCCAGGGGCAGAAGCAGCTGCTCTGCATTACGCGGGTGATGCTCTGCCTGCCGCCGATGCTGATCCTGGACGAGGCGACTTCCTCCATCGATACACGCACGGAGATCCTGATCCAGAATGCCTTTGCCCGCATGATGGAAGGTCGGACCAGCTTTATCGTTGCGCACAGGCTTTCCACCATCCGGACCGCGGATATCATCCTGGTGATGCGGGACGGGCATATCGTGGAACAGGGAAATCATGAACAGCTGCTGGCAAAGAATGGTTTCTATGCGGAAATTTATAACGCGCAGTTTATGGAATAAACCGATCCTTTTCCTCCTGCTGCTCCTGTCATTTTCCGGGGCGTTTGCGCAGGAGGAGAACAGCATCATCCCGATCGCTGTCAGTTACTGTGCGGTGGAATGTGACAGCCGTCCGATCATGGCTGAGTATTCAGACCAATGGTTTCTCGCACCGGCGGATGAATTCAACCATAAACTGATGCAAATCTCTTTTGTGATGGCGGCAGCGGCTTTCCGTGACAAAACCCGTGACCTTGCCGAAATGGATTACAACATCCGCACATTTTTCGACAGGGCGGAGTTTCGTGATCTCCGGACCGATGACTATGACCGGCAAACTTCCATTTCAACCATCGGCAGCGCGATCGCGCATAAGAAGATCGGGGACATGACGCTCATCGCTGTGGCGGTATCGGGCAACAACTATCAAAACGAATGGCTCAGCAATTTTACGATCTCGGACGAAGCGCGCATGAAGGGCTTCAATGATGCCGCGGAAAAGGTTCTGGAGCGTATCCGGGAATATATCCGGGATCATGAGCTTACCGGAGATGTGCGGCTGTGGATCACCGGTTACAGCCGGGCAGCGGCGGTAGCCAACATTACAGCCGCTGACGCTTTGAACAGCGGGTCGTTCGCTGCGGTATATGGCTACACGATCGCGACGCCGCGCACGACAAAAGATCCGGAGGCGGACCGGTACGGCAGCATTTTTAACCTGATCGATCCCTTCGATCCGGTCCCGATGATTCCTTTCCCCGAATGGGGCTACAAACGCTACGGGATCGATCTCTATCTGCCCGCCATTGAAACCGACAGTAATTACATGGAGAAAAAAGCTTCCACGGATCCTGTCTCCGAACAGATCACAGAGGCTCCGGTGCGGTTTAATCCCCAGATCAACGCTGCGCTTCATACCGTCATGGATTATCTTGTGTATTTTGTCAGCTCTTCGAATTCCTATAAGCAGTCGGTCCAGAACACCTTGATTTTTCTGTATGAGACCAGGGATTACAAGGAATTTCTGAAGATGGCGCTTACCGGGCTGGAATCCATTCCGGATTACACAAAACTTCAATTGAACGAGTACTATTACTTTCTGGATTTTCTGTGCCAGGTGGCCTATACCTCTTTTCGCGGGCAGAAGTTCCATCCGGATGATCTGTATTGGGATCCGAACCTTTCCATCCAGGAAAACCTTATGCATGAACATTATGATTCGGCATACCTCGCCTGGATCTTTTCCTCGGACGATCCCGGACAAATCTACTCCGCCAAAGTGCCGGAATATATTCATTACACGGTAACGGGCGAGGTCGATGTCGAGCTATTTGACAGTGCCGGCAATTTTGTAGAGCGTATCGATCGGAACGGACTGATCAGCACCGATATCCGGGATGTGCGTACGCCCGGCTTTGCGGGCGGTGAGAGCAAAACAAAAGTCCATGCCCAGCGGAACGGCAGACAGACACTCATCATCCTGCCGAAGGACCAGTCCTTTTCCGCAAAGATCTGTTCGGATAAAAACCAGCAGGTCCGTTATACCTATATCGAATACGCGGCAGACCGCATCCGGGCGGATGTTCGTTATATCTATACCGCTGACCTCATCAAGGGTTCGTTTACGGAAGGGATCCTCGGTTTATCGGAGACGGAACGCCTTTCGGCGGAGGACCTGAGGGACCAGGGATTCCTGGTCGAGGAACCGTGGAGCAACGACGTCATCTATTCCCCGACCGCGGTGATGCGTCTTGAAAACAGCGAGGTGTTTCACCCCGCGCCTTATACGGTTTTGACGTTCAGCTTCCTGATCCTGATCTATGTCATTTACCTTATCGTCATGTTTATCATAGGTATCGTGCAAGGGATCAGGTACAGCAGGGATAAGATCCGTGCGCGTAAAACGGGCGGGGACAGCGTTGATGCCGCACCGCCGGGCACCGGGCAGTTACAAACTGAGACGAAAACGAAACCCGCGGCAGCAAATCATGCTAAAATTGAAGAATCTGTCCGGATTGAGACACACAGTGACAGCCCTGATGGTGCGCTGCCGGATCCGGAACAGGTCAAAGCTGAACAAAATACACAGCAGGATACCAGACAGCTGAAGGATGGAGACCATGAAAATCAGTGAAATTTTGAAACAGGGAAAACCTACCATTTCATTTGAAGTCTACCCGCCGAAAAGTGAAGAGCTTTTCCCGAAACACCGCGAGGCAACGATGAAGATCGCCGCGCTGCATCCGGATTTTATGTCCGTGACTTATGGCGCCAACGGCGGTACGCGGAAGTTCACGTTTCAAATGGCTTCTGACATACAGACGGAACACCATGTCACTGCCCTTGCCCATATCACCTGTGTGACTACCGACAGGGATGGGATCCATGAACGGCTGAATGACCTCAGATCCAAGGGAATCGAAAATGTCCTGGCGCTGCGCGGGGATATCCCGGAAGGGTATGAATTCCCGATCGCGAACGGCTATCAGCATGCCAACGAACTGGCAGCGGATATTAAAGCGTATGGCGATTTCTGCGTCGGGGCGGCCTGCTATCCGGAAGGACATCCGGAAGCGCCTTCCAAACAGAAGGATATGGAAAATCTCAAGCTCAAGCAGGACGCGGGCTGTGAATTTTTGACGACGCAGATGTTTTTTGACAACAGCATTCTTTATTCTTTCCTGTACCGCATCCGCGAGATCGGTATCACCATCCCGGTGCTGGCGGGCATCATGCCCATCACACAGAAAAGCCAGATCGAAAAGGCCATCAAGCTGTCCGGTACGGTCTTCCCGGCGCGGTTCCTTTCCATCGCGGACAAATTCGGTGATAATCCGAAAGCCATGAAACAGGCGGGCATCGCCTATGCCACGGAGCAGATCATCGACCTGGTCGCCAACGGGGTCAAGGGGATCCATGTCTATTCCATGAATAAGCCGGACGTCGCTGCGAAGATCAAAGAAAATCTTTCGGAAATACTTTGAATAAGTGTGAAGAGTGAAGTGTGAAGAGTGAAGTTAACGAAGCACATGAGGTCAGCGCTGATACGGTAAATGAGCCGGCACAGCAGAACTGCACTCATGATGCGCCGCCGGCCACCGAACATCCGCACACCAATCCGTGGGAGGCGGCACGCTACCTGGGCTATCGGGGAACACAGCCGGACAGCACCGTTGAGGCGATGATCGAAGAATGCATCGCGGAAGTCGAAGCTGCGGCGGTGCCGAGGTCCATCCATGAACGGTTTCCGCTCAATTTTACGGGGGATGATACCTTTCAGGTGGCATCCCTGCGGCTGAAGAGCCGCTCGCTGCAGCGGAACCTGGCCGGCTGCGGGGAAGTGTACCTCTTTGCCGCGACGCTCGGGATCGCGGTGGATACGCTCATCAGGCGGGCTTCCCTGATGGATACCGCGAAAGGTGCCGTGATGCAGGCTGCCGCCGCTGCGGTCATTGAGGCATTCTGCGACGCGGAGAATGACAAGCTGCGCCGGGAAGCGGAAGCAGAAGGGCTGTATCTCCGTCCACGCTTCAGTCCCGGCTACGGCGACCTTTCCCTGGACTGCCAGCGGGATTTCCTCTATCTCCTCAAAGCTCAGAAAAATATCGGCCTGACGGTCACCGACTCCGGTCTGATGGTCCCCATCAAATCCGTCACCGCCATAATAGGCATCAGCACAACAAACAGCAGCTGCCATCTTCAGGGCTGCGAAGTGTGCCCGAAAACCGATTGCGCCTTCAGAAGATAAGCATCATCATTCAGTCCCCTGCCGCTTATTTTCAACAGGCTCGTCTCCACTATGAAAAAGGGCTGCCGCACTTTTGCGACAGCCCTGTGTTATTCGTTTCACCGCACATTTCGCCGAGTCTGACAAGAGACGCAGACGAAAGCAGCGACGTTTTTACTTAAAGCTTCCGTACATTGCGACGGCTTCATCCACGGTGAGTTCACCTCTTCCGACCTGGTGCGCAGCCTGTCGGATCTGGACCGTGAGCTGATCCGTGATGCCAAGTACTTCCGGGGATATGATACGGTCTGCGGGTACCTGGGCAAAAGGCGCGTAAACCGAATCAAGGGACAGATCCGTGGTGGGCGTTACCAGACGCTTCACTGAAGCCATCCTGTTCAGTTCTTCACTTGTGATCAGGAACCGCATAAATTCGTTTGTCATATCCAGATCATTGCAGTTCTTGTTAACGGAGAACTCGATGGAAGGACTGTCGATAAAATATCCGCCCTTGTCTGTCATAGGAATCGGTGAAAATGTGTAATTGAAAGGAGTCTTGGTGAACGCCTCAGACTGACTCTCCCGTTTTTTGGTTCCGGAAACGGTATCCGCGGTACAGACCATCATAGGTACATCGCCTTCAAAGAAGCGCAGGATGACCTTGGTATAGTTGTCTTCGATCTTGTCACACTCATCCAGGTCGATTGAGGCATCCCGGATCAGCCGTTCCATCGTTTCCAATGCCGGACGCATGGATTCTCCCGCAGCGGGATCCAGGGCGTTGGCCAGCGCAAGCGCTTCCGGATTTTCGGAAAGTGTGGCTACAAACAGCGGATAAGCGATCGTATTCATGAGGGTGCTGGTGGTTGATTTGATGCTGTAGCCCATCATGGGATTAGCGTAACCCTTGCCGCGGAACGCATCAATTACGGACATCAGCTCTGTCAATGTAGTCGGGACGCTGAGACCTTCCTTTTTGAACAGATCGTTGTTCACCAGCATGCCATAGGTTCTGGAGAAAACCGGCACCAGCAGCACACTGCCATCTGCATTGCGGTTGATCAGACCGGGGCGGATGGAATCCAGATTCAATCCAATGGCAGGATCCGAAAGATTCTCCATATTGGCAACTACCGGCTCATATTGTTCATTCCCGATCATCCATGTGTAGGAAAAGAAAATGTTGGGCTTTTCATTGCTTTCCAGTGCCGTGGCCAGCACGTTGTTATAGTCATCGAGCTTTACATAGCTCAGCTGCACATTCGGATATATTTCGTTGAACCGGTCAAATTCGGCCTCCAACGCCTCAAAGTTATCATAGCTTCCGGCTACAGTGATCTTGCAGCTTTTCTTGGTGTCGAGAGCCGGCTTAAATCCGGCTGCGGTTGTAGTGGCGGCTTCTTCCTTTGGTTTGCCGCCGCAGGCTGCCAGTGAGACAAGCGTACAGATGACCAGAACAATATAAAGCAGTTTTTTCATGATCTCTCCTTCCTGATTCTTCGAATCTCTTTGATGACAAGTTTAATATCGATTGGTTTCGCGATATGTCCGTTCATGCCTGCCTCCAGACACTCTGTGACATTTTCCGAAAACGCGTCCGCCGTCATGGCGATGATCGGGATGGAAGACGCCCACGGATCATCCAGTTTGCGGATATTCCTTGTGGCCTCAAGCCCGTTCATCTCCGGCATTTGTATATCCATAAAAATAAGGTCAAAACTACCTTTTGCCGCCTTACTCATTTTGTCCACGCAGATGCGTCCGTTTTCGGCGCGTTCCGACGTGATTCCCAACATATCGAGCATGTAGGATATGATCTCCCAGTTGACATCATTGTCCTCCGCGATGAGAATGTTCATACCCTCCAGGTCGGAATAATCATTCTCCGGCTCAACAGACTTTGCTTCGCTCCCGAGGAGCATATTAATTTTATCATACAGCTTGGAGCGGAACAGCGGCTTGCTGACAAAACCGTTAGCCCCGGCTTCCTTCGCCATATCCTCAATATCCGACAGGTCATAAGCGGAAACCAGCAAAATGGGAGTGTTCGCCCCCGCTTCCTCACGGATCCGGTGGACCGTTTCGATCCCGTCGAGATCCGGCATCTTCCAATCAAGGATCACGATACTGTAATCCTTTCCTGTTTGATGCCGCTGTTGGATCATGCTGAGGGCTTCCAGTCCGCTCCTGGCGCGGTCGGCTGTTACGCCGAGAGACTCCAGTGCGTCAACCGCCGTATCCAGAAGGATCTCATCGTCATCGACGACCAGGACATCCATCGGATCAAGCACCATATCGTCCCTCTGCCGGTCCGCGATGGGAAGGTCCAGGATTACGGTAAAGGTCGTCCCTTTCCCCTGCTCACTCTGGCAGTCGATGGTACCTCCCATCAGATCGACCATCTGCTTTGTGATGGCAAGTCCGAGTCCGGTACCCTGGATGCTGTTCACCCGGCTGTCTGTCTGGCGCGAGAATGGCTGATACATGTGTGCCATAAACTCCGGACTCATGCCGATGCCGGTATCAGAGACCCTGTAGGTCAGCCGCACAGAGCCGGGTTTCGGGCTTTCCTCTTCGAAAATGTCTACGCTGACACGTCCGCCGGGCTCCGTGTATTTGATGGCATTGGAAAGGATGTTGATATAGATCTGATTCAGGCGAAGCTGGTCGGCGTACAAATACTCTGTATCCATCCGGCCGACGCGGAAATTGAACTCGATATTCTTTTCCTTGACCATCGGCTGTGACAGGTTCACGAGATTTTCCACCGTCTCAGCAATGGAGAATGTCAGCGGGCTGAGGTTCAGTTTTCCGCTCTCGACCTTGGAGATATCCAGAATATCATTGATCAGGGTGAGCAAATGGTTGCTGGCCATCGATATCTTCCTCAGGTTTTCTCCTACCGATACCGGATCATCAAGGTTCTTTTTCGCGATCGTTGTTAAGCCGATGATCGCGTTCATTGGTGTGCGGATATCATGAGACATCGTAGAGAGAAAATCGGTTTTCGCTTTGTTTGCTGACTCCGCTTCTTTGGCCGCCGACTGGAGCCTCTTATTGAAATAAAGCATGACAAATAAATCAAATACGAACAGGATCAGAAGCCCTGCGGAAACAAAACCGATCAGCAGCCAGTTTTGAGTATTTACGTTCAGATCCTTTATAGGCATAAAGCTGAGGAATGACCATCCGTCTGTCACATCAATCGGGGTATAGGCGAGTATACATTCCTCACCGCGGGAGTTGAACATGTTTATGGAGCCGGATGTCGAAATGATTTTGTCAAAAAGCTCTTTCGTGGTGGAAGTATCTGTGGCGTTGTAAGACCTGAAAAACTCAAAGAAATTGGAATTTTTGAAGGAATGTCCTTTGATGATGTAATCGCCGTCTGTGTCAATTATTGAAGGCTCTGCATTTTCAAACTCTTCCTGCGGGAAGACCCATCTCTCTTCCAGCTCGGACAGCGGCAGCACACGCAGCAATATGGCATCCCGGGGTTCATCGGTCTGCGAATCATGAAGCGTAACAATATTGCAGAAGGCAAGGGACTGTTCACCGTTGACCGGATTCGTATAGGCACGGGAAATGTTTACGGCCTCGCCTGTTTCATGAATCCAGCTGATATCATCCAAAAGACCTGTCCGTGCATAGGTGACGGTGTAATCATCTGAGCCCTTATGCTTTGCTCTCGTAGACAGACCGGACAGTGTATCCCGGTACACAATATGCGCGGAAGCATTCGGCAGTACATGAGAGATCCGGATGAAGGAGACGGCATCTTCAATGGTCATGTCCGTGCTGTTGATATAGTGGGCCCACACATCGCAGATCCGCTGTTCACCTTCCAGATAATTTTCGGTGACATGCTCCATTGTGATCGTGGTGTTTTCAAAATGCTCTATCTGCCTTTGGGTTGTCTTTCTGCTCTCGGAATTGGAATAAAGGACCACAAAGGTCAGCAGTATGATCATAATGAGCACGTTGACAACAATGATCCAGTTTTTTTTCATAGCACTTATCACTCCCCCGCAGGTTCTTTTCCATATGGACCGCCCATATTCAGAAGCAAGAGTATAAATGATTATACCATAATAAGCAGTGCTTTTATAGTCTCATAATAGATTGGCAGGGCAATTTATCAATTTTTTTAATCAAAACGAAAGATTTCATCCGATTCTTATCGTTCGATTCAATATGAGACTGCATTAATACATGACGGAGAAAAACGCGGCAGAAAAACCGGAGAAAGAACATTGACAATACAGAAAAAACCGGCCGGACAGAGTGCTGTGCAGGGACGCGGAAGAAAAACCGGTAAAAATGGGGGCATAGGGATGTTTACTGACCCGTCCCTGATCCCTAATCCCTGATACCTGACACCTGATCCCTGATATCTTATTCCCGCCGCTCCGCGGCTCAATTTCTGATTCTTTCCTGCTTCCCATTGAGCGGAGCTTTGTCCGCTTCGTTCAGGACGGAAGTTGTCATGCTTTCGATCTTCCGGCATAACGGGCTTCCGGCATCCTCCAGGCCTTTCCTGATATCCGCAATATTCCTGTCTTTCAGCAAGGTGCTCAGGCTCCTGCGGAACCAGTTTTCCAGCAGGTCAAACACCTTGCCCCGTACGGTTTTCTCATCAGGATCCTTCAGGGACCGCTTGATGCCCCGTATGATCATCTTCATCTGATTCGGGCTCTGATTGATGCAGTTGAGGGAATCCTCCCCCAGCCATTCAAGGACCTGCATGTTGTCCCGTTCACCTTTATTGGCCGCCTCAAAACGGTTTTTCATTCCACCGAATATCTTCTGCATGATCAGCATTTTATAGGTATCTGATGCTGAATGTCCCACACCCGAAAATACTCCGGTTTGAAGAAACTTATCATCCAGGCCTTCTATATTCCGTTCTTTTTTCTCGAGGGAGAAAACGTAGTCCACATCCTGCTGGCTGTATTCTTCTTTCTCCAGCATATAATTGTGGGATTTTTCAAAACTTTCGGAAAGATCCCAGACACGCTTTAGCTTTTCAAACTCTTTCTGTTCAGCATCGCTCCGCTCCCATTCTTCCATATCAGACAGTTCGAGATATCTGATGCATTTATCAAGTGCGGCTTTCGGTGTCTTGTAGATCTGCAGAAAGGATTCATAACGGGAAGGAGACATGATGATTTTTTTTTCATTTACCGTAAAGTTATAAAGCCCGTTTTTGAATTTATCCCGGATGTCGCCAAGGTCTTTATCCGATTTGTCCATTTCCGATACTTCCTCTTCGCTTTTCTTCCGCCAGCTGACATCAAGCCAGTAAATGAGCTGATTCAGGGTTGAAATCGTATTGAGAACAGGATCATGAAGACGGCGGTCATTCTTGTAGTATTTGAACAACAGTTTATTCAGATCCGAAATATAACCGGATAAAGATGTGCGCACAGTGCGGATTTCTTTTTTCGAGATGTTGATCAGATCCTTATCCCGGGCCAGTAAGCCCAGCATCGGCATATAGAGCCTCTCCAGATTGCTGATGATCCTTTGAAGTTCATCGGGAATCTTCCCTTCTCCGAAATCTTCCTCTGGTGTGATCTGAGTAAGCAAATTTTTGATGTACATGCCGCTGCCCATCAGGCTTTGGTTCAATTCACTTTTATCTGTACCGTTCAATTCACTGCCTTCCGCATTTTTTATTGTCGAGGGAAAAACGTTGATCTCTCCGGTGCCGGGTCCTTCCAGTCGCCGGATGTTTTCAGCGGATGCGTTTGGGGAATGGGCTTTAGAGGGTCTCAGGGTGAAAAGCTTCAGCGATTTCTTGTAGCGGTCATAATCCTCTTTCGTGACCATCTTATTGCCGAACCCCTGGTAATTCATGTCATCCCTGTGGGCCAGCTTATCCATGGTGTTTTCCATTTCCGCTTTAAAAAGGGGAGCCATGGCACCTGCGCCGAACATCTTCATATCCACGGATACGGGCATGTGAACATCTGCCTTTTCAAAAATGGGTGCAGCCGCTTTGATATTCGCGGCATCCACGATCATGTCCCTGACGAATGTAGTGCAGTTGCGTGTGTAGGGATTATAGCCTTTATCCGGATATTTTTCCGAAGCATTCAGGACAGCATTGACCTGCTGCGCGCTGACTTTGAAGCGGCGGCTGGCCGAATACGCGTCTTTCATTTCATTCCTCAGCTGCCCGGGATAGTTTGCTTTGTTGTAATTGCTGACTGCATCCGCAGATAACGATGTCATTCCTCCGCCCAGGTAATAGCCATAGCGCAGTCCGTAGCGTTCCAACTCTCCGGTCCGGGGGTTTTTGCGGTTAAATTCGATGCCGATACCGGAATGTCCGGTCTCTTCATCACTATTTACGGTCAGGTCTTTAGATACCTGGCTGATGTTGGCGGAAATGACCGGCGGTTTCTCCTTTCCTTCCGCGTCCATCGGATCTTCGGCGATGGGATAAGCCCAGATATCCGGTACGCGGCGGAAGTCGATGTCGACTTGTTGTTTTGACCTGTTTTCAAACTGAGCCCCGTCCCAACCGGGAATGGCTTTCCGGTTCCTTGTCCGCTGGTAATCCCGTTTTCTCGAGAAAGTGCTTTTCCATAAGGCCTTCCAGGAGTTGATGCCGGAGATTACCCCAAAGGTCATGAAATTGAGAATGTTGGCGATGATCCCCCCGATTTTCCCGATGGTTTTCCCGCCGTAATAGGCTGCCGCACTGAACAGCTTTTTTTTGAAGGTCGGCTTCGTCCGCGGCTCCATTTTTTGCGCGGCAAAATCCCAGCCGTCGACAGGCTCCATATCATTCCCGGCCTCTTCGAGATCGCTGATTTCGGACTGATCGTCTCCGATCCTGTTCTGCATGGAAAGTGAGTTTCTTCTGTTCCTGATGCTGAGAAGGTCCGGTTCTTTTTGGCCGCTTTTCTCACTGATCAGGTCATCATTCATGATGTTCCCTGAATCCTTATTCTTCTTTTTCGCCTTCCTCGTTTTTGGTGGATGCCTGTTCAGGTCGTTCAGGTAATAACCTGAAAGTCCTTCTGCGGCGATATCCTCAGGAACAGCCTCGATCACCTCTTTTATATTTTCCTTGCTTTCGGACAGATCATTGCGGATTTCGTTCTTCATTGAAAGTGAGCTTCTTCTGTTCCCGATGCTGAGAAGGTCCGGTTCCTTCTCATCGCTTTTCTCGCTTATCAGGTCATCATTCATGATGTTCCCTGAATCTTTATTCTTCTTTTTCGCTTTCCTCGTTTTTGGGGGATGCCTGTTCAGGTCGTTCAGGTAATACCCTGAAAGTCCTTCCATGGCGATATCCTCAGGAACGTTCTCGCTTCCCTCTTTAATATTTTCCTTGATTTCGGAACCTGCATCGGGATCTTTGGCCGCGATCTCATTGATCAGTGACAGGACCGTTCCTGCAGCCTTCTCAGGGTCCGGCTTGCCTTTCTTTTTACGGGGATTGAGAGGTTTGATCTCGTTTTCAAGGTAATGCGTCAGCGCCTCATTGCCGATATCTCCCGGATCCGCTCCCTGTTGGCCGCGGATCTCCGGGACCGCCTGCTTCCCATGATCCTGTCTTTTTTCGGGTCTTTCGTACATTTTTTCCTGACTTCAGCGCTGCTTTTCCCGCTCCAGCGGGTTTGTTCTACATAACAAGCACTTTTATAATTATAATGTATTTTTCCCGGCCGGACCTGCAAAAGAGTTTAAAATCCGGAATGCAGAAACAGGAAAAATTGTTTTCATGGTCATTGGCCGGAGTCCGTGGGGTTGTTGAATAAGGTGCCCATCGCCCCGGCAAAGAAATACAAGGCGCGGGTCATTACTTTGGCTCTCAGCTGACGCCCGCTCCGCGCCTGCTGCGCAGCAGCACTCCCTCACGAAGGCAGATATATTATGCCAGGATCCATGCTTCCTGAAAAAAAGCTGTATATTCTGCTTATATCATCGCATGAGAGCTCAGGAGTATTTTCCATGGCAGTGTCAGTGGATTTCATCTGCCCCAACCACGCGGAAGAACGCGCGCTCCGGCAAAGAAATACAAGGCGCGGGCCATCACTTTGGCAGGCAGCTGACGCCCGCCCCGCGCCTGCTGCGCAGCAGCACTCCCTCACGAAGGCTAAAAAAATATGTCAGGGTCCATGCTTTCTGCTTACTTTACAACTAACAAGGTTGTCAGCCGGGAATCCCCGGAAAAATTGGCTTGACATTTTATTTTGATTGCTTTAATATATATATTAATAATTACAGTTGCTCACTGTACGCTGCTGATCGCAGCGGGGAAAAATGAGTATTTTCAGACAGATCAGCATTGACCGGGTGTCAAGTCCGGGTCAGTTTCTGCTTTTCTGATCTCTGCCGTCCCTTCATCCCTTGACAAACGGAGAATCAAATGAAAAACATCTCAAACAGCAAAAACATCCTGACGAGCTTTGTATTGGTATTTATTCTGATCCTTATGCTGACTTCCGCGGCATTTTCACAGGAAAAATCCGCCGCGGAACTTGCCGTTCTCGGCGCGGAATCGATGAAGCAGAAAGAATATGAAAAGGCCCTGGAATATCTCCGGCCGGCTGCTGAAGCCGGGGATCCGGACGCGCAGTTTTACCTGGGAAGGCTGTATTATTACGGCCTTGCCGTTCCGGCAGATCCGGAAGAAGCAATAAAATGGTTCCGCCTTTCCGCGGATCAGGGAAATCCCAAAGGGATTACCGGGCTCGGTTTCTGTTATGATGAAGGAAAAGGTGTTGAGCAGGATCATGAAGAGGCTGTCAGACTGTATCGGCTTGCTGCCGGTCAGGGAGAGCCTCTTGCGCAGAATAATCTCGGCTATTGCTATGAAACGGGGCACGGTGTCGATCAGAATTCAGAAGAAGCGCTGAAGTGGTACCTGCTTGCCGCAGAGCAGGGAGATATCCGCGGACAAATGAATGCCGGCCGGTGTTATTTATACGGTTCCGGTGCGGAGCAGAATATTGGAGAAGCGCTGAAATGGTACCGCCAGGCTGCGGAACAGGGTGATGCCGATGCTCAGGTCTATACCGCTTATTGTCTTCAGGTCCTGGGCGGAGAACAGAATAATGAGGAAGCTGTAAAGTGGTACCGGCTTGCCGCAGAGCAGGGAAATGTTTTCGGACAGAATAATCTCGCTGACTGCTATGAAAACGGGTATGGCGTTGAACAGAATTATGAAGAAGCCGAAAAGTGGTACCGGCTTGCCGCGGAACAGGAATTATATGCCTCCCAATACAGTCTCGGTGTCTTCTATAAAAACGGAACCGGTGTGGAACAGGATTGGGAAGAAGCGGTGAAATGGTTCCGTCTTTCCGCTGAACAGGGCTTCTCTCTTGCGCAGTTTGAGCTGGGCCTGTGTTATAAAAACGGGACAGGTGTGGAAAAGAATACGGACGAGGCGATGAAATGGATCCGTCTCGCCGCCGACCAGGGTTTGGAAGAAGCCCTGTCTGTGTTGGAAAACGGGGATTGATCGGCGAACGGAATCAGATACCTGAAATCAGGGATCAGCAATGAAGGGAGAAAAATGGAAAAAGAATGGTTTGACAATTTGACGGAAGCGCAGAAAGGAAAACTGCGCGGTTTGGACGGGAGCGCGGAAGCCCTGATCAATTTTTGCAGGGAAGAAAAGCTTGATCTTCCCGATGATTTATTGGAGGGGATCAGCGGCGGATATTGCGGAGAATTAATTCCGACGATTTTTGGCGAGGGCGATGAGAATCGAAAATTTGGCTAAGGGTAAAGGTTTTTGCCGGCAATCGGATAGCGCTTGAAATCACATTATAAAAACAGTGCGGCGGTTCCCGATTGAGACTGATGCTTTGAGCGTCAGGTCTTTTTCCAAAGCGCTCATCTCTGAGCCCGGAGGACAGGTTCACGTGCGCGTTTGGGACGTTCGGCGCTGTGGTTAAGTCCGCGGACCTGTCATCCGTGCGCCTTGCTTCCCCGCGTACAGATCCTTCTATGTGGTACAACAGCACCTGATACAGGTGTACCGGTATCGGTACACCTGTATCAGGTGCTGTTGTACCACTACGTTTTTTCCTTGAGTGAAGCACAACCTGGTCAGAAGCATGATGCAGCGAAGGGAGCACAGCAGAACTGCACTGTTGTTCGGCGCTGATTCTGATGCTTCTTTCCCTGCATGGGCGGCGGCGCCGGCGGGATCATTTCTCCCGGACACGCTGACACGCGCCGGTGAGAAACGATCCCGCCGGCACCTGGATATTTCCCGCGGAACCGTCACCTGTGAGCGCGTTCCATTACCCGAAGGGACATCGGCACCTGATACAATGTGTACCGTCGCGAAGCAGGGACACTTGTATCAGGTGCCGGTGTCCCACTCACGATCGCAGAATAGGCGCCTGTTTCCTGAAGATATGGTGTCTGAGCTCCCGCTTTGAATCCGACCGGATGAAGTCTGTACCTTACGGAGCGGGATTTTTCGCAGTTCCATTCGGCTCAAGCGCCTCATGTAACAGTTCCCGAGAATACAATCAGCAGAAGAAGATGTAGGTTTACCGATGATTAGTTACAAAATTCTGTAAAAAAGAAGCAGGAGATAACCAGCCTAAAGGGCGCATAGGGAAATGATTATATTTCCGATTA